>CAYUAO010000005.1:0-50972 GCA_964442775.1 uncultured Halothiobacillus sp. | reverse complement strand
CGACCTCGTTGATCGCCAGGCCCATCGCCACGCGCATGAAGAACGCCTGCGGCAGCTCGAAGCGCACGTCGTCCTGGTGCAGGAAGTAGCGGTCGTAGAGGGTCTGCAGGCCCAGGTAGGTGAACTGCAGGTCGCGCTCGTGGTCGAGTGCCTGGCCGAGGCGCTCGAGGTCGTACTGCTGCAGGGTCGGGTCGAGCAGCTCGTGTTCGACGCCCACCTTGATGTATTCCTTGAAGTAGTCCGGGTAAATGGTCGCCATCTCGGACTGGGTGCAGGCGGTCACCGGGTTGTGCACGAAACGCAGCGCCTCGGTGCGCATGGAGTCGAGCAGCAGGCGGGCGGCGACCTGGGAGTAGGCAGGGTCGATCTCGATCAGGGTGCGCGCGCTCATCACCAGCGCGGTGCTGACCTCGTGCTCGGCCACGCCGTCGTAGAGGTTGCGGATGGTCTCGTCGACGATGCGCTGGTTGTCGACGCTCTCGAGACCGGCGCAGGCCTCGTCGACCAGGCGCGACAGGCGCACGGTGTCCAGCGGCTCGGTGCTGCCGTCGTAGCGGGTGACGTTGATCGTCGCCTTCTCGCTGCCGGTCTCGGTCTCCTCCTGCATCTCCGCGGCGCGCTTCTGCGCCTGCTGCTCGCGGTAGAGGACGTAGGCGCGGGCGACCTTGTGGTGGCCCTCGCGCATCAGGGCGAGCTCCACCTGGTCCTGGATGTCCTCGATGTGGACGGTGCCGCCGCCGGGCAGGCGGCGCTTCAAGGCCTGGTCGATCAGCGAGACCAGGGTCTCGACCGTCTCGTGGACGCGCGCCGAGGCCGCCGCACCACCGCCCTCGACGGCGAGGAAGGCCTTGGTCATGGCGACCTTGATCTTGGACGGGTCGTAGGCGGTCAGCTTGCCGTTACGGCGGATGACGCGCACCTGCCCCGGGGTGGCGGCGGCGTTCTCGATGCCGCTGGCGGCGTTGCCGGTGTTCTCGTGGTAGGTCTGCGTGGGGGTTTCTGCTGTCTGACTGGTACTCATGCCGCTGATCCGTCCTGTGTTCCTGGTGTTTGCTGGCCCGTCTCGGGTCCCGATTTCCCTTTCCGTCGATGCATCCTGCGTCGCGTCACGCCCGGCGTGACGCGTGGACCGTGTTCGTCGGTCCCTTGTCCGGTCGTCCCGGGCCTCTTCGCCGGGACGCGACAGGGTCGGCGACCGTGCGCCGCGGATCCTGTCGAGAGCCTTGATTGTGGTCGCTGACGGAGCAAAGTCAACCGGGAAAACAGCAAATACTGTGGGTTGGTAGAGTCAATACCACTACATGATGTGGACGAGTCGGTGCATCGCCGGTGGGAAGCATCTGGGCAAGCCGTGCACAGGTTGTGGATAACGACCGGCGCAGGAGCGGCAAGTCCGCATTCCCGCGGGGATCTTCACCGCCCCGGGGCCGGGGTGATCAGGAAATCCCCGGGGGTGGAAAAAATTTTTTGTGCTCAAGCGTTGGGGGTGGAGGCCGGTACGGACCGGTGGGGAGTTGGGCCCGCGGGGCGATCGGAGGCGTTCGCGCCCACCGTCTGCGGCGGTTGGAGGCGGTGGGCGCGGCAGGCATAATCGATCCTCGTCCCGCGCCCGTCCCGCCACGGGCGCGCCGCCCGAACGACGCGGAACACTTTCAGGGGAGAACGCATGCGGATACTGGTCACCGGCGCCGCCGGTTTCATCGGCTCGGCGCTGTCGGCGCGATTGCTCGAGCGTGGCGACACGGTCGTCGGCCTCGACGACCTCAACGACTACTACGACGTGACCCTCAAGGAGGCCCGCTTGGCCCGCCTGACCGGCCGGGAGGGCTTCTCCTTCGAGAAGCTGGACGTCGCCGACCGCGCCGGCATGGCCGACCTGTTCGCGCGCGTCCGGCCCGAACGGGTGGTGCACCTGGCCGCCCAGGCGGGGGTGCGCTACTCGCTGGAAAACCCGCACGCCTACGTCGACGCCAACCTGGTGGGGTTCACCAACATCCTCGAGGGCTGTCGCCACAACGGGGTCGAGCACCTGGTCTACGCCTCGTCGAGCTCGGTCTACGGGGCGAACACCGAGATGCCCTTCTCGGTGCACCACAACGTCGACCATCCGCTGTCGCTGTACGCGGCGACCAAGAAGGCCAACGAGCTGATGGCGCACACCTACGCCTCGCTCTACGACCTGCCCACCACCGGCCTGCGTTTCTTCACCGTCTACGGCCCCTGGGGCCGGCCGGACATGGCGCTGTTCAAGTTCACCCGGAACATCCTCGCCGGTGAGCCGATCGACGTGTTCAACCACGGACATCACCGGCGCGACTTCACCTACATCGACGACATCGTCGAGGGCGTGATCCGCACGCTCGACCACGTCGCCACCCCGAACGACGAGTGGAGCGCCGCGAACCCCGATTCCGGCACCTCGTTCGCCCCCTGGCGGGTCTACAACATCGGCAGCCACCGACCGGTGGAACTGCTGCGCTACATCGAGCTGATCGAACAGGCCACCGGCAAGAAGGCCGAACTCAACCTGCTGCCGATGCAGCCGGGTGACGTGCCGGATACCTACGCCGACGTCGAGGACCTGAAAACGGACGTCGGCTACGCGCCGAGCACGCCGGTCGAGGAGGGCGTGGCCCGTTTCGTCGAGTGGTATCGCGGCTACTATGGAGTCTGAGGGGCGCGACCCGCGTCGCGACCCGCCGATCGACCCGCCACCTGGGACCGCCTGAGGGCGGCACGAAAGGCAAGGAGCCAAGATGGCCGCGGAACTCTGGGAAATACGCGATTTCATCGCCGAGGTGCCGGCCTTCGCCGAGCTGCCCGCCGAGGTGCTCGACGGCCTGCCGCGTCGACTGACGGTGCGCTACCTGCGCCGCGGGCGTCCCTTTCCGCCGCCGGACGCTGAGCCGGGGCTCTGGATCGTGCGCAGCGGGGCGCTGGCGGTGCACGATGCCGACGGCAACCTGCGCGACAAGCTCGGCGAGACCGACTTCTATCTCGATTCCCCCGAGGCGACCGCGCCCGACGCCCCGCTGCCGGGCGGGGAACGGGCCGCCGAGTCGGTCGCCGTGGTTGAGGACAGCCTGTTCTACCAACTGCCGCTGCCGGCGTTCGAGCAGCTGATCGAGGCGCACCCGGTGTTCGCCTGGCGTTTCGAGCGTTCGCGGCGCGAACGGCTCGAGCGCGCCCTGAGCGAATTGGGGCAGGGCGGGAGGCCGGAGGCGCTGATGGCCGCCTCGGTCGACACGCTGCTGCGCCGCGAGCCGATCACCGCCACCCCGACCACCCCGATCCGCCGCGGGGCGGAGATCATGACCGAGGCGCAAGTCTCCGCCTTGCTGTTGCTCGAGGACGACCGGCTGGTAGGGCTGGTCACCGACCGCGACCTGCGCCGGCGGGTGGTCGCCGCGGGGCAGTCGACCGAGACCCCGCTGCGCGAGATCATGACCGAGTCGCTGGTCACCATCGAGCCCTCCCGCCCGGCCTTCGAGGCCTCGCTGCTGTTCGCGCGGCACAACGTCCACCACCTGCCGGTGGTCGACGAGGAGGGAGCGCTGGTCGGCATCCTGTCGACCTCCGACCTCCTGCGCCACCAGGGCACGCATTCCATCCACCTGGTACGCGACGCGATGGCCGCGCCGGATGTCGAGGCGATCGCCCGGGTCGGATCGCGTTTGGCGGACCTCGAGGCCCAGCTGGTGGCGATCGGCGCGGAGGCCGAGCCGCTGGGCGAGGCCATGGTCACGGTCACCGACGCCATGACCCGTCGCCTGACCGAACTGGCCGAGCAGGATCTGGGTCCGGCGCCGGTCCCCTGGACCTGGGCGGCACTGGGCAGCCAGGGGCGGCGCGAACAGACGGCCTTCACCGACCAGGACAACGCCCTGATCCTCGACGACGCTTTTGAGCCGGAGCGTCACGCCGAGTGGTTCGAGCGTTTCGCCCGGTATGTCAGCGACGGGCTGGCCGCCGCCGGTCTGGCATCCTGCCCGGGCGGCACCATGGCGACCACCGCCGACTGGCGCCAGCCGCTGGTCGGCTGGCTGCGTCGCTTCCGCGACTGGATCGAGCAGCCCGAACCGCACTCGATCATGCTGGCGACCAATTTCTTCGACATGCGGGCGGTCGCCGGGCGCGACGACCTGCTGGAGCGGATCTGGGCCGAGGTGCGCCCGTTGGCGGGTTCGAACACCATCTTCCAGCGACGCCTGGCGCACAACGCCCTGGCGATTCGCATGCCGCTGGGCTTCTTCCGCCGGCTGGTCGTGGTCGACGACGACCAGCAGGACGAGCGGCTCGACCTCAAGCACTACGGGCTGCTGCCGATCGCCGATCTCGCCCGCCTGCACGCGGTCAGTTTGCGGTTGCCGGAGTTGCACACCCTGCGTCGGCTGGAGGCTGCCGCGCGGGCCGGCGGGCTGTCGGACCAGGCCGCGGCCGGGTTGGCGGACGCCTGGCGGCTGTTCTACGTGCTGCGCGCGCGCCACCAGGCCGCCCAGGCGCGTCGCGGCGAACCGCTGGACAATCGCCTGGACCCGGAGAAACTCTCGGGCCTCGAACGCGATCATCTGCGCGATGCCTTCCGGGTGGTCGACGACCACCAGCGCTGGGTGCGGGCCCACTACGACGTCAGCGGCACCCGTTGACATGGCCCGGTTGCGCCTGTCCTGGTTTCCGCATGGCAGCTGGTTGTCGCTGCGCCGGCGGCATCACCGTCGGCGGGCGGTGGAGGACTCGCCGCTGGCCCGTTTCCTCGACACGCCCGTGGCCGATATCGACGCCGACTGGCGCGAGGGCGAGTACCTGGTGCTCGATTTCGAGACCACCGGGCTCGACCCGCGCAGCGACCGCCTCCTGAGCGTCGGCTGGGTGGTGATGCGTGGGCCGACCATCGATCTGGCCACCGCGCACCACGAGGTGATCAACCCGCAGATCGGCATCCCGGAGCAGAGCGCGGTGATCCACTGCATCACCGACGATGCCGCCGCCGAGGGACTGCCGGAACGCGAGGCGCTGGAACAGGTCCTCGAGGCGCTGACCGGCCGGGTGCTGGTGGCGCACAACGCGCGCTTCGAGATCGCCTTCCTCAACGCCGCCTGCCGGCGCCACTTCGGTGCCGGGCTGGCGATACCCGTGATCGACACCCTGCTGCTCGCCCGCCAGGGCTTCGAGCGTCGCCACCTGCACCACGGTCCCGGTGAGCTGCGGCTCGATGCCCTGCGTCAGCGCTACCACCTGCCGCGCTACCACGCCCACCATGCCCTGATCGACGCCCTGGCCACCGCCGAACTGCACTCGGCCTTGTGCCAGGACCGTGTTTCGCCCACCGGGCGGTTGGCGCTGCGGAACCTGTTGTCGGTGTTGTGAAGGGCGGATTGGGTATCGCGGCTAAAGCCGCTCCTACGCCGGGATCGATAGCGTAGGAACGCCTTCAGGCGCGATGCCCGATAGCGCCTAAGTTGCCTCGGCATTCGCCGGCATGACCCGCTGGCTGATGCTCTCGCGCAGGGAGAGCAGGGCGGGGACGACGAACAGCACCAGCAGGGTGGAGTAGCCCAGGCCGAAGGCGATCGAGGTGGCCATCGGGATCAGGAACTGCGCCTGCAGCGAGGTCTCGAACAGCAGTGGCGTGAGCCCGCCGATGGTGGTCAGCGAGGTCAGCATCACCGCGCGCAGGCGCTGGACGGCGGCCTGTTCCAGTGCCTCGTCGACCGCCAGGCCGGCGGCGAGCTGGTCGCGGTAGAAGGCCACCAGGATGATGGCGTTGTTGACCACGATCCCCGACAGGCCGAACAGGCCGAACAGCGACAGGATGGTCAGTTCGATGCCCATCGCCCAGTGGCCGAAGATCGCGCCCACCAGGCCGAAGGGAATCACGGTCATGACGATGAACGGCATGGTCCAGGCGGAGAATACCCAGACCAGGACGATGTACATCAGCGCCAGCCCCAGGTAGAGCCCGAACTTCATGTCCGCCATGGTCTCGCGCTGGTCGGCCTGTCGCCCCTCGAAGCTGTAGTCGATACCGTGGCGGCTGGCCAGCTCGGGCAGGGTGTCGCGCAGCAGGGAGGCGCGCAGGTTCTCGGCGTTGGCCAGCTCGCGGTCGATCTCGGCGGAGACCTCCACCGCCCGCACGGCGTCGGCGTGGCGGATCGCCTCGAAGCCCCGTTGCGATCCCAGGTCGACCACCTGCCGGACCGGCACGAAGTCGCCTTCCCCGGTACGGATGTTCAGGTCGTCGAGCGAGCCGATCTGGCGCCGTTCGCCGCGCGGCAGCAGCACACGCACCTCGACCTCGTCCGGCCCCGACTGGTAGATCTGGCTCAGCGCGCCGTCGTAGGCGGCCCGCAACTGGTTGCCCACGTCCGCGGTGGTCAGGCCCAGTGCCCGGCCCTGGGCATTGACCGAGAAGGTGATCTGCTGGCGTCCGTAGGGCAGGTCGTCGGTTACGTCGACCACGCCCGGCACGCCCTTGAGGGTCTCGGTCAGGGAGACTGCGGCGGACTTGAGATCCTCGGTGGTGCCGCCCTTGAGCCGGACGGTCAGGTCCGAGCCCGGCGGGCCGCCCTGGCGCGAGCTGATCGAGAAGTTCTCCATGCCCGCCGGTTCGCGGGTGTTTTCCTTCCAGGTGCGGATGAACTCGGCGTTGCGCGTCTCGCGCGCGTCGGGCTCGACCAGCTCGATCAGCATCGAGCCGAGCTGGTCGCCCTTGGTGCCGCTTTCCGCGCCGATCGTCCCACCGAGGCGCGTGATGCCCGTCTGCACCAGCTCCTCGCCCAGCTCCTCCTCGGTCTCCTCGAGGCTGCGTTCGAGCTCTTCCATGAAGTCACCCATCCGCTCGCGGTCGGTGCCCGCGACGAAGGTGGCGTTGGCGTAGACGATCTGCGACTCGGGCGTCGGGAAGAAGGTGAAGCCCATTCGCCCGCCGGCCAGCAGGCCGGCGGCGACGATCACCGTGGCCAGCGCGGCGGCGAGAGTCACGCCGCGGTTGCCGATGGCAAAGCGTACCGCGGGACGGAAATGCCGCTGCCGGAAGTGATCGAATCCCCGGTCGAAGCCGGCTCGGAACCGTGCCAGTCGTCCGGGTTGGCGGTCGTCCTGCCGTCGGCCGCTGAACGCGCCGCGCAGGTGGCCGGGCAGGACCAGGAACGCCTCGACCAGGGAGGCGGCGATCACGCAGATCATCACCACCGGGATGTCGCGCAGGATCTGGCCGATGGTCCCGCCGACCACCAGCAACGGCATGAAGGCGGCGATGGTGGTCAACGAGGAGGCCATCACCGGCCAGAACATGCGCCGGGCGGCCCCCTGCGAGGCGAGCAGGGGCGCCTCGCCCTTGCGGAAGTGGGCGTCGGCGTCCTCCCCGACCACGATCGCGTCGTCGACGATCACCCCCAGCGCCATGATCAGGGCGAACAGCGAGATCATGTTGATCGACCCGCCGATCAGCCACAGGATCGCGAGCGCGGCGAGAAACGCGGCGGGGATGCCCGCGGCCACCCAGAAGGCGACGCGTCCGGGCAGGAACAGGTAGAGCAGCACCAGCACCAGCACCAGCCCGCCGAAGCCGTTGGTCACCAGCAGGTTGATGCGGTCGCGGATCAGTTGCCAGGACTGGTCGTAGGCCTTGATCTCGAGTCCCGGCGGCAGGTCGGGGCGGGTCTCGTCGATCCATTCCTGCAACGCGCGCGCCGAGTCCAGGCTGTCGCCGTGCTCGGAGCGCTGCAGGACCAGCTCGGCGGCCGGCTTGCCGTCGTGGCGCAGCAGCAGCGAGTCGCGGCGCGGCTCCTGGATTATGTTGGCGATCTGGCCGAGGTCGAGGCGCGCGGCCGGGCTGCTGATCACGGAGAGATCGGCGAACTCCAGCGGTCGGCGGCGCTGCTCCACGGCACGCAGCTCCCGGCCGCCGTCGGCGCTGCCGAATTCACCGGCCGGCACGTCGCGCGACAGGGCGTCGACCGTCTCGGAGAGTTGCGGCAGGGATTGTCCCAGGGCCGCCAGCGAGCTAGACGGCACCTCGATCGAGACCTGCTGCTCGGGCATGCCGTTGACGGTCACCCGGTCGATGCCGCGGTCGACCAGTTCGCGCTCGAAGCGGTCGACCCAGTGACGCATGGCCTCGGGCTCGACGTCGCCGTAGACCAGCAGGCGGGCTACCGGGTCGAACTTGGGCGCCCGGCTGATCTGCGGGTTTTCCGCGTCGGCGGGGAAGTTGCGGAAGGTGTCGACCTGCTCGCGCACGTCGTTGAGTGCCAGGACCGGATCGGAGCCCTGCTCGAATTCCAGGGTGATGGTGGACACCCCCTGGGCGGACGTCGACGTCATGCTGTCGAGATCCGGCACCGAGCGCAGGCGCTCCTCGAGCGGGTTGGTGATGCCGCGTTCGACGTCCTCGGCCGACGCGCCGGTCCAGACCACCGAGACGGTGACCACGTCCACGGCGAAATTGGGGAAGAACTGGATGTTCATCCGCGAGATGGCAAACACCCCGCCGAGGATCATCAGCAGCATGATCAGGTGGGGAGCCACCCGGTGACGGGCGAAGCTCTCCAGCAGGCCGCGCGGTCCACCGTTGGTCATTCCGAACCCTCGGGATCGCTGTCGATCGCGCCGCCGTCCGCGCCCTTGTCGTCCGTGCGCACGCGCAGCCCGTCAACGGCGTTGGGCAGCTGGGTGGTGGCGAGACGGTCGCCGGCGGCGAGCCCGGCCGAGCGCACCAGCAGCATGCCGCGTTCGTTCGCCTCGCCGGCATCGGGGTCGCGGAACTCACCCAGGCGCTCGACGCGCACCCGCTCGAGTCGTCCGTCGACGATGCGGTAGACGTGATCGTTGCCGTAGAGCGCGCTGTGGGGGATGGCCACGGCGTCGTCGACCGCGGGCATCTCCAGTTCCAGGGTGACCACCTGCCCGGCGCGCAGGGAGTGGTCCGGATCGACGAAGCGGAACAGGCCGGTCGCACCCTGGCCGGAGGCCTCCGCGGCGACCCGGTCGAGCTCGAGCGCCGCGCCGGTCTCAAGGGTGCGCGCTTTCGGCGGTTCGTCCTCCATCGCCTCGAGCATGGCGGCGAGGCGGGTCGATGGGATCAGCGCCCGCACCTCGAACCCCTGCCAGGGATAGAAGCTCAGCAGGGCGGCGTTGGCGCCGACCTGGGCCCCGGGGGTGGCCTCGACGCGGCCGACGATCCCGTCCGACGGGGCCTCGACGTGGGCCCGGTCGAGATCGCGTCGGGCGGCCTTCACGTCCGCCTCGGCGGCGTCGCGACGGGCCTCGAGACCGGCCAGGCGCGACTCGAAGGTGGAGAGTCGTTCTTGCAGGGCGTTGAGCGACAACCGAGCCTGGCTGAGGGTATCGCGGGCGGTGTCGAGGTCGGCCTGCGAGGCGAGGTTGCGCTCCCGCAGGTCGCGGCTGCGCGACAACGAGGTCTCGGCGTTCTCGACGATCTCGCGTTCGAGGGTCAGGGCCTGGCGATCGGATTCATGCCGGGCGCGCAATTCCGAGATCTGTGACTCGAGGTCGGCGAGGTTGGCGCGGGCGCGCTGGTAGGCCGGCTCGAAATCGCGGCGGTCGAGTTCGACGAGTGTCTCGCCGCCGGCGACCGACTGGCCGTCCTTTACCGGCACGGCGGAGACGCGCGCGGGCAGCGGGGCGTTGATGGTCAGGCGGTCGGGGTTGGCGACCTCGCCGTTCAGGGTCAGTACCGGGTGGCGAGTGGCCGGTTCGACGGTCATGGCGTCGACCAGCCAGGAGCGCTCCTCGGCCTCGGTCGGCGGTGTCTCGGGACCACTGGCCTTGAGGGCGAGGAAGGCGGCGATCGCGACGCCGAGGATCAGGAGCGGGAGCAGGTAGCGGAACAGCCAGCGTCGCGCTCGGGGGGATGATGTCGAGGTCTCGGATGGCTGCATGGTGTTCCGCTGGTCCTTCGTGCTGGCAACTAAAGGGACGTGACCGACGTGACCGGGTCACGGGAAACGGCGCCGGGAGCATAGCAAATCGAAGTATCGATTGCCGATCCCGCTTGATGCCGGATCAATAATGTTGATCGAAAGGATCGGCCGTCACGACTTGCCCAGCATCGCACGGATCGCGCTCATGGCCTCTGTGGCGGTCGCCCGGCTTTCCTCCTCGCTCTTCTGCACGCCGATTCCCTCCCAGCGAAGCAGGTCGGCCTCGAGTTCCTCGAGAAAGCGGCTGGGCTGGACGTCGCGCCATTGCCCGTAGCGTCGCCGTCGGCGGGTGAGCGTGAAGGTCAGGCTGCGCTGGGCGCGGGTGATGCCGACGAAGCACAGGCGGCGTTCCTCGGCGAGGCGATCTTCCTCCTGGCAGTCGTGGTGGGGCAGCAGGTCCTCCTCCATGCCGGAGAGGTAGACATGGGGGAATTCCAGGCCCTTGGCCGCGTGCAGGGTCAGCAGGCGCACGGCGTCGTCGTCCTGGTCGCGGGTCTTCTGCTCGAGGATGCCGAGAAGACTCATCTTCTGCACCAGCTCGGTCAGCGAGAGTGCCTCGCCCGAGTCGTTGTCGACGGCGATCCGCTCGGTCCACTCGAGCCAGTCGTGCAGGTTGGTCCAGCGACGTTCGGCGGCCCTGGCGCTGTTCTCCTGCTCGCGCAGGTAGCCGAAGTAGTCGATCTCCTCGAGCAGGCCGCGCATCGCCTCGGCGGCGGGTTGCTCGTCCATGCGCGACCGGGTGGCGTCCAGCCAGTCGAGAAACTGCGTCAGCTGGTGGTGCACGCGCGCGTCGAGCCGTTGCCCGGCCGTCACGGACCGGGCCGCGGCCGCCAGATGGGCGTGACGCTCGCGGGCGATCTGGCCCAGGCGCTCGAGGGTGGTCGGGCCGATGCCGCGTCGCGGGGTGTTGATGATGCGCAGCAGGGCGGCGTCGTCCGACGGGTTGGCCATCAGGCGCAGGTAGGCCATGGCGTCCTTGACCTCGGCGCGCTCGAAGAACGACTGCCCCCCGGTGAGTATGTAGGGGATCGAGAGCTTGCGCAGCTGCTGCTCGATCAGGCGTGCCTGGTGGTTGCCGCGGAACAGGATGGCGAAGTTGCGGTAGGGCGAGTTGTCCTTGAAATGCCGATGCAGGATGTCGGTGGCGATGCGCTCGGCCTCGTCCTCGGCGGTGTCGCAGACCAGCACGCGGTGCGCCTCGCCGGGTCCTACCGCGCTCCAGAGCGTCTTGGGCTGAGTGGTCGGGTCGTTGGCGATCAGCTGGTTGGCCGCGGTGAGCACGGTGTTCACCGAGCGATAGTTCTGTTCGAGCTTGATGGTGGTCAGCCCCGGGAAGTCGCGCGCGAGATGCACGAGGTTCTCCGGTCGCGCCCCGCGCCAGGCGTAAATGGACTGGTGATCGTCGCCCACCGCCGTCAGCCGGCCGAGCTTGCCCACCAGCAGGCGGACCAGCTCGTACTGGCTGGCGTTGGTGTCCTGATACTCGTCGACCAGCAGGTAGCGCACCCGGTTCTGCCAGCGTTCGCGCGCCTCGGGGTCGTCGCGCAGCAGTTCGACCGGGCGCTTGATCAGGTCGTCGAAATCCAGCGCGTTGCAGGCGGTCAGTTGCCGGGCGTAGTCGTCGTAGAGGGAGGCGCAGGCGGCCTTGACCTCGTCCTGGCAGCCGGCCGCGGCCTGGCTCGGGGCGAGCAGGTCGTTCTTCCACTGCGAGATCTGCCATTGGGCTTCCTTGGGCTCGATCAGGCCGGCGGCCGACTCGTTCTGCTGCAGCAGCGACTTGATCAGGTTGAGGCTGTCCTCGGCGTCGAGCACGGTGAATCCCGGGCGCAGGCCCAGCGCGCGGATCTCGCGGCGGATCAGGTTCAGACCGAGGGTATGGAAGGTCGAGATGTTCAGTCCGCGCCGGCGCTCGGCGGCCAGGCGTTGGCCGATGCGTTCGCCCATCTCGCGCGCGGCCTTGTTGGTGAAGGTCACCGCCCAGATGCCGCGGGCGGGCGTGCCCTTCGACTCGATCAGGTGGACGATCTTCTCGACGATCACGCGCGTCTTGCCCGAGCCGGCCCCGGCGAGGACCAGCAGCGGGGTGTCGATGTGCCGCACCGCGGCCTGTTGTTGCGGGTTCAGCCCTTGCATGGCGCGACCGGGGGACGGTGACGGGGAGCGGAGGCCGCCTCGAGCAGGGCGGCGACGAGGATCAGGGCGCCCCCGGCCCAGACGTGCGCGCCGTGGAAGCGATCACCCAGCCAGGTCGCCGAGGCGACGGCCACCAGCAGCTCGAGAGTCATCAGGATCGCGCTGCGCGAGGCGGGCAGCCGCTCGACGGCGTACTGCGTGGCCAGCACGGCGGCCAGCAGCATGGTCGCGCCGTAGAGCGCGCTGCTGGAGACGGCGGCGAGTGTCGGCACCACGCCGAACTCGTCGGAGACGGCCCAGGCGATCAGTCCGAGCACCACGGTGGAGGCCTGCATCAGCGTGAGCTTGATCGGGATGGGCTGTTCGTGGAGAAAGCGGAACAGGGTGTTGGCGCCGGCCAGCGAGAACCCGGCGATCAGCGCGAACCAGTCGGCCGGGAGCAGGCCGTCGCCAAAGTCCGGCCCGAGGATCAGGAACGCCCCGGCCAGGGCGCTGACCACCGCCAGCAGCCGGGCGGGTGTCAGCGGTTCCTTGAGGAACAGCCGCCCGAAGAGCACGCCCCAGGCGGGGATCAGGAAGAACAGCATCATCGAGCGGACGACGTCGCCGTAGACCATCGCCATGGTGAACCCGACCCCGGAGACGCCGGCGGCGAAGGCCAGCAGGGCGAGCCATTCCCAGTTCAGGCGCGTGATCGGTGGTCGGGTCGGCTCGTTCCAGGCGCGCCAGGCAAACGGCAGGACGATCAGCCATTGCGCCGCGTAGGCGATGACGGAAAGCAGGATCGGCCCGATGCCCAGCCCATGGGCATATTTCAGCCAGATCCATGTCAGGCCCCACAGGGTGGAGCCCGACATCAGGATCAGCGTGGGCGGGACGCGCTCGCCCGCTGTCATCGCGGGCGTCACGTCAGGCGCGCCGGCAGGGTCGGCACGGCAGGCCCGGGATCACGATCCCTCGACCCAGGCTCGCGCGTTCTCGAACAGGCGCAGCCACGGGCCGCGATCGGTGGCCGCGTCCCGCTGGTCGTCCGACCAGCGGCGCGGGCGCCAGGAGAGCTGGCTCGCCCGCCAGACGCGTTCCGGGTGCGGCATCATGATGGTAAAGCGCCCGTCCTCGGTGGTGAACCCGGTCTCGCCGCCGGCCGAGCCGTTGGGGTTGGCCGGGTAGCTCTCGGTGGCGATGCCGTGCCCGTCGACGTAGCGCAGGGCGGTGAACACTTCCTCGGCGTCTTCGGGACGGCGGTAGGCCACGCGCCCCTCGCCGTGGGCCACGGTGATCGGCAGGCGCGAGCCGATCATGCCCTTGAGCAGGATCGACGGCGAGTGAGGGATTTCCACCAGCGACAGGCGGGCCTCGAACTGCTCGGAGCGGTTGCGCAAAAAGCGCGGCCAGTGGGCGGCGCCCGGGATGAGGTCGGAAAGCTGCGAGAACATCTGGCAGCCGTTGCACACGCCCAGTCCGAAGGTGTCCTCGCGCTCGAAGAACGCCTGCATGGCATCGCGCGCCCGGTCGTTGTAGCGGATGGCGTGTGCCCAGCCGGAGCCCGCGCCGAGTACGTCGCCGAAGGAAAAGCCGCCGCAGGCGACCAGCCCCTTCATGTCGGCCAGGTCGTGCTGGCCGCCGATCAGGTCGGCCATGTGGACGTCGACCGCCTCGAAGCCGGCCGCCGTGAAGGCCGCGGCCATCTCGACCTCGCCGTTGACGCCCTGTTCGCGCAGGATGGCGATCCGCGGGCGGGAGCCTTTGGCGATCATCGGCGCGGCGAGCGACTCGCTGACATCGAAGGTGGCCTGGCTGCCGGCCAGCTGCGGGTCGTCGAAGTCGGTCGCGGCGGCAAAGGCCTGCTCGGCCGTTTCCGGGTTGTCGCGCAGGGCGCTCATCTGGAACGAGGTCGCCGACCAGATCGCCTTGAGATCGGCCAGCGGGCGGTCGATCACGGTCTTGCCGCGCCAGGTGACATGCACCCGGCGATCGTTGGTTGCGCGGCCGAGATCGATCAGGGCCTCGTCGAGTCCGGCCGCCTCGAACTGCTCGCGGATGAAGTCGGCGTCCTCGGCCTTGACCTGGAACGCGGCGCCCACTTCCTCGGCGAACAGCCCGGCCATCGGGTCGCCACCGAGGTCGTCGATTTCCAGATCCAGCCCGCAACGCCCGGCGAAGGCCATTTCCAGGAGCGTGACGATCGTCCCGCCGTCGCTGCGGTCGTGGTAGGCGGTCAGGTAACCGAGGCGGTTGAGTTCCTGGATCACGTCGAAGAACGCCTTGAGCGGCGCGGGGGCGATGTCCGGCGTGGTCGAGCCGGTGGCGTTGAAGACCTGCGCGAGTGCCGAGCCGCCCAGGCGGTTCTGGCCCAGGCCGAGGTCGACCAGGAACAGGCGGTTGTCGACATCCGAGACCGGTTCCGGGGTGAGGGTGCGGCGCACGTCGCTGACCGGGGCGAAGCCCGTGACCACCAGCGAGACGGGCGAGGTGACCGACTTCTCGGTGTCGCCGTCCTGCCAGCGGGTCTTCATCGACAGCGAGTCCTTGCCCACCGGGATGCTGATGCCCAGCGCCGGGCAGAACTCCATGCCGACGGTGCGCACGGTGTCGAACAGGCGCGCGTCCTCGCCGTCGTGCCCGCAGGCGGCCATCCAGTTGGCCGAGAGCTTGATGCGGTCGGTGCCGTCGATGGCGGTGCCGGCGAGGTTGGTGACCACCTCGGCCACGGCCAGCCGCGCGGAGGCCGGCGCGTCGAGCAGCGCGACCGGGGCGCGTTCGCCCATGGCCATCGCCTCGCCGTGGTGGTGGTAGAAGTCGGTCGAGGTCACCGCGCTGTCGGCCACCGGCACCTGGGCCGGACCGACCATCTGGTCGCGGGCGACCAGGCCGCCGACCGAGCGGTCGCCGATGGTGATCAGGAAACTCTTGTCACCGACGCCGGGCAGGGCGAGCACGCGATCGAGCGCCGCGTCGATCTCGATGCCGTCCAGCTCCAGGTCGCGCCCGGCGCCGGGGCGGTGCTTGACGTCGCGGTGCATCTTCGGCGGGTGGCCGAACAGGGTCTGCATCGGCAGGTCGACCGGGTCGTCGCCGAAGTGCGGGTCGGCCACGCGCAGGTGCTGCTCGGCGGTGGCGGTGCCGACCACGGCGAACGGCGCGCGCTCGCGATCGCACAGGGCGGCGAAGCGCTCGAGGTCATCCGGCTGGATGGCGAGCACGTAGCGCTCCTGCGATTCGTTGCACCAGATCGCCAGCGGCGACATGCCCGGCTCGTCGTTGGGGATCTTGCGCAAGTCGAAGCTACCGCCCATGCCGGCATCGTTGATCAGCTCGGGCAGGGCGTTGGACAGGCCGCCGGCGCCGACGTCGTGGATCGAGACGATCGGGTTGGTCTCGCCGAGCGAGATGCAGCGGTCGATCACTTCCTGGACCCGCCGTTCCATCTCCGGGTTGGCGCGCTGAACCGAGGCGAAGTCCAGCTCGGCGTGGCCGGTGCCGGAATCCTGCGAGGAGGCCGCGCCACCGCCCAGCCCGATCTGCATGGCCGGCCCGCCCAGTACGATCAGCAGGTGCCCCGGGGCGATCGGTTCCTTCTCGATGAGATTGGGACGGATCACGCCGACGCCGCCGGCGATCATGATCGGCTTGTGATAGCCCCAGGCTCGACGCTCGTGCGCGCCCTCGTCCTCATTGGTGTTCATCTCCAGCGTGCGAAAGTAGCCGCCGAGCGCGGGGCGGCCGAACTCGTTGTTGAAGGCCGCCGCGCCGATCGGACCGTCGAGCATGATCTCGAGCGGGCTAACGATGCGCTCGGGTCGGCCGACGTCTGCGGTGGCCGCCTCCCAGGGTTGCGGCAGCTCGGGGATACGCAGGTTGGAGACCGAGAAACCGGTCAGGCCGGCCTTGGGCTTGCCGCCGCGGCCGGTCGCGCCCTCGTCCCGGATCTCGCCGCCGGCGCCGGTGGCGGCACCCGGGTCGGGCGAGATGGCGGTGGGGTGGTTGTGGGTCTCGACCTTGGCGAGAAAGTCGATCCGCTCGTCGACGGTCTCGTAGTTGCCGGTGGCCGGATTGACGGCAAAGCGGGTGCCGTCCTGGCCCTGGATCACCGCGGCGTTGTCCTTGTAGGCCGACAGGGTGCCCTCGGGATGACGCTGGTGGGTGTTGCGGATCATGGCGAACAGCGACAGGTCGCGGTCCTCACCGTCGATGGTCCAGTCGGCGTTGAAGATCTTGTGACGGCAGTGCTCGGAGTTCGCCTGGGCGAACATCATCAGCTCGACGTCGGTCGGGTCACGGTCGAGGTCCCGGTAGGCGGAGGCGAGGTACTCGACCTCGTCGTCGCTCAAGGCCAGGCCCATGCGCTGGTTGGCCGCAGCGATCGCGCCTTCGGCGTCGTCTCCCAGGGCAATGCGCGAGAGCGGCGTGGGGTCGGCGTGACGGAACAGGGCCTCGAGCGAGCGCTCGTCCTCGTAGACGGCCTCGGTCATGCGGTCGTGCAGCACCTCGAGCAGGGCGGGGCGCCAGTCGAAGTCGTCGGCGTTGATCTTAGAGCCGGAGACCGCGAACTCGATGCCACGCTCGATCCGCTCGACGGCGGAGAGACCGCAGATCCGGGCAATGTCGGTGGCCTTGGAGGACCAGGGCGAGATCGTGCCGGCCCGCGGGGCCACGACGATCCGGGGCCAGACCGATGACCAGTCCTCGGTCGGCTCGCCGTAGTCGAGCAGTTCCTCGAGGCGTTCCTCGTCGAGGTTCGCGCCGTCGGTGACGTCGACCAGGTGCACGAAGCGGGCGTGCACTGCCTCGATCCCGGGATGGATGGCGGCCAGGCGCTGTTGCAACTTGGCGAGTCGGAACGGGGATCGGGCGGCGTTGCCGGTGATGATTCGCATAGGTCGGTAGGGCGTTTCGGTATGTGTCGGGTGGTGGGCACGAGCGATCGCTACACGACCGGCAAGAGGCGCTCGCCTAGCGGCCCGTGCTGGAGGGGGGATTGTACAACAGGCGTTGGTCAACACTTGCCCGGTACCGCGGCGTCGTCGAGGCGACGGAGGGCTGGAGAGTGGACCGGGCAGCCGTGTCAGGCGAGAAACAGCGCTCGCCAGTCGCGGTTGTCGTTGCGCGGCAGGTGGTGGTTCGCGCCGGGTGCGGGCAACTCGATGCCGATCCGGCACCCGCCACCGTCGAGGCTCCGGAACCAGATGACCTCGCCGAGCAGGTAGAACGGTTCGGCGCTTTCCTCAAGGCGCGCGACCACTTCGACGGCGCTGCCGGGGCGTATGCGCTCGGCCCACTCGGTGTCGCAAAGCAGGTTCAGGCCGTTGGCGCTGATGTCGACGATACGCCCGCTGCCCACCGGCTGCGACTCGCCCGCCAGCCGCAGCAGGCCGGTGCCGGTCCTGTCGAGCCGCAGGAAATCCCGCCGGTCGCGGTGCGGCTCGTCGTCGGTGCGGGGGGTAGCGTACTCAACCTTCACCACGCTGCTCCTCCAGTTGGCTGCGCAGGGCGGTCAGCGAGCGGACGAATCGCGGGTTGCCGAAGACCAGCCGGGTCCGTTCGGCGAGCAGGTCGTCGATCACCTGGCCGACCGGCAGGCTGAGCTTGGCCTGTCCCGTGCGGTTGGCGAAGTTGACCACGCCGTTCTCGGCGTCGAGATCCCGGATCTTCAGACGGCGCAGGGCCCGGCCGGGGCCCGTGTACACCTCGAACCATTCCTCGCTGCGGCTTTGCTGATCGAAGAAGTCCCGGACCACGTCGAGCGAGGCGAGCAGCAACCCGTCGGAGGGTATGCCGGGAGCGGACGACTGCGGCTCGACGGATAAGGGCTCGGAGCCGGTACCCCGGTCGGGCACGGCGGTCGTGCCGGCCGACGGGGCAGACGTTTCCGTCGGCGTGGCTTTTTCCATCTCGATTGGCCCGGCCTCGGGGGGCGGGGTGGGGATCGAAGTCAAGTCGTCGACGGCGGCCTCGTCCTCCGAGTTACCGTTGCCGACGTGTCCCGGGGCCGCGGATGGCGGTTCGGGGACTGCCTGCGTGTCCCGGCTCTGGGCATCGAGGTAGTCGAGGAAGGTGTCGAGTGTCCGTTGTTCTTCGCCGAGCAGGCCGTCGCTGGTGGTTTCGTTGAACAGCCGGGCGGACTGGCCGGCGAAGGCCCTGACGTCGTCCGGGCCGATCGTCGGGTCGATCTGTAGGGTAAGCGCCTCCTGCAGGAGTTCGATGATGCCGGCCCAGGGCGCACTCTGGCGCCCCTGGTTGATCATGGTGCGGACCATGAACGGCTGGAACACCCCATCGAGCAGTGCGCGGGTCGGTTCGCGCAGGGGCATGTCCGCGACGTGCCCGGCGAGGATCTTGCCCACCCGGATGCGGCAGCGCTCCTCGATCTGGGCGAGCCGCTCATGCGCTGGCTGGACCGCCGGCTGCGGCTGGTCGATCGGCTTGCCGCGCGATATGTCGCGCAGGCGGTCGGCCAATGCGTCGAGCGCGAGCGGGTCCTCGAGCACGGCCTGCTGGATGGGTTCCAGCAGCGCGCCGCTCGAGTCGGTGTCCGGCTTGAGGTCGGGGTCCGATCCGATCAGGGCGAGCAGGTTGAGAATGCGGCGCATCGGGTGGTCCGCATCGGAAAGGAAATGCCGGTCGCGCGTGGCCAGCAGCAGCACCGCGATCTGCAGCGTGGCGATCTGTCGCCGATGACGCGGGTCGATGAGTTCGTCGTTGAGCACGTCGCTCAGGGTCATGCCCACCAGTCGGATCAGTTCGCGGCTGCGGCCGGGCCAGTCCGCCGTTGACAGCGAGGGTTCGAGCCGATCCATGATGAATGCGGCGAAATCCTCCTCTCGCCAGTCCCGGTCGCGTTCGAAGCGGAACAGGTACTGGTCGTCGCCGGCGATCGTGGCGCGCAGCATCGGCACGAGCCGGTCGGAGAGTTCCTCGGGCGATGGACCGACGCGTCGGGGTGCGTCCGGGATGGTCTGGGCGGTGTTCGAGTGCGTGTCCACGCTGGCGGTCTCGGTCAGCGGGTCGCGCAGGCGCTTGATCCCGGGGAGAACACCCACCTGGATCAGGTAGTCGTTGAGGACCGAGTAGATCGGCGCCAGCCGGAAGAGCACCTGTTCGGCCCAGTGGGCGATCAACGGATCGCGCACGTCGCGCGGCAGCCTGCCGGCCTGCGCCAGAAAGGCTCGGCTGATCGATTCGAGCGTGAACAGCCCGGCCGGCACGCTGTCCGGGTCATCGTTGTGGAGCTGGCCGATCCGTGCCTCGAACTGGGTGTGCTCGATCCCGCAGCGTCGGCCGGCTTCGGCGAGATCGTCCTCGAAACGGAGTGCACGGGCCCGGTCGCCGATCAGTTGGTGCCATTCGGCCGTCTTCCAGTCGGCGGACGGGGCGAGAAGTGCCGCGGCGAAGGCGCGGAAGAAGCCGTCCTGTTCGCCGCGGCACTGCGCGATGGCCTCGAACGCCTCGGTCCGACGCTGGCTGTCGGTTTCGGCGGCGGCCAGGTCGAACAGTTGCCGCTCGGCTTGGGCGAAAAGCCGCTTGATGCCTTCGTGCAACGCGGCACCCATCAGGCGGGTCAACTCGTCGCGAACCTGGGCTGGGCTGGTCTGGAATCGATTCATCATGGCATGTCGGCGTTCGATATCGCCTCGTATAGCTCGAGATAGGACCGCGCACTCGCCCCCCAGTCGTATCGCTGGGCCATTGCCCGCCGGCGTACCTGCTTCAGGTCCTCGGGACGACCGAACAGGGAAGTGAATTCGTCCAGCGACCAGAGGATCGAGGTGACGTCGACCTGGTTCATGACGATGCCCGTGGCGCTGCCGTCGCGGAGCGTGGCCGGCGTGACCGGGGTGACCGTGTCGGCCAGTCCCCCGACGCTGTGGACGATCGGCACCGTGCCGTACTTGAGGCTGTAGAGCTGGTTGAGACCGCAGGGCTCGAACCGGCTTGGCATGATGAACGCATCGCCACCTCCCTCGAGTCGGTGGGCCAGTCCCTCGTCGTAGCCGATGCGCACGGCGATACGCTCCGGGTCGGCCTCGGCGCGTGCCCGCAACGCCTGCTCGAAACGACGCTCGCCGCTACCCAGGCAGGCGAACTGCACGTCGCGCTGGCCGAGCATCGAGAGCGCCTGGATGACCAGGTCGATGCCCTTCTGTTCGACCAGGCGCCCGACGTGGACGACCAGGGGCACGTCATCCCGTATCGGCAGGCCGAGCTCTTTCTGAAGGGCCGCCTTGTTGGCCGCCTTGCCGTCGAGATCCTCGCGGGAATAGGGGCGGACCAGCGCCGGGTCGGTTTCCGGATCCCAGTCCGAGCCGATGCCGTTGAGGATGCCGATCAGCGCGTCGCTGCGGTGGCGTAGCAGCCCGTCGAGCCCGTAGCCGAACTCGGGGGTCTGGATCTCGCGGGCATAATTGGGGCTGACGGTGGTGATTCGATCGGCGAACACGATGCCGCCCTTGATGAACGACATGTTGCCCCAGTATTCCAGCCCGTCGGGCCGCCAGAGGCTCCAGGGCAGGCCCAGGCGTTCGAAGGTGGAACGATCGAACACGCCCTGGTAGGCGAGGTTGTGCAGGGTGAAGACGGTCTGCGGCTTCTCCGCCTCGTGGAGTAGGGCCGGGATCAGGCCGGTCTGCCAGTCGTTGGCGTGCACCACGTCCGGGTGCCAGTCGGGGTCGACCCCGCCGGTGGCCACGGCGACGGCCGCCCGGGCGAACAGGGCGAAGCGGTCGGGGTTGTCGTGCCAGGAATTGCCGTCCGGGCCCATGTAGGGGTTGCCCTGGCGGGCGGAGAAGGTGGGGTGATCCACCAGGTAGACGCGCACGCCGCTGTCGGGCATTACGGTCTGCAGGATGTCGACCGGCTGGCCGAGCACGTCCAGGCGCGCCAGGTGCTCGGTGGTCTGGTCCTCCCGCAGGGCCAGGTCGCCGTAGCGCGGCAGGACCAGGCGCACGTCCACGCCCAGCTCGCTCAGCGCCGCGGGCAGGGCGCCGGAAACATCGGCGAGTCCCCCGGTCTTGATCAGGGGATAGGCTTCACTCGTCGCAAACAGCACGGACAGCGACACGTCGGTATCTCCTCGATTGACAGTTGGGGCGACCGATTGGGCCGCGTCGCCTCGGTCACGAGGCACGTTCCCGAAAGCAGGCAGTATCGCATGTTATCCGACCGCCGGGCTCTGGCCCAGCGGGGCGCTCATTCACCGACATGCTTGAGCACCACGGCGCTCAGTCCGGGCAGGTCCAGGGTGAGGCTCGCCGGCTGGTCGTGCCAGGGATCGGCCGTCGCGGTATCGGGAGCCGGGTTGCGCCCGGAGCCGCCGAAGCCCTCGCTGTCGGTGTTGACGAGCACCTGGTAGCGGCCGGTCTCGGGCACGCCGATCCGGTAGCCCGGACGCTCGACCGGGGTGAAGTTGAAGACCACCACAACGCTTTCGAAATGGCCGTGCCGGCAGAAACTGATCACCGACTGGCTGCGATCGTTGCAGTCGATCCAGTCGAATCCGCCAGGCTCGAAGTCGCGTTCGTGCAGGGCCGGCTCGTGCCGGTAACGGAAGTTGAGTTGGTCGACCAGCGCCTGGATGCCCTGGTGGAGCGGGTAGTCGAGCATCCACCAGTCGAGTTCGCGGGCGTGCGACCACTCGTTCCCCTGGCCGAACTCGGTCCCCATGAACAGCAGCTTCTTGCCCGGGAATGTGTACTGCCAGGCGAGCAGTAGGCGCAGGTTGGCGAATCGCTGCCATTCGTCGCCCGGCATCTTGCCGGGCAGGGAGCGTTTGCCGTGGACGACCTCGTCGTGCGACAGCGGCAGGACGAAGTTCTCGGAGAATGCGTAGAGCAGGCCGAAGGTCAGCAGGTTGTGATGGTAGGGCCGGTTGATGGGATCCTCGCTGAAGTAGGCGAGCGAGTCGTTCATCCAGCCCATGTTCCACTTTATCGAGAAGCCCAGGCCGCCGTGGTCCGGCGGGCGGGAAACCATCGGCCAGGCGGTCGACTCCTCGGCCATCATCAGCGTGCCGGGGTTGCGCGAGAGGATGGTGTGGTTGAGCCGCTGGAGGAACTCGATGGCCTCGAGGTTTTCGCGGCCGCCGTGGCGGTTGGGCAGCCAGTCGCCGGCATTGCGCGAGTAGTCGAGGTAGAGCATCGAGGCGACCGCGTCCACACGCAGGCCGTCGAGGTGCAGGTGCTCGATCCAGTACTGCGCCGAGGCGATCAGGAAGTTCTGCACCTCGCGCCGACCAAAGTTGAAGATCAGCGTGCCCCAGTCGCGATGCTCCCCGCGGCGCGGGTCCTCGTGCTCGTAGAGCGCACTGCCGTCGAAGCGGGCAAGGGCGAATTCGTCGCGGGGGAAATGGGCCGGCACCCAGTCGAGGATGACGCCGATGCCGGCGGCGTGCGCCCGGTCAACGAAGCGGCAGAATGCGGCCGGGCCACCGAAACGGCTGGTCGGCGCAAAATAGCCGGTGGTCTGATAGCCCCAGGAGCCGTCGAAGGGGTGCTCGGTGACGGGCAGCAGCTCGACGTGGGTGAAACCGCGCTCCTGCACATAGGGGATCAGCTGGTCGGCCAGCTCGTCGTAGTTGAGGAACTCGCCTTCTTCGAGACGCCAGGACCCCAGATGTACCTCGTAGATCGACACGGGCGCCTGGTCCCACTGCCACTGCTCGCGCCGGGCGATCCAGTCGTCGTCGTGCCACTCGAAGGGCTGGAAGGCCGGGACGATCGCGGCGGTGTCGGGACGCTTCTCGAACTGCCGGCCCACCGGATCGGTACGCAACTGCGTCTGGCCGGTCAGGTGACTCCTGATCTCGAACTTGTACAGGTCGCCCACCTGAACCCCCGGGATGAACAGCTCCCAAACACCGCTACCGCCCAACACCCGCATCGGGTGCCGACGTCCGTCCCAGTCGTTGAAATTGCCGACCACGCTGACCCGTTCGGCGTTGGGGGCCCAGACCGAGAAGCGCGTGCCGACCACGTCGTCGACGGACAGGACCTGGGCGCCGAGCATCTGCCACAACTGCAGGTGGCGACCCTCGGCGAACAGGTGCAGGTCGAGTTCGCCGACGGTGGGCAGGAAGCTGTAGGGGTCGACGATGTCGTAACGATGCCCCTCCGCCATCACCACGGTGTAGACCGGATGCTCGGGCACCCAGGAGCGGGGCAGGGTGACCTCGAACATCCCGGGGTAGTCGGGGTGAGCGCCGAGCGCCATGGGCTCGCCGTCACGATCGACGGTCTCGACCGCCTCGGCATGCGGCTGGTAGGTGCGCAGTCGGAGATTCTCGTCGTCGACGGGGTGGACGCCGAGGACCCGGTGCGGGTCGTGATGGCGTGCGTCGACAAGGGCTTGAAGGTCGTTTTCCATGCGGTCTCGATTCCCGTGGTTGGGCACTCGCGTGAATGGTGCGGGTCCCGCCTCTCATCCAGACTATGGCATAGCCGAGCCCCGGCATCGAGAGTTTCGGACTCGAGCCGGCAGAGTGGTGCGCCCTGGCTCGGCCCCGTCGATGGACGGGAATCCCGGGATACCGTGTTCCCTTGGCCCGCTCCGAGCGGTGACCCCCTGCGAGGCGACGACGAGGGCGGCGAAAGGGGCGGAAATTGTTACGCGAACGAAACACGGATGCGCTAGTCTGTCCGTAGGTTAGGCCGGGACGGCTAGGTGACGTTGCCGGACCACGGATAACGGAAGCACGTGGAGGATGACCGGATGATTGTCGACAGCCCGAAGCGACTGGTCAGTCGTATCACCAGGGACACTTTGGCCCTGGTCCTTGCCGGCGGACGCGGGTCGCGTCTCAGGCAGCTGACGGACTGGCGAGCCAAGCCGGCGGTCCCCTTCGGCGGCAAGTTCCGCATCATCGATTTTCCGCTTTCGAACTGTGTGAACTCCGGCATTCGTCGCATGGGCGTGCTCACGCAATACAAGGCGCATTCGCTGATCAAGCACGTCCAGCTCGGCTGGGGCGGCAATCATGTCGCCCGGGGCGAGTTCGTCGAGTTGCTCCCCGCGCAACAACGCATGAGCGACCAGTCCTGGTACAGCGGCACGGCCGACGCGGTCTACCAGAACATCGACATCCTGCGGGCCCATGCGCCGGAATACACCCTCATCCTCGCCGGCGACCACGTTTACAAGATGGACTACGGCCCGATGATCGCCTACCACGTCGAGAAGGAGGCGGACCTCACCGTCGGCTGCATCCAGGTGCCGGTGGAGGAGGCCAGGGCCTTCGGCGTGATGGGAATGAAGGAGGGCGGCCGGATCGAGTCGTTCGTCGAGAAGCCGGACGATCCGCCGACGCTGCCCAGTGCCCCGGACCAGTCGCTGGCTTCGATGGGGATCTACGTCTTCCGCACTGACTTCCTGTTCGACCAGCTGATCCGTGATGCCGACGATCCCGACTCCGAGCACGATTTCGGCAAGAACGTCATCCCGCGGCTGATCGAGGAGCACAACGTGTACGCCTACCCGTTCCGCGAGCCGAACGCCGAGATCCAGAGCTACTGGCGCGACGTGGGAACCATCGACGCCTACTGGTCGGCAAACCTCGAACTGATCGGTGTCGAGCCAGAGCTCAACCTCTACGACACCGAGTGGCCCATCTGGACCTACCAGGAGCAGTTGCCGCCGGCGAAGTTCGTCTTCGACGAGGAGGGGCGGCGCGGCATGGCCATCGACTCGATGGTCAGCGGCGGCTGCATCATCTCCGGGGCGGTGGTGCGGCATTCCCTGCTGTTCTCCAACGTGATGGTGCGCGACCAGGCCTACGTGGAAGATGCCGTGATCCTGCCCAACGTCCAGGTGGGCGAGGGGGTGGAGATACGCCGGGCGGTGATCGACAAGGGCTGCATCATCCCGCCGGGGATGCAGATCGGCGTCGACCTCGAGATCGACCGGGGTCGGTTCGAGGTCAGCCCCGGCGGGGTGGTGCTCGTGACCCCGCAGATGCTCGGGCAGAAACTTCACATGGTGCGCTGATACCGTCGGCGGGCCGCTCTCTTTCACGATCAATCGGGTGCCGATCGCGCCCAACTGGGTCTACTTCTCATGGCAACCAACCGCCCTTCGGCGACTGTGTCCGTGGTCTTCCTCTGGCACATGCATCAGCCGGAATACCGCGATCCCTGCGACGGCGTGTACCAGCAACCCTGGACTTACCTTCACGCGATCAAGGATTACGCGGACATGGCCGCCCATCTCGAGCGCTGGCCCGAGGCGCGAGTGGTGGTCAACTTCGTCCCGATCCTTCTCGAGCAGCTGGCCGACTACGCCGAGCAGATCGAGGCGTACCGGGCGGTCGGCGATCTCAAGAAATTGCGCGATCCGATGCTGATCGGCCTGGCCGACCCGGGCGCACTTGGCGGGGAGCAGCGCCTGGAGGTGCTGCGCGGCCTGTTGCGGGCGAACCGTGAGCGGATGATCGAACGCTTCCCGCCCTTCGCGCGCCTGGTCGAGGCAGCCGAAGGGTTGCTGAGCACCGCCGATCCGGGCCGGTACGCCAGCGATGCGCTCATCGGCGATCTGTCGGCCTGGTATCACCTGGCCTGGTTCGGCGAAACCCTGCGCCAGGGGCACCCGGTGATACGGGAACTGCTCGAGCGAGAGCAGGGTTTCGACGGCAGGGCACGAGGGGCCCTGCTCGACGTGATCGGCGAGACGGTCGGCGACCTGTTCGGTCGCTACCGCGCCCTGGCCGATCGCGGACAGATCGAGTTGTCGATGACCCCCTACGCCCACCCCATCTTGCCGCTGCTCCAGGACCTGCGGGCCGGTCGCGAGGCCGAACCGGACGCCCCGATGCCCCGGGCGGAGATCTACCCGGACGGCGAGGAGCGCTCCCGGTGGCACATCGAGCGAGGCCGCGAGGTCTTCCGTCGTCTGCTGGGGCGGGATCCCACCGGCTGCTGGCCCTCGGAAGGGGCCGTTTCCGACCGCACCGCGCGGCTGCTCGACGAGGCCGGGTTCACCTGGGCGGCCAGCGGCCAGCAGGTCCTCAAGAACAGCCTCAATCATGCCCACCAGTCCCTGCACTGCGAGCATCAGGTCTTCTTCCGGCCGGAACAGTCGCTACGACTGTTCTTCCGGGACGACGGGCTCTCCGACCGGATCGGTTTCGACTACCAGAACTGGCATGCCGACGACGCGGTCGACGATCTCGTCCATCATCTGGTTTCGATCGCGGAGACCTGTGACCACCTGGGCGTCGAGACACCGGTGGTGCCGATCATCCTCGACGGCGAGAACGCCTGGGAACACTACCCGGACAACGGTTTCTGGCTCCTCGACGGGCTGTACAAGCGTCTTTCCGTCGACCGAAGAATCGATATGACCACGTTCTCCGACTTTCTCGACCGCGATCCGCGCGCCGTGGCACTCAAGGCCCTGGTCGCCGGCAGCTGGGTCTACGGCAATCTAGCGACCTGGGTCGGCGAGGCGGCCAAGAACCGCGCCTGGGACCGGTTGGTCGAGGCCCGCCGGGCCTACATCGAGGCCGAGTCGCGCGGGAGGTGGGACGCGGCCACTCGCGCGCGCAATGCCCAGCAGCTGGCCGTCTGCGAGGGATCGGACTGGTTCTGGTGGTTCGGAGACGACAACCCGCCCGAGGCGACCCGCGATTTCGACCGACTGTTCCGACTCCAGCTCGCCCGCCTCTACGAGTTGATCGAGATGCCCGTGCCGGCGAACCTCGACGAGCCGGTCAGCGTCCCCTCCGTGGACCCGGACCGGCCAATCGGCGGCGGAACCATGCGCCGGGGCCGGGCGTGAACGGGCCGGCCACCCCGCAACCGACGGCCGAGCCCCCCGCGACGCGCCGCCGCGCCGGCCTGCTCCTGCCGATCGGCAGCCTGCCCCGGCCGGGCTTCGGCGAGGACGCCCGCGACGTGCTGCGTTTTCTCGAGACCGCCGGCCTGTCCGTCTGGCAGGTACTACCGCTGGGGCCGACCCATGCCGACAACAGTCCCTACCAGTGCCTGTCGTCCTTCGCGCTCGATCCAGCGTACCTCGACGAGCGCGACCTGGCCGAGGATCCGGGGTTCGATCCCTCGGCGTCGACGGCCGAGCGCCGCAGGGGGAAGGGTGCCGGCAGTGAACTGATCTCGGCGTTCGCGCGTTTTCGACGAAGCGAGGGGCACTGGATCGGCGATTACGCCCGTTTCGTGGTAATTCGCGAGGAGCAGGCCGGGGCCGGCTGGCTGGACTGGCCCGAGGGGCTGCGCGACCGGGTGCCCGAGGCGATGCACGCTTTCGAGCAGCGACATGCCGAGCGCATCGAGGCGGTGGCTTTCGAGCAGTTCCTGCTCGAACGTCAATGGCAGGCGTTGCGCCGCGAGGCGCGCGAGCGATCGTTGTACCTGTTTGGCGACCTGCCGATCTTCGTCGCTGGCGACTCGGCGGATGTCTGGGCGCACCGGTCCGAATTCCAGCTCGACGAGCGCGGGCGACCGAGCGTGGTCGCCGGCGTGCCTCCCGACTACTTCTCGGCCACCGGCCAGCGCTGGGGCAATCCCCTGTTCGACTTCGAGCGCATGGCGTCGAGCGGGTACGCCTGGTGGAAACAGCGACTGGCCCGCCACCTGGCGCTGTACGACTGGGTCCGGATCGACCACTTCCGGGGCATCGTCGCCTACTGGGCCATACCCGCCGAGGCGCCCGACGCCACCGAGGGTCGATGGGTCACCGGACCCGGCGGGGCCCTGCTCGAGGCGCTCGAGTCGGTCGGCGGCGAGGCGCTGCCGCTGGTGGCCGAGGATCTCGGCGTGATCACGTCGGAGGTGACCGAGTTGCGCGATCGCTTCGACCTGCCCGGTATGGTGGTGCTGCAGTTCGCCTTCGACGGCGACGAGGACAACCCCCACCTGCCGATTCACCATCGTCGCAAGAGCGTGGTCTATACCGGAACGCACGACAACGACACCACCCTGGGCTGGTGGCGCTCGCTGGACGAGGCGACGCGCGCACGTGCCCGCCGCTGGCTCGAGTCGATGCAGGGAATCGATCCCGCGTTGCCGATGCCCGAGGCGCTGGTCGAGTCCGCGCTGGCGTCGAGGGCCAACTTGGCCGTGTTGCCGGTCGGCGACCTGCTGGGCCTGGGTTCCGAGGCGCGCATCAACGTGCCGGGAACCGCCAGCGACAACTGGTGTTGGCGGCTACCGGAAGGAGCCCTCGACGACGGGCTCGCGCGGGATCTGCACGACCGGCTCGCTCGCTACGATCGACTCGCCTGATACGACTGCCGCGTTGGCGGTGTCGCGAACGAAAAAGGCCGCCACCCGAATATGAACTGACCGCCAAAAGTTGGACGGTTGGTGAGCCGGGCACCAAGGCCTGAGTCCTGTATTCCACGGGGCTCAGGCCTTTTAGTTTCTTCTTGATGCGGTCGTGGTTGTAATAGCGGATGTAGCGCTTGATCTCGAGGATGAAGGCTTCGACGCTTTTGAATGCCCGATCGTGAAGACGTTCGCTCTTCAGCAAGCCTTCGCAGGCCATGCGGCGCAAGACAGCGGCCTTGTAAGCCGATGAGTAATGTCGGTAGCTCTTTCTCAGTCCGTCTTTGCCATGCAACCCGTAAGCAGCACACCACTTTTGAACTGTACCGCGGTCAATCCCAAAACGCTCGGATGTCGCCCCACTTACCGCGTGACATCGCTCTCGATACCGGACGACACGCAGTTTGAATGCCAATGAATATTTCGCCATAAGAAAACCCCTGTCAGTTGGTTTGGTGTCCAACTTTCAGGGGTCACTTCAATACCGGTTGACGGCCTGCCGCGGTGGCCTGACTTTGAGGCGGTCAGCCGGTGTTGCGCATGCCCGCGGCGATGGCGTTGATGCTCCGCAGCAGGGGCAGGAGCCACTGCTCGCGCTCCGTTTCGGGCACGTTCTCGTCGCGATGGCGCGAGAGCAGCGTGATCTGGATGTGGTTGAGCACGTCCAGGTAGGGGTTGCGACGCATCATCGAGGTGCCGATGTACTCGTCGATCTCCACCAGCGAATCGGCACGGGCGACGTCCAGCAGCTGCTCGACCGCGCACTCGTACTCGGAGCGGATCTTCTCGTAGACCGCCTGGGCCTGCTCCTGGTCGGAGACCAGTCCGGCGTATTCGCGGGCGATGTTCATCTCGCCCTTGGTCAGCGAGAGCTGGGTGTTGCGCAGCATGCTGTGGAAGAACGACCACTGCTCGAACAACTCGTGCAGCAGGTCCTCGCGGCCCGGGTTCTCCTCCCTCCAGCGCTTGAGCGCCGAGCCCATGCCGTACCACGCCGGCAGGGTGTGACGCGACTGCGACCAGCCGAAGACCCACGGAATGGCACGCACCGAGGCCTTGGAAAGGTCGCCCTTCTTGCGCGAGGTGGGTCGCGAGCCGATGTTCAGCAGCCCCAGCTCGCGTACCGGCGTGGCCTCGTGGAAGTAGTGGAAGAAGAAGGGCGTGTGATCGGTCAGGTCGCGGTAGGCCTCCTCGCCGAAGCGCGCCAGGTCGCCGACAACGCGCTCGTACTCTTCCGGCACGGGCTGCTCGTCCACGACCTGGTGCTGGGATGCCTTCATCAGGCCGGTCGCGCCCATGGTCAGCTCGTAGATGGCCGTCTCGTTGTTGCTGTACTTCGAGGACAGCACCTCGCCCTGTTCGGTAAACTTGATCTGGCCCTCCACGGTGCCCTGCGGCAGGGAGAGGATCGACTCGTGGGTCGGGCCGCCGCCGCGTGCGACCGTGCCGCCTCGACCGTGGAACAGGCGGCACTTGATGCCGTGACTGCGGGTCAGACGGATCACGCGCTTCTGCGCGTTGTAGAGACTCCAGACCGAGGCGAGCGAACCGCCGTCCTTGCAGGAATCCGAGTAGCCGAGCATGACTTCCTGCAGTTCGCCGGAAGCGCGCACCAGACCGCGGTAGGTCGGGTTGTCGAACAGGGTGCCCAGCACGTGTTCGATGTGCTTGAGGTCCTCGATGGTCTCGAACAGCGGCGAGACCTGGATGTCGCTGAACCACTCGCCATCGGGTTTCTTGCCCACCAGCCCCGTCAGGGAGGCCAGGTACATCACCTCCATGACGTGACTGGCCGAGTGGGTCATCGAGATCACGTAGGTGCCGAAGCACTCGCGGCTGATGTGGTCGATCAGCTGGCGCTTGACCTCCAGGACCTTGATCACCTCGCGGGCCTTCTCGCTCAGGCCGTCGCCGAGCGCGTCGACGTGGTGCGCGCCGGCCTCGATCAGTTCGCCGAGTACGCGGGTGCGATCATCCTCGGCCAGGTTGGCGTAGTCGATCTCCGGGGCCAATTGCTTGAGCACCTGGGTGACGGTCTCGGTGTGCTCGGTGGATTCCTGGCGGATGTCCAGGCGGACCAGGTGCCAGCCGAAGGTCTCGGCAAGACGGATCAGGTCCTTGAGCTCGCCCTCGGCGAGCAGCCGGTCACCGATGCCGATCAGCGAGTCGCGCAGCCGGTAGAGGTCTTCCAGGAAGGCGTCCTTGCTCTGGTAGGCACGCGGGTCGAGCGTGGTGGGTTTGCCGTCGATCTCGCTGTGGATGTAGGCGAGGTTGTAGCGCAGGCGCTTGCGGATGGCGCGCAGCTTGAGGCGGTAGGGCTCCTCGGGGAAGAACTCGCCGTTGCACTGGTTCGCCTCCAGCATGTCGAGCGCCTCGGCGTCGGCCTTGAGCCGCATCTGCTCGCAGTCGATCTCCGGCACCAGTTGCAGGGAGTGGGTCAGGATGCGTTTGAGCCCGTCGAGACGTTCGAGGTATTCCTTCAGGATGGTCTCGGAGGCGAGGCAGACGGCCTGGATGGTGACGTCGTGGGTGACGTAGGGGTTGCCGTCGCGGTCGCCGCCGATCCATGAGCCGAACTTGAACAGGCTGGGCACGATGACCGGATCGTCCGGGATGGCGTGGTTGTAGTTGAGGTTTACCGCCCGCTCGAGGTAGCGGTAGGCCTTCGGCACCGCCGCGAAGATCGAGGTGCGGAAGTAGTACATGCCCAGGCGGATCTCGTCGGAAACCTCGGGACGCGTGGTACGCACCTCGTTGGTGCGCAGCAGGGCGAGAATGATCGATTTGACTTCATCGAGCAGCCGTTCGCGCTCGACGCCGGTGGATTCCGGCCGGTCGAGCTCGCCGCATAAAAGGAAGATGCGGCGCTGCAAGTCCATGACAGTGCGCCGCTTGGCCTCGGTGGGGTGAGCGGTGAACACCGGCATGTAGACCAGCTGGTCGAGCAGCCCCTGGAGCTGCTCGGCGGTCATGCCCTCGCGCTGGAAGCCGCGGATGGTGTCGTAGAACGAACCGCGCCACAGCCGCAGGCCGCGACGGATCTGGCGGCGGCGATGCTGGTGGGAGTAGTCCTCCTCGGCGATGTTGACCAGGTTGAAGTACAGACCGTAGGCGCGCACCACCAGGTTGAGGCTGTCGGCGTCGAGCGACTCGATTTCATCCATCAGCTCGCGGTAGAGGGCCGGTTCGTAGCTCTTGCGCAGGCGGATGAAGCCGCGACGCAGGCGCTCGACGGTGTCGAAGACCGCCTCGCCGGCCTGTTCGCGGAGCACTTCGCCGAGCAGGTTGCCGAAAAGGCGCACACGGGCGCGCAGGGCCTTGTCCTTGTCTTTGCTTGTCGTCATCGCGTATGAGTTCTCGCGGATTGATGGTTGCGGCTCCGGACCGCGGGTTGTCTCGGCCGGAGTGGCCCGCCCGACCGCGGGGATCCTGGGGTTGGCCCGTGGGAAGGAGGGGTCGGGATCGTCGGGCAAAATCGCGGGCATTATATCGATTTCTGGCCTCTCTTGCCGTTTCCGGCGTCATCCCCGCCATGGCGCGCCCTGCGGGTCGTTCGGCCCGGCGCGGCGTTTCATGCGCCACGGCGATACGGGCCGTCGGCCATGTCATGTAAATCGAACCGGAGTTGGCTAGGCTCCCGTATGATTCATTTCGATATCGTCGCCACCACATGGCGTGAAGCTTGCTGGTGACTTCCGCACGGCGACACTAACCGGGTCGGGCCCCGCCGTGAGAAGCTGGGCGGTATCCGATTCGATACCCCACGGGTCACGAGTTGTCGGGCCGACCGGCGAATCGACCGGAAACCTTCACTACGTACGGAGACAGTACCGATGAAACTCGCGATTTTCGGACTTGGGCGCATGGGCGCGAACATGGCGCGACGCCTTTCTCGCGGTGGCATCACGGTGGTGGCGCACAACCGCAGCAGAGGGCCGATCGACGAGTTGCTGCGCGAGGAGGAGCATATCGTTCCCGCCTACGAGGAGGAGGAGGTGTTCCGCGAGCTCGACTCTCCGCGCATTATCTGGCTGATGCTGCCGGCCGGCGAAGTGACCAGCGGGGCGATCGACCGCCTGCTGCCGCGTCTGAATCCCGGCGACGTGCTGGTCGACGGGGGCAACTCGCGCTATACCGAGACCATGGCGCACGCCGAGCGCGTGGAGGCCGCCGGGGTGCATTTCCTCGATTGCGGCACCTCCGGCGGCGTCTGGGGGCTGAAGAACGGCTACAGCCTGATGGTCGGCGGCACGACGGACGGCTTTTCCCACATCGAACCGGCCATCCGGGTACTCGCACCGACGCCCGAATCCGGCTGGGGGCACGTCGGGCCGGCCGGGGCGGGTCACTTCACCAAGATGATCCACAACGGCATCGAGTACGGGATGATGCAGGCCATGGCCGAGGGGCTCGCGGTACTGAGGAAGAAGAGCGAGTTCGAACTCGACCTGGCGCAGGTGACCGAGCTGTGGCGCGAGGGGTCCGTGGTGCAGAGCTGGCTGCTCGACCTGACCGCCGACGCCTTGAAGCAGGAAGGCCAGGGGCTCGAGGCAATCCAGCCGCACGTGGCCGACTCCGGCGAAGGGCGCTGGACCGCGATCGAGGCGATCGATCTCGGCGTGGCTGCCCCGGTGATGACGCTCGCGCTGCAGATGCGCTTTGCCAGCCAGGACGACGAGGGCTACGGCAACCGGGTGCTGGCGATGATGCGCAACGCCTTCGGCGGTCACGTGGTCCAGCGCCGGGACGAATCGTGATGCGTTCGCGTCAGGGGAGCAGACCGCATGCGTAAGAAGATCCGGAGTGAACCGCCGCGGCCGGTGACCATCGTCATCTTCGGCGCCACGGGCAACCTGTCGCGCCGCAAGCTCCTGCCCGCGCTCTACCAGCTGGAGGTGGCCGGCCGGCTGGCCGAGGGCAGTCGCATCGTCGGCTTCGGCCGCCGCGACTGGGACGACGCCGCCTGGCGCGAGGAGGTGCGGCGATTCTGCCTGGCCGACGAGGGCCGGGAAGAGAAACAGGGCGACGACTGTCCCACGGACGAGTCGATGGAACGGTTGCTCGGCAAGCTGCACTTCCAGAACGGCGACCTCGAGGATACCGGCAGTTTCCGTGACCTTGCGGAGCGACTGGCCCACGCGGAGTTTCCCGATTGCGTGGTGTTCTACTTCGCCGTCGCCCCCTCGGCGTTCGGCGCTATCTGCCGCAATCTCGGCGCCTGCGGGTTGACCGACGAGACCGTCGGCTGCCGCCGGGTCGTAATCGAGAAACCGTTCGGCCACGACATCGACAGCGCCCATGCGCTCGACAGCCTGCTGCACCAGTACTTCGACGAGCACCAGATATTCCGCATCGACCACTACCTCGGCAAGGGAACGGTGCAGAACATCATGGTGATGCGGTTCGCCAACCTGCTGCTCGAGCCGTTGTGGAATCGAAACTACATCGATCACGTGCAGATATCCCACGCCGAGCAGCACGGCATCGAGGGGCGGGGCGAGTACTACGACTCGGCCGGTGCCCTGCGCGACATGGTTCAGAGCCACCTGATGCAAATGCTCGCCCTGACGGCAATGGAGCCGCCCGCGTCCATGGACGCCGAGGCGGTGCGCGACGAGAAGGTCAAGGTGCTGCGCTGCATCCGGCCGATCTCCCACCGGGGTGTGCACGCCCAGGCCTTCCGGGCCCAGTACGCCCGCGGCACCGTCGACGGGGTCAACGAGCCCGGCTACCTGGACGAGCCGGGCGTGCCCGACGACTCGGTCACCGAGACCTTCACCGCACTCAAGCTCTACATCGACAACTGGCGCTGGCGCGACGTGCCGTTCTACCTGCGCACCGGCAAGCGACTGGCGAAAAGCCACTCGCAGATATCGATCCGGTTCCGCGAGCCGCCGCAGCAGCTGTTCCGCGAGACGCAGATCACCAATACCGCCCCCAACTGGCTGCTGATCGGCATCCAGCCGGAGGAGAATTTCCGCTTCGAGATGCAGATCAAGACCGAGGGGCTGGAGATGCGTACCCGCACGGTGCAGATGGACGCCACCTACACCGGGGAGGAACCCTCGAACCTGGACGCCTACGCGACGCTGCTGCTCGACGTGATAAACGGCGATCAGACGCTGTTCCTCCGGTATGATGAAGTGTCCTGGGCCTGGCGGGTGGTCGACCCAATCCTGCGCAACTGGATGGTCGAGCGTGACTACATTCCGACCTATCCCGCGGGAAGCTGGGGGCCGCCTGAGGCCGAACGCCTGTTCGATGCCGACTCTCACCGCTGGCGAAACAATCTCAAGATTCCCGGAGAGGACTGAACGTGATGCGAAAGGAACGCTACGTTGGACGGATGAGCCCCATCTGGCAGCTGCTCGAGATCAAGGCGACCGAGCACATGCGCCGTCATCCGCAAGACTGGTTCCAGACCGACCCCGACCGCGCGGAGCGGCTGTCCGGCCACGCCGCCGGCCTGTCGATCGACTACTCAAAGCAGCGCGTCACCGACGACGTGATCGACGGCCTGCTCGCGCTGGCCGAGGAGCGGGGCGTCCTGAAACTGCGTGACGACATGTTCAACGGCGTGCACATCAACGGCAGCGAGGACCGTGCCGTGTTGCACGTCGCGCTGCGCAATCGCTCCAATCGACCCATCATGCTCGACGGGCAGGATGTCATGCCCGAGGTCAACGCCGTGCTCGATCACATGGAGACCTTCGTCGACTCGGTCCATTCCGGCGAGTGGCGTGGCTACGCCGGTGACCGCATCACCGACGTGGTCAACATCGGCGTGGGTGGTTCGGACCTGGGCACCCGCATGGTCTGCCGGGCGCTGGGGTCGTACGCCGATCGGGGCATGCAGGTGCACTTCGTCTCCAACATCGCGCCCAGCGATCTGGCCTCCAAGCTCTCCATTCTCGATCCGCGGACTACGCTGTTCGTGGTGTCCTCCAAGAGCTTCGGTACCCAGGAAACCCTGGCAAACGCCCGCTCGGCCCGGCGCTGGTTTCTCGAGAGCGCGCCGGACGAGGAGGCGATCAAGAAGCACTTCGTGGCGGTCTCCACGCACACCGAACGGGTGCGCGAGTTCGGCATCGACACCGACAACATGTTCCCCATCTGGGACTGGGTCGGTGGCCGCTACTCGCTCTGGTCCGCGATCGGTCTGCCGATCGCCCTGTATCTCGGCATGGATCGTTTCAAGCAGTTGCTTGACGGGGCGCATGCGCTTGACGAGCACTTTCGCCTCAACTCCGGGCGCGAGAACCTGCCGTTGATCCTCGGCCTGATCGACGTCTGGAACGCCGATTTTCTCGGTTCGGACTCACTCGCGGTGTTCCCCTACGGCACTCGGCTGGGCTTTCTCCCCGCCCACCTGCAGCAGGTGATGATGGAATCCAACGGCAAGCGCGTGCGCATCGACGGCCAGCCCGTGGATTCCCACACCAGCGCTGTCCTCTGGGGCGGGCTGGGCACCAATGGCCAGCACGCCTTCTATCAGCTGCTTCACCAGGGCACGCGCCTGATTCCCTCGGACTTCATCAGCGCGATCCGCACCCACTCGCCGATCGGAAACCAGCAACGCCAGTTGCTGGCCAACCTCGTGGCGCAGAGTCGCGCCCTGATGCTGGGCCGCACGCAGGAGGAGGTCGAGGAGCAGATGCGCGCCGAGGGCGCCGACGAGGCGACCATCGAACGGATCGCGCCGCACCGCGTCTGTCCCGGCGGCCAGCCGTCCAACACGATCCTTTTCCCGCGCATGACGCCAGAGGCCGTGGGGGCGCTGCTCGCGCTCTACGAGCACCGGGTTTTCGTCGCCGGTGCGGTCTGGCAGATCGACTCGTTCGACCAGTGGGGCGTCGAGCTCGGCAAGCAGATGGCCAACCAGGTCGAACCGTTCATCGGCAGTGACAAGGTCGACGGCCAATTCGACGGGTCGACACAGTGGCTTCTGGGCGAGATCCGTTCGCACTGGGAGCCCGGGCAGAACGCCGACGAAACCTGAAGCGCCGCCGATCGTGTCGGCGGCGAGGTGGGCAACGCCCGGGGCGGCGGGTAGAATCGCCGCCCCGGTTGTTCCCTTACCCGCCAGGCAGGTGCCCGCGTGAACATTCTCTATCTCGATTCCTCCACCGAGGCCTGCACGGCCGGTGTCGCCGTGGACGGCGTCTCGTTGACCGACTTCGAGGTGGCTCCCCGGGGACACGCCCAACGGTTGCTGCCGATGGCCGAAGCCCTGCTCGAGCGCGCCGGTCTGGGTTTCGCCGACCTCGACCTGGTGGGTTTCGGACGCGGGCCGGGTTCGTTCACCGGGGTGCGTATCGCCACCGCGATGGCACAGGGCATCGCGATTTCCCGTGACCTGCCCATGGCGGGGTTGTCCTCGCTGGAATGCCTCGCCGAGGGGGCGCGCCGCCGGCACGAGACGGCCGGCCATTCCTGCGAGCACGTCGAGATCCGGGTCGCGATCGATGCCCGCATGGGCGAGATCTACCGCGCCGGATACCGCGTGGGTGCCGACGGTCGCCTGCAATGTTCGATCGAGGAAGGGGTCACGGCGCCGGGTTTTCCGGCGCCTCGCGGGCCGATACTGGCCAGTGGCAGCGGCTTCGGCCGATATCCCGGGCTCGGGGAGGGGACCGAGGTCGTGCATTGCGAACCCGATGCGTTGCCGCACGCCATGGACGCCCTGGAATTGCTCCGGCAGGTGCCGCGTGACGCGTGGATAAACCCGGATGCCGCCGTCCCCCATTACCTGCGTGACCGCGTCACGGGCTGAAGGGAACGTCCGGAAACGAAAAAGCCCCCACCCGGAGGTGGAGGCTTGGCCGCGCGGGTAGCCCCGGGTTACTGGATATTGCCGCAGGCCACGACCTTGTCTCCGTCATGGATGGCAACCGCGTGCGGTTCGTTCATCAGGTTTTCGACCGACAGCTCGATGGTGGTCGACGACTTGCCGCCGTCCACTTCGCTCAGCTCGACCGCCGGCTCCTTGTTGAAGGCGAGATCCTCGGGAGCGTCCTTGCCGTCATCGGCGTAGCGGCACAGGCCGGCATGCAGCCCGGCCGACATGCCGTCCGCATCCTTCATTTCCAGTTCGACCTTCATTTCCTTGTCGCCCTTCGGGATGAAGGTTGCCATGCCGGAAATGCCCGAATCACTGCGCTGATCGATGGCCGCCTGGTACTGCTCGTAGGAGTTGGCGGCGAGGGTTGGGGTGCTGAGACCCACGGAAAGCCCGGCGATCGCGCTGGCGAGTAGCAGTTTCTTCATGCGTTCTCCTTGTCGGTCACTTGGATGAAACGGATCGGTACCGATTGCCTCGGGGCCGCCACGGACGTGGTCCGACCCCGTGAGGGGTCTGTCCGGAAGCTTAGGACAGTTGTCGCCGGTTGCAAACCCCGGCATGGCAAACGGCCCGGGCGGCGTGGGGCTCCTGCGTGATAACCTCCGCCTGGGCGACGACGTTCAGCAGGACGCGACTTTGGGGGACCGTTATCAACCGATGAAGCTTTACCTGATGATCGGCCTGGCCGGTGGACTCGGGGCCATGGCCCGCTACGGGCTGACCGTGGCGCTCACGCAGCTGGGTGGCCGGGCCTTCCCCTGGGGCACGTTGAGCGTCAACGTGATCGGCTCGGGGTTGATGGGCTTTCTGGGCGTCTGGCTGCTCACGCGCTGGCCGTTGCCGCTGGAATACCGCCTGGCGATCCTGACCGGCTTTCTGGGAGCGTTCACGACGATGTCGGCCTTCTCGATCGATACTCTCGCCCTGGTGCAGCGGCAGGCCTGGTTGCTTGCCGGCGTCTATGCCGCCGGTAGCGTGTTCCTGTGCCTGGCCGCCGCGCGCGGGGGCATGCTGCTGGCCGAGCGGCTGGGCGGCCCGGTGCCGGGATAGGAGGAGTGGTCGCGATGGCATCGAACGTCGACGCGGCGGCATTGAAGGAGTCGATTCGCGGCTGGGCGCAGGAACTCGGGTTCACGGACGTTCGCGTGAGCGACACGGACCTGTCCGCCTACGAGGCGGGCTTCCGGACATGGCTCGCCGCGGGCCACGCCGGGTCGATGGACTACTTCGAACGACACGGCCTGCTGCGTTTCCGCCCGGGGGAACTGGTACCGGGCACGCGGCGCGTGCTCATGGTCACCCGCGACTACCTGCCGCCCGAATCGCTGGGTCCGTCGCGGGTGCTGGGCGAACCCGGCCTCGGCTACGTCAGCCGCTACGCCTTGGGGCGCGACTACCACAAGCTGGTGAGAAAGCGGCTCGCGCAGCTGGCCCGCCGCATCAGCGACGAGGTGGGGCCGTTCACCCACCGCGCATTCTGTGATTCGGCGCCGGTTTACGAGACCGGGCTCGCCGAACGTGCCGGCATCGGCTGGAAGGGCAAGCATTCCCTGATCCTCAACCGTTCGGGCGGATCGTGGTTCTTCCTCGGTGCGCTGTTCGTCGACATCGACCTGCCCGTCGACGAGCCGGTTCAGCCGCATTGCGGCAGCTGCACCGCCTGCCTCGATGTCTGTCCGACCGGGGCGATCGTCGCCGACGGCGTCGTCGACGCCCGCCGGTGCATCTCCTACCTGACCATCGAGGCCGACGCGGACATCCCGGAATCCCTGCGTCCCCTGATGGGCAACCGGATCTACGGTTGCGACGACTGCCAGCTCGTCTGCCCCTGGAACCGCTTCGCGCGAAAGACGGGGGACAAGGACTTTCACGCCCGCCAGGGCCTGGATGCGCCCGACCTGGTCGAACTGTTCGGCTGGGACGAGTCGACCTTCCTCGCGCGTACCGAGGGGTCGGCCATCCGCCGGATCGGCTGGCGGCGCTGGCGTCGCAACCTGGCGGTCGCGCTGGGAAACCTGCCGGCGGATCATCCGCGTGTCCCGGCGGCGCGGTCGGCATTACGAGCGGGGCTGGGCGAGGCGGGCGACCAGGTCGACCGGCACGTTCGCTGGGCCCTGACCCGTCTGGGCGATTGAGCCCCGGTGCGGCGAGCCATCGATTCCGTCAGCTATCCTCGAGGCGCGAGACGACGTCGACCTGGTCGTCTCCCTGCGGGCCGCGAACGAACAGTGTGGAGATCAGGGCGCCGTCGACGGCCAGGGGTGCGATGACAAGCCCGGAGCGCGACGCCGCGTCGAGGTCGGCGTCGAGGTGGGGCATCAGGCGGTCTCGGTTCTGCTCGTCGATACCGAGCGTCTCCAGCCGCGACTGCAGGCGGGAGAGCAGGGGGGACTTCGTCAGCGCGAGAGTCTCCGGGAGTTCGAGCGTTCCCGACCGGCTCCAGTGGAACCGGCGCCGCGTCAGGTCGTCCTCGGCGTTCTCGTACAGGGCGATCTCCTCGACCGTGTGGATGCGAGTCAGTTGCCGGATCGTGTCTCCCAACTGCCTGCCGGGACTGACCCGACGCCTGTCGTCCCGACTGGCGTGCAACGCGTTTTCGTCCGCCTCCAGGCCGTAATCCTCGGGCAGCGGCCAGAGCATGTCGTGGCCGTCGGTCTGCTGAACCAGCAGGTGACCGGGGTGGTAGAGCGGTATGTCGACGAATTCGCGCGCGTCGTTGAGGGTTTTCCGGATCGTCGCGCGCCAGGCTGCCGGCGGCGAAAGGTGGAGCTGTTCGCCGATCGCGATGGTCAGGCGCCGGATCACCGGGTGATACCAGCCGAATTCGCTGGCGAAGGCCAGTCGGCGGGCAAGCACGAGGATCGCCTGGTGGTGCGCACCGAGGACCGGGATGGTCGCTTCCTCGGCCAGCAACATGACCGGCAGGTAATACCGTTCGGTCAGCGCCGTCTCCAGTTCGCCGAGATCAAGGCCCGATTCGCCGATGACCTGCTCGAAGGCGTGTCCGAGCGAGAAGCAGCGCTCGAAGTCATTGCTCGAGGCCTGCTCGCGAGTGAACTCGATCAGATGCCGGCGAGCGACGGTCAGGGCGCGCCGTGCGAGCTCGGGCGCGTCGCGCCAGAGGGCGAGCTCGATCAGGTTGTGCAGAAGTGCCGCCACCGAGACCATTTCGTAGTTGGTCTCGCGGCGCTCGATCAGCCACGCCTCCGTCATCCGGGCGGCCCGCATGGCGCGCGACGAAGCGGCGAGATACCCCGCCTGCTGGGCCTCGTCGGTGATCGTGTTCTCCAGGATCGGCAGCGTCGGCAGCTGGTTTCGCGCCCAGTTGCTGCCCAGGAGCGAGAGGGCGTGTTCGAGGTTGTGGGGGGCGCTGCGCTTGCGTTTTCGCTGCCCGGTCGCCGCCGCACCCAGTATGAAGCTGGCGGCCGCCGGATCGCGCCGCAGCCAGCCGACCAGGCGGGGGAAATCCGGCGATTCGCTCAACAGTTCCCGACACATGCCCTGGTGGATTGCCCGCCGCACGGGCAACGGGTGTTCGAGCAGGTAGTCGCTCCAGTTCTCGGGCAGGGTCATGCCGGCTTCCCCCAATCAGTCCCTCGACGTCGAACCCCGGGACGTCTTGCCGCTTGCCTGGTTGCAAGATTGCGTGCTTTTCGAGTCCGGCGCAATCGTGAGGAAGGCCGGCGCCGACGCGTCGCCGGGACCGGCCCCTCTCCGTTCAGATCCGTTTCGCCATTTCCGTGGCGTTGCCGATGTAGTCGCCGGGCGCCATCGCCGCCAGGCGTTCTCGGACCTCGGGCGGCAGTTCGTGGATTCCCTCGATGAACGCGCGCATGGCGGGTCCGTCGACACGCTGGCCGCGGGTCAGCGCCTTGAGCTTCTCGTAGGGCTTCTCCACGCCGTGACGGCGCATGACGGTCTGCACCGCCTCGCCCAGCACCTCCCAGTTGCCGTCGAGCTCGGCGGCGAGCTGATCGGCGTTGATCTCCAGCTTCGACAGCCCCTTGGCCAGCGAGCGGTAGGCGATCAGGGAGTGACCCAGCCCGACGCCCAGGGTGCGCAGCACGGTGGAATCGGTGAGATCCCGCTGCCACCGGCTGATCGGCAGCTTGCGCGCGAGGTGCCCCATGACGGCGTTGCCCACCCCGAGGTTGCCCTCGGCGTTCTCGAAGTCGATCGGATTGACCTTGTGCGGCATGGTCGAGGAACCCACCTCTCCCTCGACCAGGCGCTGCTTGAAGTGGCCCAGGGCGATCTGGCCCCAGATGTCGCGGGCGAAGTCGATCAGGATGGTGTTTGCCCGCTCGATCGCGTCGAACAGCTCGGCGATGTAGTCGTGCGGTTCGATCTGGATGGTGTAGGCGTTGTGCACGAGGCCCAGCCCCTCGACGAAGCGCTTCGAGAACGCCGGCCAGTCGATTTCCGGGTAGGCGGCGAGATGCGCGTTGAAGTTGCCCACCGCGCCGTTGATCTTGCCCATCAGCTTCACGTCCGCGATCTGGCTGCGTTGACGCTCGAGGCGGGCGACCACGTTGGCGATCTCCTTGCCGATTGTCGACGGCGAGGCCGGCTGCCCGTGGGTGCGCGAGAGCAGGGAGACGGCCGCCCATTCGTGCGCCATGCCGCGCAGGGTGTCGACCAGCCCGTCGATCTCGGGCAGGATCACTTCCTCACGCGCCTTCCTTAGCATCAGGCCGTAGGCGAGGTTGTTGATGTCCTCGGAGGTGCAGGCGAAGTGGAAGAACTCGCTCAGGGCCTCCAGGGTGGAGTGACCGGCGACCTGCTCCTTGAGGAAGTACTCGACGGCCTTGACGTCGTGATTGGTGGTCGCCTCGATGGCCTTGACCCGGGCGGCCGACTCCACGTCGAAGCGCTCGACGATGCCATCGAGCACGGCGCGGTCGTCACCGGACAGCGCCGGCACCTCGGCGATCTTCGGCTCGTCGGCCAGCGCCTTGAACCACTCGACTTCCACCAGCACCCGGTGCCGGATCAGGGCGTACTCGCTGAAACACTCGGTCAGCGCCCGGGTGTGGCGGGCGTAGCGGCCGTCGAGTGGCGAGATGGCGGTCAGGGCGAAGGCGGCTTGGGCGGAGTCGGTCATGCGCGTTCCTGTGGGTTCGATGGGTCGAGTCGGCCGGGGAGGCTCGGGTTGACGGGCCGGTTCGTGATTATGCGTTTTGGTGGCCGGCCCCGCCAAATGTCTTCCGGCGGCCGGAAGGGGTGCGGTGCGCGGGATCAACGGCCGGCATCGGGTCGGGCCAGCGCCTCGTGCAGCACACGGGTCAGCTCGCGGAGCACGTCGAGCGTCAGGCGTTGCTCGGCCTCGAGACGCGTGGCGGGATCGTCGAGCCCGTCGTCGTCGAACTCGTCGTCGAGGGTGTCCAGGGCCTTGACCTTGGTCAGCGCACCATCGGCCCGGATGGTGAAGCGCAGGCGGTCGCGCCAGACGAGTTCGAGCTGCTCGACGGTCATGCCGTCGCGCAGGTGGGCGAGCACGTTCTCGTCGGGGAGCCCGAGGCGCGTGACCGTGATGCTGCCGCCGTCGCGCGGCTCGAGCAGCTTGGCCGAATCGCCCAGCTCGAAGCCGGCCGGCGGGCCCTCGAGCAGCCAGCGTGACAGGCGGCTGCTGTGCTCCTCGGAGCCGAAGGCCGGGGTGACCCGCCACTGGCCGAGCGACTCGCGCAAGAGCGAATTGATCTGGCTGTTGCGCTTTTCCGCGGCATTCGCGAGCCAGGCCTGCTTGTTGCGCGCGTCGATGATCACCCGGGTCTCGGCCTGGCGGGGAAAGGCCTGCGGCAGGAGTTCGAGCAGGGCGTTTTCGCGGGCCTGGCGCAGTTCGTCGCGGGAAGGCTCCCTCTCACCGGATTCTTCGGCCAGTTTCTTTGCGGCGTGGTCCTGGACCACCCGCGGCGGCACGGCCCGCTCCTCGCGGCGGAACAGCAGGCCGAAGGCGCCGTCGGTCTCCAGAGCGAGCATCTCGTCGACCACCGGCGCCCAGCCCATCGATTCGACCTGCTGTGAGAGGGTCGGGGCGAAGCGCTTTTCGCCGAGTCGTTCCGTCAGGGTCTCCAGTGACGGTTCGGACCACTCGGAGAGGTCGAAGGCGGCGATCTGGGAAAACAGCATGGCGTTGCGACTCCGGGAAACGATGGGCGAACGAATCGGGCCGAGGCGGGGCCAGGGCCTGAGTTCGGGTTTTGGGATCGGGGCGCATTATGCCTGATCGAAGGTAGTGTTGCTCGGGCCGGAGAGGCATGGAAACGATCCGGTTCCTGATATGCTCACTACCACCGTTCCTCCGTTTTCGCAGATTTTTCCAAGGCCACCATGACCGAACGCCAAGCGCAGATCACCCGCCTCGCCGACTATCGCCCGCCGAACTACCTGGTTGACCAGCTCGACTTGACGTTCGAGCTCGCCGCACGGGGGACACGCGTGGAATCGACGCTGCATGTCCGCCGCAACGGCTCCCAGGACGAACCGCTGTGGCTGGACGGCGACGAGTTGACCCTCGAGTCGATCGAACTCGACGGCCGGCCGCTGGCCGCCGATCGGTTCGAGCAACGCGAGGACGGCCTGTCGATTCCGGGCGTGCCCGAACGGTTCACCCTGCGGGTGGTCTGCCGCGTCGACCCGGTCGACAACACCAAGCTCGACGGGCTGTACCAGTCCTCCGGGAATTTCTGTACCCAGTGCGAGCCGGAAGGCTTTCGCCGGATCACCTTCTTCCCGGACCGTCCCGATGTACTCAGCCGCTACCGCGTGACGCTGATCGCCGACAAGGCCAGCTGCCCGGTGCTGCTCTCCAACGGCAATCCGCTCGAATCGCGCGATCTCGACGACGGCCGCCATCTGGCCGTCTGGGAGGATCCACATCCCAAGCCGTCCTACCTGTTCGCACTGGTGGCCGGGAACCTCGAGTCGATCCACGACCGGTTCACCACGGCTTCCGGCCGCACCATCGACCTGGGCATCTACGTCGAGCCGCACAACATCGACCGTTGCGACCACGCAATGCGCTCGCTGATCAAGTCGATGGCCTGGGACGAGAAAACCTACGGGCGCGAGTACGACCTGGACGTGTTCAACATCGTCGCGGTCGACGACTTCAACATGGGGGCGATGGAGAACAAGGGGCTGAACATCTTCAACTCCAAGTTCATCCTGGCGCGCTCCGAGACGGCCACCGACCACGACTACGAGGGCATCGAGTCGGTGGTCGCCCACGAGTACTTCCACAACTGGTCGGGCAACCGGGTGACCTGCCGCGACTGGTTCCAGTTATCGCTCAAGGAAGGATTCACGGTCTTCCGCGACCAGGAGTTCTCGGCGGACATGGGCTCAGCCGCGGTCAAGCGCATCGAGGAGGTCAACCTGCTTCGCCAGGTGCAGTTCCCGGAGGACGCCGGCCCGCAGGCGCACCCCGTCCAGCCCAAGGAATACGAGCAGATCAACAACTTCTACACCGCCACCGTCTACAACAAGGGCGCCGAGGTGGTGCGGATGTGGCACAGCCTGCTCGGCTGGGAGAAGTTCCGTGAGGGCACCGACCGCTACTTCGAGCGCTTCGACGGTAAGGCGGTGACCATCGAGGACTTCATCGACTCGATGGCCGAGCAGGCGGATTTCGACACCGCCCAGTTCCGGCGCTGGTACGACCGGGCCGGCACGCCGATCCTGCACGTTTCAAAGCGTCTGAAAGGACGTGACCTGGTGGTTGAATTTCGCCAGGAAGTGCCGGCGGTTGCCGGGCAGGATGACGACGTGCCCTTCCTCATTCCGCTGGAGATCGCGGCGTTCGACCGCGAGGGCAAGCCCGTCGCGCTGGGCGGGCCGGACGGCGACGGCGGCCAGTCGCCGACACTGGTGCTCTCGTCGACCGAGGAGAGCAGACGCTTCACCCTGCCGGAGGGTGCGAACCTGCCGGTGCTCTCGCTCAACCGGGGCTTCACGGCACCGGTGAAGATCGAGCACGGGTACGACGCCGCCGATCTCGCGTTGCTGGCCGCGGCCGACACCGACGAGTTCAATCGTTGGGACGCCTACCAGCGCCTGGTCCTGTTGATCCTGGTCGAACGGATCCGCGATGGGCAGGAGAGCGGCGAGTGGCCGGAAAACCAACTGCCCGAGGGGCTGAGCGCCGCCTTCGGCCGGCTGCTGCATTCGGCGGTCAGTGCCCGGGGCGGGGCGGACCCGCGCTTCGTTGCTGAATGCCTCGCGCTCCCCAGCGAGAATTACATCGCCGAGCAGTTCACCCGCGACGTGCCCGTCGACGCCATTCACCGGGCCCGGGTCGAGCTGCGCGAGCAACTGGCAAACGAGTGGTCGCAGACCCTCGTGCTGGCCTTCGAGAAGCTCGCCGTGGACGGCGGGTATCGCTACGAGGGTGTCGACGTGGGGCGACGGGCCCTTCGGGCGCAGGCGCTCGCCTACCTCAACGCGCTGGATCATCCGGCGTGGCGCCGGCTGGCGGTCGAACAGCTCGAGGAGGCGGACAACATGACCGAACGCTTCAACGCTCTGAGCGCCCTGTCGCTGCGGGCGAGCGCCGAGCGCGAGGAGGCTCTCGAGTCGTTCGCGAATGAATGGAAGGACGACCCGCTGGTGATGGACAAGTGGCTGTCGCTGCGCGCGCGTATCGTCGAGCCGGACGATACGGAAACCCTGGCGGCGTTGGAGGCGCACCCGGCGTTTTCCATCCGCAATCCGAACCGTGTACGGGCGTTGGTCGGGACCTTCTCGCGTGGCAATCCGGTCGCGTTTCATGCCGAGACGGGTTCAGGATATCGCTGGGTTGCCGACAAGATCATCGAGATCGACGGTTTCAACCCGCAGATCGCCGCGCGCATGGCGACGGTCTTCAGCCGCTGGCGCCGCTATGACGGCGCTCGTGCGGATCGCATGCGCGGCGAGCTCGAGCGCATGCTGGATCGTCCCGAATGCTCGACCGATCTTGCCGAAATCGCCGGCAAGGCACTGAAATAGAATAATGACTGGCCGATATCTGGAGACGATTACGCCATGATGGTTGCAATTGGCTGGCTCATTGCCCTGGGCAGCGTTTTTGGTGGCTTCATGCTGGCCGGGGGGCACCTCATCATCGTGTTCCAGCCGGTGGAATACCTGATGATCTTCGGGGCCGCGACCGCGGCGCTGATCGCGGGCAACTCCCCCAAGACCCTCAAGGCGACGCTGGGCGGGTTCGGGACCGCGTTCAAGGGCTCGCGCTACGGCAAGAAGCTCAACATGGAGACCCTCGGTCTCCTGTACGCGATCTTCACCCGGGCGCGCAAGGAAGGCCTGATGGCGATCGAGGAGGATATCGACGACCCGGAGAACAGCGAGCTGTTCAAGGGCGCCCCGACCGTCATGAAGGACCACCACACGGTGGAATTCATCACCGACTACCTGCGACTGATGGTCTCGAGCACGCTCGATGTCCACCAGATCGACAACCTGATGGATCTGGACATCGACACGCATCATGAAGAGGCCGACATGCCGCGGGCGTCCATCGCCAAGATGGGCGAGGCCCTGCCGGCCTTCGGTATCGTCGCCGCCGTGCTGGGGGTCGTGCACACACTCGAGTCGGTGCACCTGCCGCCCGAGGAACTCGGCAAGCTGATCGCCATCGCCCTTGTGGGGACGTTCCTGGGGATCCTGGCTGCCTACGCCTTCGTCAACCCGATCGCGGCCAATCTCGAACACAAGGTGAGCGATTCGACCAAGTACCAGCAGAGCATCAAGGCGGCCCTGATCGCCTTCATGAACGGCTACCCCCCGCAGGTAGCGGTCGAGTTCGGCCGCAAGGTGCTGTTCGCGTCCGAGCGACCCAGCTTCGCCGAGCTGGAAGCCTACCTCAAGGAAAACAAGTAAGTTCCTGTTAACCGGTTGAATTCGACGTGGCAGAGCAGCCAGACCAGAACCAGCAGATCGTCATCAAGAAGGTCAAGAAGGGCCACGGCGGCCACCACGGTGGGGCCTGGAAGATCGCCTTCGCCGACTTCGTGACCGCGATGATGGCCTTCTTTCTCCTCATGTGGTTGCTCGGCTCCATGGGCGAGGAGGATCTCAAGGGCATTTCGGAGTACTTTGCCAATCCGACCAAGGTCTCCCTGGAGGGAGGCAAGAGTTCGGGGATGAGCGAGAGCCTCATCGACGGCGGGGGCGACGATCTCACGCGCGAGGAAGGGCAGGTACATGCCGGCGATGAGGCCACGCCGGAGAAACGCGACACCCTCTCGGAGGAAAAGACCGCCGATCCGACGGAAATGACCGAGGAACAGATCCAGGAACAGATCGAGCGGATGGAAGCCGAGCAGATCGAGGACCTGAAGGAACGCCTGGAGTCGTTGATCGAGGTCGATCCGGCGCTCAAGGCGTACAAGGACCAGATCAAGCTCGATATCACGCGCGATGGCCTGCGTATCCAGATCATCGACAAGGAAAATCGTCCCATGTTCGAGCTCGGTTCGGACGATATGCATGAGTATGCCGACGAGATCCTGCACTCGCTGGCCCCGGTGCTCAACGAGATGCCCAACCGGCTGTCGATCGAGGGTCACACCGATGCTCGTCCCTTCGGTCGGCCCGGAAGAAGCAACTGGGAGCTCTCGGCTGAGCGCGCCAATTCGGCCCGCCGGTCGCTGGCCGACTACGGCTACCAGGAAGACAAGTTTCTCCAGGTGATCGGCATGGCCGACGCGCTGCCGTTCGTGGCGGAGGATCCGCTCGATCCGCAAAATCGACGCATTTCCATGACGGTCATGAAGGAATCCGCTACCCGACGAATCCTCGAACCCTCGGGTGACGAGGGCATGAGGGTGGACGATCTGCTCGAGACCCCGCCGGGGACCGAAGCGGCCGAACCCGAGGCGACGCCGGAGGCGGAATCCCGGACCAGCGACGACGCGCGGGAGGAATCCGAAGGCGCGGACGAGACAAGGTAATCGCTGGTGCGCCGTCACCTGAACCTGCTGACCGGGTTCGCCGTCCTCGGCCTGGGAATCGTGGCCAGCCTGCTGATCGCGCGGGCCTGGATGGGCTGGCAGGGAAGCTGGCCGGAGGCGTGGTTGATCGCCGCGCTCGCCGGCGTGCTGGCCATGGGCATGGGGTGGCGGCTTCTCCCGGCGTGGTGGCGGGGCGTGCTGTTGCTGGCCCCGCTGGTGATGTGGGGGGGGCTACAGATCCACCCAGGCTGGTTTCTCGCCGCGGCCGTGGTATTGCTGCTGGTCCAATTCAACGCGATCCGTCACCGGGTTCCGCTTTATCGCTCCGGCCGGGCGGTGATCGACGCGCTCGACGGGGAGATCCGGCGACACGGTGGGCACCAGCTGGCAGACATGGGCTGCGGGGACGCACATGTCATCACCGCCCTGGCGAAGCGGTTCCCGGACGTGAGGTTCGTCGGGTACGAGACGGCGCCGCTGCTCTACCTCGTGGCCCGTTGGCGATGCCGTCGTCTTGCCAACTGCCGGGTGGTCTTCCGTGATTTCTGGCGGCCGTCCTGGTCCGATCACGACATGGTGTTCACCTTCCTTTCCCCGGAACCGATGCTGCGGGTCTGGCGCAAATGCCAACGAGAACAGCCCGAGGGCGGGGCGTTGTACACGCTGGCCTTCGAGGTCCCGCGAGTGGAGGCCGAGTCGATGATCAGTGCCGGCCGGTTCGACATGTATCGGTATCCGCGGCTGCCGCGGCACAAGGCAGCGTCCGGCGAAGAATAGGGCGGAGGCCACGGGGTGTGCATTGCATTTCTGCGTCGTCCACAAACAGAAAAGCCGGCCATTGGCCGGCTTTTCGTCAACTCCCACGAGGGCGTGTGTCTTCAGTAGCGTGAGCCGAAGCCGCCGCGATCATTGTTGCGCTCACGCGGACGGGCCTCGTTGACGCGGATGTTGCGGCCGTCCATGTCCGAGTCGTTCAGCGCTTCGATGGCCTGCATGCCGGCATCCTTGTCGGACATCTCGACAAAGCCGAAGCCCTTGGAGCGACCGGTGGCCATGTCCTTGATAACCTTGGCGGATTTTACTTCGCCGAAGGCCTCGAAGGCGGCCTGGAGGCCCTGGTCATCCTGGGAGTAGGGCAGGTTACCCACGTAAATATTGATCATCTCGAAAACAAGCTCTCAAAACCGTGCTGATCTGGCGACCGACCGGGATGTTCAGCACGCATCCATCCCGGACGGATGGAGGGCGCGTGAAGAACGGCGTCAGGCTTCCCTGAGAGACGATCAGGCCCTCCATGCGTTCGACATTAAACCATTCGTGCTCGAACGCAAGTGATGCATGCCCGTAGGGGAACTCTGCACGAATGCCATACCGATCTGCTCGCCCTGCGGGGCCTGACGAGCCGTTCCGGCCACGCGGCGCTCGGCGCTTCCTGAGTTGCGGCGTGCCACTGGCGCGCCGTTCCGGGTCGCCCATGCTCCGCGTTGCGCTGTCTTGACGTGCCCCCCCCCGGGACGTCGGCGAGGTCGCGGCTTGATCACGAACGGCAAGACAGGCCGTCAGTGGCATGGCATCCGTGCAGCGTTTCCCTAGCGGACATGGGTTCCAGAGGGTTTCCCCGAGGTGGTGACGTCACCGGTTGGTGGTCCGCCGGTTCAACCGCAAGGGCTCGTCGACGGGAACGGTGGTGTCGTCCAGCGGCAATCGCCGCAGGATTTACTAAGCTTTGTCCGGTTCGTGCCCGGTCGGCGCGAGATCTCGGCGAAGGACACCGTTACGGGCAGAAGGCTCCCCTGAACGGATAACCGAAGGTACAAGAATCACATGGGCACCTCGAAAAATCTCCTGAGACACCCGAGTGCTGCATCACGTGCTCGCTCATTCCCCACCTATCTCCCTGATATGCCACGTCGCTCGCTGCGCGGGGACCCGCATTCGGGCGGCTGGCGACGGCTTTTCGTGGTGCCCATATGGCATTGATGGTGATGCGGCCGGCCGTCGCCTTGCGCCTCCTGCTTGTCGGGATCGCTACCCTGGTGGCGGTCGCGGGAGCGCGGGCAGGGGAAACCGTCGAGACGGGAAGCTGGTGGGATGCAAAGGGGCAGCGAATCGCCGACGACGAGGCCCTGTCGCGCCTCGATCAGGCGGATGTGATCCTGCTCGGCGAAGTGCACGACTCCCCCGAGACCCACGAGCGCCAACTCGAATTGCTCGAGGCGTTGGACGGACGGGTCCTTCTTGGGCTGGAACAGCTCGACCGGGGCGGGGAAGACAGGCTCGACCGCCTGAACCGGACGTCACACCCGGATGGACGTGCCCGGGCGGAGGCCGGCGGCTTCGATTTCGAGGGCTGGGGCTGGCGTCGCTACGGGGGGCTGTTCGACTGGGCCACCGCCAACGGCGCACCGATCTGGCCGCTGAACCTGTCCCGTGAGAAGGCCATGGCCGTGGCGATGGCGGACGGTGAGGGTTGGCGTGACCGGATGGATGCCGAGGCACTGGCATGGATCGATGAGCTGGCGCCCGACCTTTCTCTCCCCGAATCCGAGGAGGACAAACTGGTCGACCTGCTCGAACGGTCGCACTGCCGGGAAATCCCCGCGTCCATGTCGGGCCGGATGGTTCGTGCGCAGGTCGCGCGTGACGTGGTGATGGCCGGTTCGCTCATGGCCGCGCGCAAGGCCTATCCGTCGCATCGGATCGTGGCCGTGATGGGAAACCAGCACGCGCGGATCGATCGAGGAGTGGGCCACTGGTTGCTCAAAGCACCACAGGAGGACCGTTCGGAGATCGTTTCTGTCGGCATGATTCCGGTCAACCACCTGGATGACGACCG
>CAYUAO010000004.1:3099-51028 GCA_964442775.1 uncultured Halothiobacillus sp. | reverse complement strand
TCTCCTTCTCGACGATGTCGGTCACCTCGCCGATCGAGCGGGCGAACAGCGCGGTCTGCTCGACGATCGGCATGCGGATCTCTTCGTAACCGAACGCCGCGGCGGTGTCGCGCAGGGCGGTTTCCAGGCGTTGCCAGGCCGGCGTGTCGTCGGGCAGCACGTCGTGCATGCCCCGGATGCTCTTGGGCGTCTTGCTCATCGTGGGATCAGGTTATCGGTCGTCGCTGGAGTCGTGGGCGGCCTCATGGGCGGCCTTGTCCCGGGCGACGCGCTCGCGGATGGTGTGTTCGATCTGGTCGACCAATTCCTCTTCGGTGAGCTTGCGCGAGGGCTTGCCGTCTACGTAGAGGAGATTGGGCTGGCCGCCGGTCAGGCCGATGGACGCCTCGCGGGCCTCGCCGGGCCCGTTGACCACGCAACCGATCACGGCGACGTCCATGGGCAGGTCGATGTCCTCGATGCGCTCTTCCAGGGCGTTGACGGTCTTGATCACGTCGAACTCCTGGCGGGCGCAGGACGGGCAGGCAATCAGGTTGACGCCTCGGCTGCGCAGTTTCAGCGACTTGAGGATGTCCCAGCCGACCTTGACCTCCTCGACCGGGTCGGCAGCGAGCGACACGCGCAGGGTGTCGCCGATGCCCTCGGCCAGCAGCATGCCCAGGCCCACCGCCGACTTGACGGCCCCGGCGCGCGGCCCGCCGGCCTCGGTGATCCCCAGGTGCAGCGGCTGCTCGATCTGCGAGGCGAGCTTGCGGTAGGCGCCCAGCGTCATCCAGACGTCGGAGGCCTTCAGCGAGACCTTGAACTCGGGGTAGTCGAGCCGGTCGAGGATGTCGATGTGGCGCAGGGCGGACTCGACCAGCGCGTCCGGGGTCGGCTCACCGTACTTCTGCTGCAGGTCCTTTTCCAGCGACCCGGCGTTGACGCCGATGCGCAGCGGGATGCCGTGGTCGCGGGCTGAATCGATCACCTGGCGCACGCGATCCTCGCGGCCGATGTTGCCCGGGTTGATGCGCAGGCAGTCGGCGCCGAGGTCGGCCACGCGCAGGGCGATGCGGTAGTCGAAGTGGATGTCGGTGACCAGCGGCACCGAGACTCGCTGCTTGATCTTGCCGAAGGCCTCGGCGGCGTCCATGTCGGGCACGGAGACGCGCACGATGTCGGCCCCGGCGGCAACGAGGCGCTCGATCTGGGCGACCGTGGCCTCGACGTCGCAGGTGTCGGTATTGGTCATCGACTGGACGGCGATCGGCGCGTCGCCGCCCACGCCCACGGACCCGACCTGGATGCGCCGCGAGAGGCGGCGCGTCACGGGAACCGGCTGAAAACTCATGAATCTCCCACCGTGGTCCGCAGGACGCCGGTGTCGCCGTTGCCGCCGTCGAGCTCCACCGGCTCGCCGCGGTATTCGACTTCCAGCCCGTCGGGCTGACCGACGACCAGCGAGAACGGGCCTTCGACGTCGGTGAACTCGCGCTCCTCGCCGGCCGCCAGCACGTCGTACATCAGCCGGTCGCCGTTGCCGTCGCGCACCTCGACCCAGCTTTCGGCGCTCGTGGCGCGCAGCAACAGGACCGGTGTGCCGGCCTCGGCCGACTCATCCTCGGCCACATCTGCCTCGGCCGCATCGTCCTCGCCGGCCTGGTCCGCCTGCGCCGGCTCGTCGCTCGTCTCGTCGGCACCCTCCCCGCTCTCGGCGGAGTCGTCGCTCTCCGGTGTCGTCTCGTCGGTCGCCGCGGAAAGGTTCTCCTCGGCGCCCCCGTCGTCCGTGGGCGAATGGATCGCGGCCAGGCGATCACCCGGCAGTGCCGACGAGTCATCCGAGCCTTGCGGTGAATCGGATTCCTCCGGCTCGCCAGTGGGCGGAGCGGGCGGTTCGTCGAGGGCGCCCTCGATATCCGGGCGCTCCTCCTCGGCGTTCTCGGCATCCTCGATCGGGATCGAATCGGCATCGTCAGGCGCCTCGGCCGTTTCGCCGCGCCAGTCGGCCCACCAGGCCTGAACCCGCTCGGCGTCCAGGCGCGAGAGGGCGAAAACCACGATCACGATCACGATCAGGATGCCGAGCCAGACCGCCAGGCGCCGGAACAGCCCGCCCCCGGCCGGCTCCATGACGTCGAGCGTCGGGTGGGTGCCACCCTGCACGGCGGCACTGGCCGGGACGCGCTGGGCGTTGTACTGGGCGATCAGTTCGTCGGCGTCCAGCCCGAGCTGGCCGGCCCAGGCACGCAGGTAGGCGAGGATGTATGGACGCCCCGGGACGGCGTCGAGCTCGTCGCGTTCGATGCGCTCGATCACCTTGAGATCGAGGTTCAGCGGCTGGGCGAGGTCGGCCGCGCTCAGCCCGGCGGCCTCGCGGGCCGTCCGGATGCGTTCGCCGACGCTGGGGCCGAGGGTCTCCCGTCCGAGGGTAATCGCCTCGTCCGAGCCGCCGACCGTGGCATCGACCGCGGGCTCGCGACGTTCCTGTTCGCTCATTGACGGCCTCCCTCTTCCAGTGCCTTGGCCTCGGACGAATCCGGGAAGCGACCGCGCAGGATCAGTCGGTGGTTCTTCAGGGCCTCCCGGTCACCCACGGCGCGGTCGATGTCGATCGCGACACCGAGCGAGCGTGCCGTGTGCCGGTGGCGTGACTCGTAGCGCCGCATCGCCTCGGCGGCTTTTTCCGCCTCACCGGTTTCCAGCAGCGACTGCGCCAGCCCCAGCAGGGCACCCGGCTGGCGGGCACCCTCGTCCAGCGCGCGGCGGAACTGCTCGATCGCCTTGTCCGGCTCGCCGGCCCGCTGGTAGCAGCGGCCCGAGTTGACCAGGGCGTATTCGGGGGTGTCGTACAGCGGGTCTTCGTAGGCGCGGCGGAGCATCTGCTGGGCGCGATCGTAGTCGCCCTGGGAGCAGAGAAAGCCACCGTAGTTGTTGGCCATCTCCGAGTTGTCGCCATCAAGACGCACGGCGCGAGCGAACGCCTCGCCGGCCTCTTCATCCTCGCCGAGCCGTTGGAGCAGCAGGGCGTGGACGTGGTGGGCCGGGGCGTAGCCGCCATCGAAATCGATCGCGCGACGGATCTTTTCCATGGCGACCTTCTTCTCGCCTTCCCGCATGTAGCCGGCGGCGAGCTCGGTGTTGACCTCCGCCGCCTGCCGGTTGTCGCCGCCGCGATCGATCGTGGTCCGGTCGCCACGACCATCCCCACCGGAATCCGAACCGGTGCTCGCGCAGCCGGTCATGCCCAGAACGACCAGGGCGGTCACAAGCCAGATACGCCAATTCATCGGGTCACCTCCAAGACACCCCGATCCAGCCCCATGCGCGCGAGACGGTCCTGTCGGCGGGACCGGTCGGCGACCTTGCCGGCGAGCTGACCGCAGGCGGCATCGATGTCATCTCCACGCGTCTTGCGCGGCACGGTATTGATCCCCACCGCCTTGAGGCGGGCACGGAAACGCTCGATCCGATTGCGCGACGAGCGTTCATAGCCTGAACCCTCGAAGGGATTGAAGGGAATCAGGTTGACCTTGACCGCCTCCCTGCGCGGACCGAGCAGGCCGATCAGTTCGTCGGCATGCTCAAGGGTATCGTTGACGCCCTCGATCATCACGTACTCGTAGATGATCGCGCCGTGCGGCACTACCTCGGCATAGCGATCGCAGGCAGCCATCAGTTCGTCGAGCGGGTACTTCTCGTTGATGGGCACCAGCTCGTCGCGCAGGGCATCGTTGGGCGCGTGCAGGGAAATGGCCAGCGAGATCGGCAGCCGCTCGGCGAGCCGGTCGATCGCCGGGACGATCCCGGACGTCGAGATGGTGACGCGCCGCTTGGACAGGCCGTAGGCGTAGTCGTCGAGCATCAGCTCGGCGGCGTCGACCACCGCCTGCTCGTTCAGCAGCGGCTCGCCCATGCCCATGAAGACCACGTTGCTGATCGCCTTGCCGGTCGGCAGGCGACGCTCGATCAGTCGCTCGGCCAGCCAGAGCTGGCCGACGATCTCCGCGGTCGACAGGTTGCGGTTGAAGCCCTGTCGGCCGGTCGAGCAGAAGGTGCAGGTGAGCGAGCAGCCCACCTGCGAGGAAATGCAGAGGGTCGCGCGGTCATCCTCGGGGATGTAGACCATCTCCACGGAGTTGCCGCCACCCGTGTCGACGAGAAACTTGCGCGTCCCGTCCCTCGACTCCTGGTCGAGCAGGATTTCCGGGGCCCGGATGCAGGCGACCTCCTTGAGCTTCTCGCGGAGACTCCGCGCGAGATCGGTCATCGCGTCGAAGTCGTCGACCCGACGTTGATGCACCCACTTGAGCACCTGGTTGGCGCGAAAGGGCTTCTCGCCCATCTCGGTGAACCAGGCGCGCAGGCGACCGGGCGAGAGGCCCAGCAGGTTGATGCGTTCGTCGGTCGAGGTCATTCAGGCCACCCGTCTAGTCGACCCGAAAAGATGCCAGCCGATCAGCGGCTGCAGAGCTCGTCGGACTTGAAGAAGAAATCGATCTCGGTGCGCGCGTTCTCGGCGCTGTCCGAACCGTGGACCGCGTTGGCGTCGATCGACTCGGCGAAGTCGGCGCGGATGGTGCCCGGGTCGGCTTCCTTCGGGTTGGTCGCGCCCATCAGGTCACGGTTCTTGGCGATGGCGTCCTCGCCCTCGAGCACCTGGACGAACACCGGACCGGAGATCATGAAATCGACCAGTTCGCCGAAGAACGGACGCTCCTTGTGCACCGCGTAGAAGCCTTCGGCCTGCTCGCGGGTCAGTTGCAGCATGCGCGCACCGACCACCGACAGACCGGCGTCCTCGAAGCGCGAGATGATCTGACCGATCACGTTCTTGGCGACGGCATCGGGCTTGATGATCGAAAGGGTGCGTTCTACGGCCATGAAGTTCTCTCCTGATCGGGCGGGATCGGGCCGCCCAGGTGAAACGTGAAAAGGAAAAGGGAAACAGGTAGCTGCCACTCACCGGAAGTGAGCGGCCGCAAGGCGCCACAGTTTAAGGAACCTCTGCACGAATAGCCAATGCCTCGCGCGTATCGGCTCGCCGACACACAAGCGGACAGGCCGGCGAGACACGATGCCGCGCCTGTCCGCGAGCGGAGCAATATCGGATTCGGGCAGCGTTTCCCTTCGTCCGCGTTCACCGTCCGGCGGGGTGTGCCGTCAGGGGCCGACGCCACGCATGCCGGCCGCGACGGCCTCGGAACGCTCTTCCCGTGACTGCTTGAGCTGATCGTCCTGACGGGTAGAGACATCGATCACGTCGGGACGTTCCACCAGGTCGGCCAGCGAGATGGACTCGAGGAACCCCTGGATCTGGGCCGAAAGCCCCATCCACAGCTGGTGAGCGAGGCACCTGCCGCCGCCCTGGCAGTTGCCCCGCCCGCCGCAGCGCGTGACGTCGACCACCTCGTCGACCGCGTGGATGATCTCGGCGATGTTGATGCGCGAGGGTTCGCGGGCCAGCTGGTAACCACCCCCGGGGCCACGCACGCTGCTGACCAGATGCCCGCGCCGCAATTGGGCGAACAGTTGCTCGAGGTAGGAGAGCGACAGTGACTGTCGTTCGGCGATGTCGGCCAGCGCGGTCGGCTGACCGCGATCATGGATGGCCAGGTCCAGCATGGCCGTCACGGCGTAGCGTCCCTTGGTCGTCAGCCTCATTGCAAACCTCCCGGCAGCCCCGGAGGGGGCGTCAAAATCACCTCAAACCCGAGTGACGTTCTCGGGGATAGGCGTCCATGATAGTCGGGCACGTCGACGCTGTATATGGGCAGCGCCCCACGGCATCAACCGTCCCTCCCGGGCGACGATTCGGCCGGTTCCGGGCGACCGCAGCCGAGAACGCCATCCTCCTCGTCGAGATGGCATCCGTCGAGGCTGGGCCGGCTGGTGCGCGACACCTCGACCCCGAGCGAGCGCAGGGCGTCGGCCATCTCGTCGAGCTGGCCGTCGACCGCCTGGACGTGATCGAGCAGGCGGTCGACCACGGTCGCCACCGGGTCGGGCATGTCGCGGGCCACCCCGTAGGCGTCGAAACCCAGCCGCTGGGCGACGCGCCGCTTGGTCTCGTTCTGCTCGGCACGCTGCTCGACCACCCGCGCCGGGATGCCTACCAGGGTCGCCCCGTCGGGCGCGTCCCGGAGCACCACCGCGTTCGAGCCGACACGCACCCCGTCACCGAGCGTGATGGGACCGAGGATCTTCGCCCCGGCGCCGACGACCACGCCGGCGCCCAGCGTCGGGTGGCGCTTGCCCTCCCGCCAGGTCGTGCCACCCAGCGTGACGCCGTGATACAGGGTGCAGTCGTCGCCGATCTCGGCCGTCTCGCCGATCACCACGCCCATGCCGTGGTCAATGAAGAAACGCCGCCCGATCCGGGCGCCCGGGTGGATCTCGATGCCGGTCAGCCAGCGACTGACGTTCGAGATCAACCGCGCCAGCAGCCGCCAGTTGCGCCGCCACAGCGCGTGGGCGACGCGATGCCACCAGACGGCGTGCAGGCCGGGATAGGTCAACGCGATCTCCCAGCGACTGCGTGCCGCCGGGTCGCGGTCGAACACGCTGTCGACGTCATCGATTATCGTTTTCCACCATCCCATGGACTCAGCTCCGCAATCTATCGGTCAATCCGCCCCGTCGCGCCTCGCCCGGGAGAGCGCGGTCAGCATGCCCTGCAGGATCTGCACTTCGTCGCGCCGCGGCTCGGCCCGGTTGAGCATCACCTGCAGGCGATGCATCAGGCGCCGGGCATGCCGATCGGTCTCGTCGACATCCGCGCCCGGAAAGTAATCGCGCTCGGCCAGCGCGGTCTCGAGGCGAGCGCAGAGTGTAGCAAGCTCGGCCCGGCGGGCCGGCGGCTCGCCACCGGACTCGACCGGAGCGGGGGCCTGCGCGGCATGGAACAGCTCGTAGGCAACGAGCTGAACCGCCTGGGCGAGATTGAGTACGGGGTAGTCGGGATTCGCGTGGAGGGCCAGCAGGTGGTCGGCCACGCCGAGCTCCTCGTTGGTCAGGCCGGTGCGCTCGGCACCGAACAGGATGCTGATCCGCTCGTTGGAGCCCTCGCGCAGCGAGCCGGCCCGCTGCGCGATCTCGGCCGCCGCGGCCCGCCCGTCGAGTAGCGGCAGGGCGAGGCTGCGTACCCGCGCGCTTGTCGCCCAGACGGCGACCGAGTCGGCGACGGCCTGGTCGACCGAGTTGACGATGCGCGCGGTATCGAGCAGGTCGGCGGCGTGGGTGGCCACGGCCCGGGCCCTGTCGTCGATGGCGGCGCGATCGACCCGCGGGGCGACCAGCACCAGTCGCGACAGGCCCATGGTCTTCATCGCCCGCGCGGCGGCGCCGATGTTCTCGGCCATCGAGGTCTGGCAGAGCACGACCTCGATCCGGTCGAGAAACCGGGCGCGGGACGGGGTGGTGGCGGGAGGGGACGCTTGCGGCATGGCTGACACGGGGACGTTTACGCGTATAATTCCGGATCCGAGGAACGGGGCGCCATCAGCGTCCCGATCGGGCATCACGGTCCGATCGACCGGCCCGGACGCGCCAATGGCAGCAAGAAAACCGCCTGTCACGGCCCGTCATCCACCATTCGCTCGTCGAGCCGACCAGACCATTATGCCGCACCCCATGCTCAATATCGCCGTGCGCGCTGCCCGCGCCGCCGGCAGCATCATTTCCCGCAGCCGCGACCGCGTCACCGATCTCACCATCGAGTCGAAGAAGCGCAACGACTTCGTCAGCGAGGTCGATCACCAGGCCGAGGCGGCGATCATCGACACGCTCCTGCGCGCCTACCCGGACCACGGCATCCTTGCCGAGGAAACCGGCGCGGGCGGGCGGGAGAATGCCGAATTCCGCTGGATCATTGATCCGCTCGACGGCACCACCAACTTCCTGCACGGCATCGGCCACTACGCGGTCTCCATCGCCCTGGAACGCCAGGGCCGACTGGAGCTCGGGGTGATCTACAACCCGGTCAACCAGGAACTGTTCACCGCCGAGCGCGGCGCGGGCGCCTTCCTCGACAACCGCCGCATCCGTGTCGCGCCACGCCGGGGACTCGACGGCGCCCTGCTGGGCACCGGCATCCCGTTCCGCGACGACCAGAACCTCGAACGCTACATCGCGACCCTGCGCGCGCTGCACGGCCCGATCGCCGGCATCCGCCGGCCGCGCTGGACCTGGCCTACGTCGCCGCGGGCCGGTTCGACGGCTTCTGGGAATTCGGCCTCAAGCCCTGGGACATGGCCGCCGGCGTGCTGCTGGTGCGCGAGGCCGGCGGGGTCGTCATCGACAACCAGGGCGGCGACGACTACCTCGGCAGCGGCAATGTCATCTGCGCCAATCCCAAGCTGGTCCACGCCATGCTCCAGGCCATCAGCAAGGGCGAGGCGGCCTGGCGGTCGGTGTCGCGACCCGAGTCCGGCTGACACACGGGCGCTGCCCGCCGACCGGAAACGGAAAAGCCCGCATCGATTGCGGGCTTTCTTGCATCCGGCGGCCCCGGCAGCGGCCGGGGCTTCCGAGTCAGGGCGCGTTGTCCTCGGCCTGCTTGAGACGTTCCTTGTCGTCGATCTTGAGCAGGTCCTGGCGCTTGAGCCCCATGTCCAGGGAGATCGCCGAGGCGACGTAGACCGAGGAGAACGTCCCGATCGCGATCCCCAGCAGCAAGGTCAGCGCAAAGCCGTACAGCGCCTCGCCGCCGAAGACGAACAATGCCAGCGCGGTGAAGAAGGTGGTGCCCGAGGTGATCACCGTGCGCGACATGGTCTGGTTGACCGAGGCGTTCATGACCTCCTGCTCGGTGCCCTTGCGCATCTTCTGGAAGTTCTCGCGGATACGGTCGAACACCACGATGGTGTCGTTGATCGAGTAGCCCGCCAGCGCGAGGAAGGCGGCCAGCACGGTCAGGTCGAAGCGGATGCCCAGCAGGCTGACGATGCCCAGCACCACGACCAGGTCGTGCGCCAGCGCCAGGATCGCGCCGCCGGCCAGGCGTACCTGGAAGCGAAAGCCGACGTAGACGAGGATGCCGGCGAGCACCACCAGCAGCGCCAGCCCGCCGGCGTTGAACAGCTCCTTGCCCACCGCGGGGCCGACGTACTCGACGCGGCGCATCTCGACGTCGTCGGTCTCGGACTGCATCGCGATCAGCAGATCGTCGGCCAGCGAGCTGTGGCTGTCGTCGGTGGGCGGCAGACGGATCATCACCGACTCCGACGAGCCGAACAGCTGGGCGATCGCATTGTCGAAGCCCTCGGCGTCGAGCGTCTCGCGCACGGCGTCGATGTCCGCGCCGCCCGGGTAGCCCAGCTCGATCACCACGCCGCCGGTGAAATCGAGACCCAGGTTCAGGCCCTTGGTCGCCAGCGAGCCGGCGGCCACCAGCAGCAGGATCGCCGACAGGACGTAGGCGAAGAAGCGCTTGCCGAAGAAGTCGAATCGCGCGTCGGGTGGAAACAGGTTCATGGTGTCACTCGTCTGATTCGGTTGCCGGCACCTGGCCGGCTCAGATGGAAAGTCCCTTCAGGCGCGCCTTCCGGCCGTAGACCAGATTGGCCAGTGCACGCGAGAGCATCACCGCGGTGAACACCGAGGCGAGGATGCCGATCGACAGCGTCACGGCGAAACCCTTGATCGGCCCGGTGCCGAAGGCGAACAGGGCGATCGCGGCCAGCAGCGTGGTGATGTTGGCGTCCATGATGGTGCCGAACGCCCGCTCGTAGCCGGCCTTCATGGCCGCGTGCGGCGTCATGCCGTTCCTGACCTCCTCGCGAATGCGCTCGAAGATCAGCACGTTGGCATCCACCGCCATGCCCACGGTCAGCACGATCCCGGCAATACCCGGCAGGGTCAGCGTCGCCTGCAGCATCGAGAGCACCGCCACGATCAGCACCAGGTTGGTCACCAGCGCGGCCACGGCGATCACGCCGAACACGCGGTAGTAGATGATCATGAAGATCGCGACCAGCACGAAGCCGAGGATCGCGGCGTTGACGCCCGCCTGGATGTTCTCGGCGCCCAGGCTCGGCCCGACGGTACGCTCCTCGACGATGTCCATCGGCGCACGCAGGGCACCGGCGCGCAGCAGCAGCGAGAGGTTGCGCGCCTCCTCGGAGGAGTCGAGCCCGGTGATCTGGAAGCGGTTGGCCAGCTGGTCGCGGATGGTGGCGACGTTGATCACCTCCTCGACCAGCTTCTTCTCCTCGATCAGCTTGCCGTCCTCGTCGACCTTGGTGTCGATGCGGTTCTCGATGAACACCACGCCCATCTGCTCGCCGATGTTGTCGCCGGTGATGTCGGCCATGCGGCGCGCGCCCTGGCTGTCGAGGTTGACGAACACCGCCGGCGAGCCGGAATCCTGGTCGAAGCCCGACGACGCCCCGGTGACCCGGTCGCCGGTGACGATCACCTGCCGCTTGAGGAGTACCGCTCCGCCCTCGCGGCGCTCGTAGAGCGACGCCTGCGGCGGCACGCTGCCGGACTCGTCGGCATCCGACCAGTCGGCGGGCGAACCGTGCACCAGGCGGAACTCCAGGGTGGCGGTTGCACCGAGGATCTCCTTGGCGCGCACGGTGTCCTGGATGCCGGGCAGCTCGACCACGATCCGGTCCTCGCCCTGCTGCTGGATCAGCGGCTCGGCAACGCCCAGCTCGTTGACGCGGTTGCGCAGCGTGGTGATGTTCTGATCGAGGGCGGCGCGCCGCTCGGTCTCGACACCCTCCTCGGTCATCTTCGCGGTCAGGTAGGGCTCGCCGTCGATCTCGGTCGAGTCGAACTCCAGGTCCTCGTAATCACCACCCAGCGTGTCGATCGCCTGGTCACGCGACTCGGCGTCGCGGAACCGCACCTCGATACGCTGTTCGTCGTTGATCTCGGCGGAGACGTATCGCAGCCGTTCGCCGCGCAGGTCGGTCCGCATGCCGTCGACCCGCCGTTCGAGCGCCGTCTCGATCGCCGCCCCCATGTCCACCTGCATCAGGAAATGCACGCCGCCCCGCAGGTCGAGACCAAGGTACATCGGCAGGGCGCCGAGATCGGTCAGCCAGGTGGGCGCCGCCGGGGCGAGGTTGAGGGCGACCGGATAGTCGCCGCCGAGCGCGGCGCGCACCACGTCGACCGCCTCGAGCTGATCGTCGGTCGAATTGAAGCGGATCAGGCCGGAGTCGTCCTGGATCTCCGAGCGGCCGTACTCGATGCCGGCCTCACGCAGGGCGCTCTTGGCCTCGGACAACGTGGCCTGCTCGACGCTGCCGTCGCGCTTGGATATCTGCAGGGCCGGCTCCTCGCCGAAGAAGTTCGGCAGGGCGTAGAACAGCCCCACCAGCACGACAACGACGACGATCAGATTCTTCCACAGGGGATAGCGGTTCATCTTCTAGGCCTACGGGTGGACAGGCGCCCCACCGGGGAGGCGCGTCCCGCCGGCACGCATCCCTGGCCGACGGGTGAATAAACGAGAGGGCCCGCCGTGGCGGGCCCCTTTACGATTCGCGAGACTCAGGCCTCGCGGGCGTCCTTGATGGTGCCCTTGGGCATCACCGTGGTGACGGCGAAACGCTGCACCACCACCGTGGCGCCATCGTCGATCTCGAGCACCAGCAGCGTGTCGCCCAGGTTGATGACGCGACCGAGCAGACCGCCGGAGGTCGCGACCTCGTCACCCTTCTCGATCGCCTCGACCAGCTTCTTGTGTTCCTTCTGACGCTTGATCTGCGGACGGATCAGCAGGAAGTACATGACGGCGAAGATGAGCAGCAGAGGCAGGAAGGTCGCCAGCAGGTTGGGCTCGCCGGCCCCTTCCGCCTGGGCCATGGCATCGCTGATAAAGAACATCGTGTTGGGTGCTCCCGGTTGATTTGGTGCGTGGTTTTCAAGGCAGCCCCGGAGTATGCCACAAGCCCGCGGAATCTCAGTAAGGCCTCCCCGAAAACCGCATCAGGACGATACCCGTCGTCAGACCCCGCGCGCCCGGTCGGCGTGGAAACGCTCCCGGAAAACCTCGAAGGCGTCCGCCTCGATCGCCGCACGCATCTCGGCCATCAGCACCTGGTAGTAATGCAGGTTGTGAATGGTGCACAGCCTCGCGCCCAGCACCTCGCGCGCCTTGTTCAGGTGCTTGAGATAGGCGCGCGAGTAGTGGCGACAGGTGTAGCAGTCACAGTCCTCGTCGAGCGGCCGGACGTCAGTGGCGTAGCGGGCGTTCTTCAATCGCACGTCGCCGTAGCGGGTGAACAGGTGACCGTTGCGCGCGTTGCGGGTGGGCATGACGCAGTCGAACATGTCGACGCCACGGGCCACCGATTCGACCAGGTCCTCGGGCTTGCCCACCCCCATCAGGTAGCGCGGCCGCTCGGCCGGCAGTTCCGGGAGGGTGCACTCGAGCACGGCGTTGCGCTCGGCGAGTGGCTCGCCCACCGACAGCCCGCCGATCGCGTAGCCGTCGAAGCCCAGGTCGATCAGTCCCGCGGCCGACTCGCGCCGCAGGGCCTCGTGCATGCCACCCTGGACGATGCCGAACAGGGCGCGGTCCGAGCCCTCGGGCTTCAACGACTCGAAGGCGGCCTTCGAGCGCGCCGCCCAGCGCAGGGACAGGCGCATGGAAGCGCCGGCGACCTCGGGGGTGGCCGGGTAGGGTGTGCACTCGTCGAAGATCATCTGGATGTCCGAACCGAGTTCGTGCTGGACCTGCATCGAGGACTCGGGGCTCAGCATCACCGGGTCGCCGTTGACCGGCGAGGCGAAACGCACTCCCTCCTCGCTGATCTTGCGCATCTCGGCCAGCGAGAACACCTGGAAACCGCCGGAATCGGTGAGGATGGGCCGCTCCCAGTGCATGAAGTCGTGCAGGTCGCCGTGCAGGCGGATGATCTCAGTGCCCGGGCGGAGCATGAGGTGGAAGGTGTTGCCCAGTACGATCTGCGCGCCGAGATCGATCAGTTCCTCGGGCGTGACCGCCTTGACCGTGCCGTAGGTACCCACCGGCATGAACGCCGGCGTGTCGATCACGCCGCGCGCGAAGCGGATCCGGCCGCGGCGCGGGCCGCCGAGGCGCTCGGCTTCGTTCTTTGCGAGAGTGCAGTCGTGCAGGTCGAACTTCATTCGCTCTCCGCGGCCTGTATGCCGTCGCAGGCCTCGATGAACATGGCATCACCGAAGGAATAGAAGCGGTAGCCGCGCTCGATCGCCTCGCGGTAGGCGGACAGGACCCGTTCGCGGCCGGCGAACGCCGACACCAGCATCAGGAGCGTCGAGCGCGGCAAGTGAAAGTTCGTCAGCATGGCGTCGATCACGTGCAGCGGCTGGCCGGGGTAGAGAAACAACTGCGTGTCGCCGACGAACGGACCGACCTCGCCCCGCGCCGCACGCTCGGGATGGGCGCGGGCGGCGGACTCGATCGCGCGCACCGCGGTGGTGCCGATGGCGATCACCCGGTTGCCGCGCCGGCGGGCCGCGGCGACCGCCTCGACCGCCGCCTCGGGCACCTCGGTCCACTCGCGGTGCATCTCGTGCGCCTCGATGGTCTCGCTGCGCACCGGCAGGAAGGTCCCGGCCCCGACGTGCAGCGTGACGAAAGTGGTCTCGACACCCTTGGCGCGCAGGCGCTCGAGCAGTGCCTCGGTCAGGTGCAAGCCCGCGGTGGGCGCCGCCACCGCCCCCTCGCGCCGGGCGAAGACCGTCTGGTAATCGTGGCGGTCCCGGTCATCGTCCGGCCGTTCGATGTAGGTCGGCAGCGGCATGTGTCCATGGGCCTCGAGCCAGCCGAGCATGCCGGTCGCCGATTCGGCGGACAGCAACCTGACCTCGAACAGCGCCCCGTCGCGACCGGCCACCTCGAGCCGCGCACCGCCCTCCATGATCAGCTCGGCTCCGATCCGCGGCGAACGGCTGCTGCGCAGGTGGCACAAGGCCCGGTCGGTGTCCAGCAGACGCTCGAGAAGGAATTCCACCTTGCCGCCGGAGGATTTGCGACCGAATGCCCGCGCCGGGATCACGCGGGTATCGTTCAGGATCAGGAGGTCACCCGACTCGACCAGGTCCGGAAGATCGCCGATGCGATGGTGCTCGAACTCGCCGCCCGCCGCCGGCAACACCAGCAGGCGCGCCGATTCACGCGGTTCGGCCGGGCGGGCGGCGATCCGTTCGGAGGGCAGGTGGTAATCGAAGGCGTCGAGCTTCATGGCCGGCGCAGTCTACCCCGCCACGCGGGGACAGGCCACCGGAACGCCACCCGCGGCCGCCGCGAGGCCGTGTTCGCCCGGGGCATGCCGACACCGGGCGCCATGCGCTCCCCCATCGAGGGCCGGCCCTCCAACGGTTATGGGAAGTTTGCATGCACACGAAGATCACCCGGATCCGAGTCGTTCGGCGGGTGTTGCCAGATCGATGATTGGGGAAGAAGAAAAAGGAAGGGGCCGTCCTGGCCAGGAAGCGATCCAGCCCTGCGGCATGGATCCTGCGCTTCGTCCCTGCGCGAAGTCGTGAGTCCCGATCCATGGGCCGGTATGGCGAGTGCTTTTCCCTAAGACAAGGGCAGTGTCCGTTGCCGGTCCTGTTGATTCTTGTCTCGCCGGTGACCGTTCCTGCGGTTGCTTGTTGTTGCCGGCGTCTACCACCGTCTTTTATCGGCGACGCCATCCTGCGTCTAGCGCGCTTCCTGCACGGAATCGTCCCTTGCCGTCCATAGCGACGCCCATCCTGGACGTCCGAGCCAATCCGTTTCCGGGTGCGCCTTCCTTGCCGAACGCGACGCCGCCTTCCTGGCGACCCACAAAAAACCAGATGCTGTCCCGATATCCGGTTTTTTACGGTGCGCCTCCTTGAAAAGGCGCCGACCGCGCGTCGGGCGAACCCGACCACCCGTGCTGGCAGATCCTCTGCCGGTGCATCCTGCGCGGACATCCTGACCGCCGAACGATCCCTCGGCCTCCTGGCCGTCGTGGGCTTCCTGCCCCGTGCATCCGAGCACAGGTGCATCATGCGCCTCGAACGCATGGGCTGGGTAGACGAAATCGCCAAAAGTTTCGTAGGAATTTTCGATTTCTCTTGTAGGAATTTTCCTACACGGGTGGCGCGATGACCGCGTCACTCGATCGGGCGCGTCGGGAAATCCCGGCAGCCATGGGCGAAGAAACGGGTAACGGCATCGAGGAATCCGGCCGTGTCCTCGATGTGCGGCCAGTGACGTGCCCGCTCGAGCGTGACGATGCAGCTCTGCGGAAAGTCCCGGGCGATGCGGTCCTCGTCGCCGGGTTCGATATAGGCCGACCGGGCGCCGCGAATGAAGAGCGTCGGGCCCAGATAGAACCCCGACAGCGCTGGCATGTCCGAGGTGCCCTCGTAGGCTGCCTTGAGCTCGGGCAGGTTGAACCGCCAGCGCCAGCGCCCGTCGACCTGTTCGAGGTTGGCAGCGAGAAACGCCCGCACTTCGGGCTCGAACACGTGCGCGGCCATCTGCTGGCGCGCCTGCTCGCGGGACTCCAGAGTGTCCAGGTCCACTGCGTCCAGGGCCTCGAACACGTCCTTGTGCCAGGGCGGATACCACTTGGGCGCGATGTCGACAACCGCCAGCCGGGCCACGCGCTCGGGGTGGCGATCGGCCAGCACCATGCCGAGCTTGCCGCCCAGGGAATGACCGATCAGGTGCGCACGCTCGACGCCGAGGCGATCCATTACCGCGAGGATGTCGTTGGCCATCGCCTCGTAGGAAAGCCCGGGGGCATGCGGCGAGCGGCCGTGATTGCGCAGGTCGACGTTGATGACGCGGTAGTTCGCGCTCAGGGACTGGGCGATGCCGCGCCAGTTGGACAGCGAACCGAACAGCCCGTGCATGATGATCACCGGCAGTCCGCCGCCACGCTCCTCGAAGTGCAGGTCGACCGGCGCGTCGGTCGCGGCGTTCGCCGACTCGTTTGCTTGCGTGCTCATGGAAATGACATGTCCCTTGAATGAAATTCGGACGACCCGTGGCGGTGCGCGGCCGGCTGGCCGGCGCACTGCCGTACCAACCAGCCGCCCCGGGGGCGTGCGATGATGGTGAGATACTACCAAACGCCAGCCCAACCGAGCGCCGAGGCCGCATGACCGATCCCGACCGACCGCAATCCCCGATGGGCGACGACTGGCCCCGGCCCGCGCTCCCGCGCGGACGCACCTTCCCGGCACAGTTGCAGTTGGCCGCCGATCTCCTCGATCGCATCACCACCGAGGGACTGCCGGCCGACCGCAGCATCCAGCGGGAACTGGCCGCCCGACGCAGGATGGGGCGAAGGGACCGCGAGCGGGTACGCGAGCTGGTCCTGTTCGTGCTCCGCCAGCGCCGGCTGCTCGACTGGCTGCTCGACGACCCGGCCCCGACGATGGCGGCCCGCATTGGCGCGGCCCTCTCGTTGATCGACGCGCTCGACCCGGTGCTGGCCGAGACCGCCGGGCTTGCGCCGGAGGCCATCGGCGCCCTGTCGAGCCGTCGGACCGAACCGCTCGAGCGACTGCCCCCGGCGGTCCGCTTCAACCTCTCGCCGGCAGCCGCCGAGCAGTGGGATGCCTGGCAACCGCCGGACCCAGTGTCGCTGGCGCGCGCACTCGATGCCCGCGCCCCGGTCGACCTGCATGCCAATCCCCGCCACGGCGAGCGCGACGCTCTACTCGAGGAATTGGCCAGCGCCGACATCGAGGCCACCCCCATCGCCGGGCTGCCACTCGGCTTCCGCCTGGAGCGCCCGGCCCGGCTGACCCGCCTGCCGGCGTTCGAGTCCGGTGGGTTCGAGATCCAGGACGCCGGCAGCCAGTGGGTCGTACGCGCCCTGGAGGCCCGGCCGGACGAGCGGGTGCTCGACCTGTGCGCCGGCGCCGGCGGCAAGAGCCTGGGGCTGCTCGACGAGGCCCGCGGGCAGCTGCGACTGACCGCCTGCGACCTTCACCCCGAGCGACTCAAGCGGCTCGAGGCCCGCGCGCGACGACACGGCGACGACATCGACTTGCGGGCACTCGATGCCACCCGGCCACTGCCCGCCGGCCTCGCCGGGTTCGACCGGGTGCTGGTCGACGCCCCCTGCAGCGGCTCGGGCACCTGGCGGCGACACCCGGAACTGCGCTGGGCGGACGTCGACTGGGACTCCCTGGCCGGCACACAGCGCCGGCTGATCGAGCGGGGGGCGAGCGCGACAAGGCCGGGCGGGCGACTGGTCTACGCCACCTGCAGCCTGTGGCCGGCGGAAAACGAGGCGGTCGTCGCGGACTTCCTCGCCCGGCATCCGGGCTGGAAAACCATCCGACCGGCACCCCCGGGCCTGGCGGAAGACGCGTTCACACCCGAGGGCTGGATACGCCTGCGGCCGGATCGCCACGACTGCGACGGCTTCTTCATCGCCTGCCTGCAGGCACCGGGGCACTGACCCGGGCCGGGCGGGGCACGATCAGAGCACGACCTCGAACCCTTCGAACTCCGGCGGACCGAGATACATGTCCTTGTGCCGGCCGGCGTTGCGATGCGCGGCGCGAAAGGCCTCCGAGCGAGTCCAGTCCTCGAAGGCCTGGCGCGATTCCCATAGGGAAACTCTGCACGAATGCCATACCGCTCTGCGCGCCCTGCGGGGCTTGGCATTCGTGCAGAGTTTCCCTGACGGGTGCGAGGCATATAGGGTGTGGTCATCACGTTCCGGGCCGCGCAGGAGCTCGAACTGGCGAAACCCGGGCACGTCCTCCAGGTGGGAATCACGCTCGCGCCAGACGGCCTCGAAGTCCTTACTCGTGACCCGGCCGGATACGGAATCGGTTCATGGCGATAAACATCGGCAACTCCAGGGCAATTCAAGAGGAAGAAACAGAAACGATACTCGTTTCCACGGGCAAGACGATCACCCCCTGTCTGCAGCAGGATCGAGCTTGAGGCATACTGACGGCCTGAAGAATGCACCGTCGGATCCGCCCCGGAGGCCTCATGCCGCGCCCGTTCGTCCTCCTCCTGCTCACGACCCTGTTCACCGTGCCGCTGACCGGCTGCGGGCAGAAGGGGCCGCTGCACCTTCCCGACGACGAGCCGGCTGCCGCGAATGACAACGCCGACTCATTGGCCGACGCCACCACCAACCAGGACTGATCCCGGAGCCTCGCCGTGCCGCAGAGCGAACTGCCCCCCTTCTTCTCACGCAACGATGCCGGTGACCTGCTGATCGAACAGGTCAGCGCCGCCGAGATCGCGGCGCGCTTCGACTCGCCCACCTACGTCTACTCGCGCGCGGCGATCGAATCGGCGTACCGCGCCCTGAGCGACGCCTTCGGCGAGCGCGCCCACCGCATCTGCTACGCGGTCAAGGCCAACAGCAACATCGGCATTCTCGATCTGCTCGCGCGCCTGGGGGCCGGCTTCGACATCGTCTCCTACGGCGAGCTGGCCCGGGTGATGGCCGCCGGCGGCGATGCGGGCCGCTGCGTGTTCTCCGGCGTGGGCAAGTCGGGCCGCGAGATCCGCGGGGCGATCGAGGCGGGCATCGGCTGCCTGAACGTCGAATCCGAGACGGAATTGCGCCGAATTGCCGACATTGCCAGCGAAATCAAGCGAACGGCGCCCATCTCGCTGCGTGTCAACCCGGACGTCGATGCCCGCACGCATCCCTACATCTCCACCGGGCTGAAGGACAACAAGTTCGGTATCGCCATCGACGACGCCCTGCCGATCTACGAATGGGCGCATGCCCACCCGGCGCTCGAGGTCACGGGCATCGACTGCCACATCGGCTCGCAGCTGACCGACGTCTCCCCCTTCGCCGCGGCCGCCGAGCGGGTAATGAAGCTCGCTCACCAGCTCGCCGAGCGCGGCATCCGCCTGCGGCATCTCGACCTGGGCGGCGGGCTGGGCATCCGCTACACCGACGAACAGCCCCCGACAGCGGCGGACTGGGTCGAGGCCCTGCGCTCGGTGGTGGACGCCGACCCGCTCGGCCGAGAGCTGCCGATCTGGATCGAACCGGGACGCTTCCTGGTCGGACCGGCCGGGGCACTGATCACCCGGGTCGAGTATCTCAAGCCGGGCAGCCACAAGTCGTTCGCGATCGTCGACGCGGCCATGAACGACCTGATGCGCCCGGCGCTCTACGGCAGCGACATGGCGATCGTCTCCGCCGGTCGGGGGGAGGGCTCGCGCCAGGCGGGCGTCTGGGAGATCGTCGGACCGGTCTGCGAGACGGGCGACTTTCTTGGCCACGAGCGGTCGTTCGAGCTGGGCGAGGGTGACCTGCTGGCCGTGCTGGCCGCGGGTGCCTACGGCTTTTCCATGGCCTCCAACTACAACACCCGACCGCGCCCGGCCGAGGTGCTCGTCGATGGCGAAACCTGCCACGAGATCCGCCGCCGCGAGCCGCTCGATTCTCTCTGGTCCCTCGAGCGGCTCGCAGCCGACGACTGACCCGCTCCCCGACCCTGCCGCCGGATCACCGATCTTGCCGGCAATTCGATAGCCAGCAGCTATCGAAAAGATCGGGAATTTCTATTTCCCCCGCTCGCGTCCGTCGACTAGTCTGAAACGCAATCAAGGCGATACGGTCGGAGCATGTCCGCGAGACATGTTCCGAGTGACGCCCGAGGGCTTGCATTTGCTGGCCTCGGCCCCACATTCCCCCGGACACCGGACGGCGGCATGCCGCGCCTCCGGTCCGATTTCGCTCGTTTTTCCGTTTTCATCTCACCAAAGCCAAGGAGATTTTGCATGCTCGAGAATCGCGAAGGCCAGAAGGTACCCAACGTCACCTTCCGCACCCGCAAGGACCACGACTGGGTCGACGTGACCAGCGACGAGGTCTTCAAGGGCAAGACCGTGGCGGTCTTCTCCCTGCCGGGCGCGTTCACGCCCACCTGCTCGTCGAGCCACGTGCCGCGCTTCAACGAGCTCGCACCGGTGTTCAAGAAGCACGGCGTCGACGAGATCGTCTGCGTGTCGGTCAACGACGCCTTCGTCATGAACGAGTGGGCCCAGGACCAGAACGCCGATCGCATCCGCTTTTTGCCCGACGGCAACGGTGACTTCACCGAGGGCATGGGCATGCTGGTCGACAAGGACGACCTGGGCTTCGGCAAGCGCTCCTGGCGTTACTCCATGCTGGTCAAGGACGGCACCATCGAGAAGATGTTCATCGAGCCGGAGAAGCCGGGCGACCCCTACGAGGTCTCCGACGCCGACACCATGCTCGACTGGCTGGCGCCGAACGCCAAGAAGCCGCATTCGATCATGATGTTCTCGCGCAAGGGCTGCCCGTTCTGCGCCCGCGTCAAGGGCATGCTGCACGACGCGGAGCTGGAGTTCGACGAGGTCGTCGTCGGCGAGGAAGTGCACCTGCGCGCCCTGCGTGCCGTCGCCCAGACCGAGACCGTTCCGCAGGTCTACGTCGACGGCAAGCACATCGGCGGCAGCGAGGAAGTCGAGACCTGGCTGAAGCAGAACGGCTACTGATCGCCGCCTGACTCAACGCCGACCGGCCCGGTTTGCACCGGGCCGGCTTTCGACTGCCACGCCGCGAAACCGACGGCACGGCAGCCGAAAGCCGCATCGACCTGACAGCGGGCCGAGGCCCGACCCGATTTCCGATATCCCTTTCCGGAGGCATCCATGAGTGGCAAGCATTTCGACATGATCGTTCTCGGCGGCGGTTCCGGCGGCCTCGCGGTCGCCGAGCGCGCGTCCCAGCACGGCAAGCGCGTCGCCGTGATCGAGCCCACCGCGCTCGGCGGCACCTGCGTCAACGTCGGCTGCGTGCCTAAGAAAGTCATGTGGTACGCCGCCAACCTCGCCCACGACCGGGCGGATGCCGTCGACTGGGGCTTTCCCCAGGCGCCGGGCGCGGTGGACTTCGGCACGCTGGTGAAAAAACGCCGCGAGTTCATCGCCGGCATCACGAACTTCTGGAACGGCTACGCCAGAAACCTCGACCTCGAGGTGATCGAGGGCTACGGCCGGCTGGCCGGCGGCAACGAGGTGGATGTCGACGGCACCACCTACACCGCCGATCACATCGTGATCGCCACCGGCGGCCGTCCGCTGGTGCCGCCGGTGCCAGGTGCCGAGCACGGCATCACCTCCGACGGCTTCTTCGAGCTCTCCGAACTGCCGAAGAAGACCGCCGTGATCGGCGGCGGCTACATCGGCGTGGAGCTCGCCGGCGTGCTGCGCTCGCTGGGCAGCGAGGTCACCCTGCTCGACATGCTCGACACCGTGCTCGCGCCGTTCGATCCGCTGATCCGCGAAACCGCCAGCGAGAACCTGCACCAGATGGGCATCGAGACCCACCTGCCCTACAAGGTCTCGAAGCTGGAGAAGACCGATGAGGGCACCGTCATCCACGGCGCGGACGGCGAGCAACTCGGCCCGTTCGACCGGGTGATCTGGGCGGTCGGCCGCAAGCCGAACACCGACGACATCGGCCTGGACCGCGCCGGTGTCGCCGTCGAGAAAAACGGCATGATCCCGGTCGATGCCTACCAGAACACGAACGTTCCCGGCATCTACGCGCTCGGCGACATCATCGGCAAGTACCCGCTCACGCCGGTGGCCATCGCCGCGGGTCGCCGCCTGTCAGACCGCCTGTTCGACGGCCAGAACGACGCGCACCTCGAGTACGAGACCATCCCGACGGTGGTCTTCGCCCACCCGGCGCTGGGCACGGTCGGCCTGACCGAGCCGCAGGCGGTCGAGCGCTTTGGCAAGAAGCTCGTGACCGTCTACGAGACCACCTTCACGCCGATGCGCTATGCACTGTCCTCCCACGGCTTCAAGACGGCGATGAAGCTTGTCTGCGTCGGCAAGGAGGAACGCGTCGCCGGGCTGCACATCGTCGGCGACGGGGCCGACGAGATGCTGCAGGGCTTCGCCGTGGCGGTGAAGGCCGGGCTGACCAAGGGCCAGTTCGACGACACCGTCGCCCTGCACCCGACTTCGGCCGAGGAACTGGTCACGCTCAAGTCGCCCCGCGCGGACTGACGCCGACCACACGACCACAGGCGACGACCCGGAACGGCGGTCGACACGGCGCAAGCCCGCGGCCACGTCAACAGGAGGCCCCATGTTCCTGGAACTGCGTCATCTCAAGACCATCCGGGCCATCGAGCAGACCGGCTCGCTCGCCGCGGCGGCCGAGCGGCTGCACCTGACCCAATCGGCGCTGTCGCACCAGATCCGGGCACTGGAGTCCTACTACGAGACACCACTGTTCTCGCGCAGCTCGCGGCCGATGCGCCTGACCGAGGCCGGACGACGGCTGCTCGCGGCGGCCGACAACGTGCTGCCGGAGGTCGACCGGCTCGACCGCGACCTGCGACAGATCGCCGGCGGGGCCACCGGGCGGCTGTTCCTGGCGCTGGAGTGCCACTCCTGCTTCACCTGGCTGATTCCCACTCTCGAGCGCTACCGCACGCAGTGGCCTTCGATCGAGACCGACCTGTCGATGTCGTTCAGCTTCGACGCGATCGACGCCCTGCGTCGCGGCCAGCTCGACGGGGTGATCAGCTCCGACCCGGTCGAAGACCCGGAGTTGCATTTCGAACCGCTATTCCGTTACCCGGTCGTGCTGGCGCTCGCCCCCGGCCACCCGCTCGCCGCCGAGACGCGTGTCACGCCCGAGATGCTGGCCGACGAGACGGTGATCGGCTATCCGGTCGAGCGGGAACGACTCGACATCTACCGGCGCTTTCTCGATCCGGCGGGGGTCGAACCGGCCGGGTCGCGCCGTTCGGAGCTCACGGCGATGATCGCCCAGTGGGTCGCCAGCGGTCACGGCGTGGCGGCCCTGCCGAAGTGGGCAATCAGCGACGAGCTGACCCGAGGCATCGTCGCCGCCCGCCCCCTCGGCGACGGTCTCACGGCGACCATGCACCTGGCGGTGCGCCGCGACGAGCACCGGCTCGCCTACCTGGACGCGTTCCTGCGCCTGGCCCGCGAACAGGCGGGCGAACGGCTCGACGACATCACCCTCGCCCGTCCCGGCCGTTGATCGTTCCGGAATGCGTCACCGCCACCGGCGGCGGTGACGCGCTCTCGCGTTCGAAGCGATAGCCCTGCATCAGGTCGATCGCCAGCGTGCGAACCAGTTCCAGCTGCGCGTCGGTCTCGACGTTGTGCGCGATCACGCGCACGCCCAGCGTCTCGGCGATCGTGAGCAGCCCGTCGATGAAGGCCCGGTCGCGGCGACTCACCTTGCGGTCGCACAGCCAGTCGGCCTCGATCTTGACGTAATCGACCTCGAACTGGCGCAGGTAACTCAGGGTCTCGCGGCCGGAGCCGGCATGGTCGATCGCCAGACCGATCCCGGCGGCGCGCAGGTCCGCCAGCGGGCGGGCCAGTGCGCCGATCTCGGCGGCCAGCGGGCTCTCGCTGATCTCGACCACCACCTGCCCGGCCCGTAGCGGCGAGCGCTCGACCGCATCGAGCAGGAAGGCGATGAACCGGGCCTCGATCAGGCTCGTCGGGGCGATGTTGAAGAACAGCTGCCCGGCAAATCGCGCCATCGCCGGGTCGTTCAGGACAAGCCCCACCACCTGCCGGTCGACCACGTCGACCAGTTGATCGCGCCCCAGGGCGCGCACGAACTCGGCCGCCGGCACCAGCCGATCGCCGACGCGGGTCCGGGCGAAGACTTCGGTACCCACCGCCTCGCCGTCGGCCCGCCGGATCGGCTGGTAGACCACCGACACCGTCTCCGGATCGATCGAGGTGATCGTTTCCGGCGTATCGCCCTCGGCCTGCTCGACGGCGCGGACCTCGTCGCGGTTGGCCACCGCCAGGCGGCACTTGCCGGCGGACTTGGCGCGGTACATCGCCTGGTCGGCCAGGGAGAAAAGCGCCTGCGCCGAGGCCGGGTCGGCCGCGTCCGCCGGACCGACCGCCAAGCCGATCGACAGAGAAAGCGACAGGGATTCGCCGTCCGGGGCGGCGACCACCGCCTGTCCGCCCCGGACCAGCAGCCGGTCGGCCACCCGCTCGGCGGTGGCATCGTCGGCGTCCGGCAGGATGGCGACGAACTCGTCGCCGCCGTAGCGGGCGACGATGTCGCCGTCGCGCAAGCTGCCCGTCAGCAAGTCGGCGACGCGGCGCAGGTAGTCGTCCCCGAAGCCGTGGCCGTAGCGATCGTTGACCCGCTTGAAGTCGTCGAGATCGATCACCATCAGACCGAAGCGGTACTCGTGGCGCTGCGCGCGACCGATCTCGTAGTAGAGCAGTGACCAGAACATGCGCTGGTTGTAGAGCCGCGTGAGCGGATCGCGGGTGGCGAAGTACTCGAGGTCCTCGGTGTGGCGCTCGATCGCCCGCACCGAACCGACCACGTTGATCAGGGTCGACAGGATCGACTCGATCACCAGCTTCCTGACCGGCACGCGCCCCTCGCCGACCGGGACGATCAGCCCGACCATGCCCCGCATCGGCGGCAGGTCCATCGACAGGGTCTTGGTGTGCAGCTCGAGCCGGCCGGCATCGCTCACCGGCACGCCGTCCCTGCCGGGATGCTGTCGCGGGGTCACGTCACCCGACCCGCCGCCGAAGCCGTCGCCCACCCGCCGGCTGATCTCGTGGTCGATCCGGGCGGCGACCACCTCGTCGACATCGCCGTGCCAGAACACGTCCACGCCGATGGGCCGGTCGGCGATCGAGAAGGCGGTGAACACGCCGTGCACGGTGAACTGGCGGTTGATCTCGCCGAGCAGGTCGCGCACGTATCGGCGCCAGTCGCGCACCACGTCGGAGGTGATGACGAACTGATCGAGCAGGCCGATCTCGAACTCGAGCAGGTTGCGGTCGATCGCCACGTGCCGAACCTTATCGGTGAGCGTGTCGACCCGGGAAAGCACCTCGTCGAACTCGGTAAAGCCGGTCGATGCGGCCGCAAAGCGCAGGTCGGTCAGATCCTCGACCCGGTTGACCTCCTCGACCGACCGATTCAGCCGCCGGACCGAGCGTCCCAGGCGCCAGCTGAGCAGCCCGGCGACCAGCAGCGCCGCCAGCAGGGGTGCCGGGACGATCAGCTTCAGCCGGTCGACCAGCTCGTCGTGCGCCTCGTCGACCATCGGCCCGGTCGGCTGCCGGATGGAGATCACGCCGAGCACATCCCCTTCACGGGCGTTGACGTGGCATTGCAGGCACTCTGCCTCGGCGACCAGCGGACGGTCGTAGCGCACCATTTGCGCGCCGGCCTCGACGTGGATGCGCCGCGTCTCGAAGGCGGCCTTGGCGGTATCGTCCGGTCCCGGCTGTTCGAGGGGACCGAACAGCTCGTCGACCCGCCCGCCGCGATAGACGTTGATCACCGCACCGTTTTCGCCCCCCTGGTCGAGCGCGTCGAGGAATTCGTTGAGCTGATCACGCGTCCAGCCCTCGCGCATGATCTGGTACATGGCGTTGAAGGTGCCGTCGGCCAGCACCCGGGCGTTCTGCACTCCGGCGCGCTGCACCGCCTGGGTGAACACCGATTCGGTGACCACGTACACCGCGGCGGTGACCAGCAGCGAGACCAGCAGCGCGACGAGCACCATCAACACGCGCAACGACCGCAGCCAGCCGGCAACGCGCCCGACCGCCCCCAGACTTTTCCCTGTCCGTTCATCGTGCTGCATCGGCCCTGTCCGTCCCTGGTCGCAGAGGGCACCAACCCGCTCGGCGGCCGGTGCCGGGAAACTCGTGGTCCGTCACGAAAAGACCACATCCGTCGTGCGGCCTTCCGATGACCGGCCAGCATAACGCCATCAATGCACGGCCTGAAATCAGTAATAAGGCCCGTATTATCAAATATTTGAATATTCTGTTTTCAATAACCCGGCAATAACGCCGACAAACAAAGGAAGAGAAGGCCTTCGACGAGGTGGTGGGTCACCGACCGGGTGACTATGGTCGGGGGACGCCCTCGACCGCTGGAGTGAACGCCATGGCCGAGACACGTCTCTCGAGGCGAAAACTGCTGCAACTGGCCGCCGCCGGGGCCTGCGCCACCTGGCTTCCCGTCGCCTACGGCCGGGAAGGACCGGGCGGGAGCATCATCACCCGGCGACTGCCGGGTGGCGACGACTTGCCGGCCGTCGGCATGGGGACGTGGATCACCTTCAACGTCGGCTCGGACCGCGAGGCCCGGGCCCGGCGCAGCGAGGTGCTGCGGGCGTTCTTCGAGGCCGGCGGCGAGCTGATCGACTCCTCGCCCATGTACGGCTCGGCCGAGGCGGTGGTCGGCCACGGCCTGGCCCGCTTCGACGACAAGCCGCCCGTGTTCGCCGCCTCCAAGGTCTGGACCCCGGACGGCGACGCCACCGCCGAGCAGGTCGCGCAATCGGAGCGGCGCTGGGGGCTCGAGCGGATGGACCTGATGCAGGTGCACAACCTCGTCGCCTGGGAGGCGCATCTCGACCACCTTTTCGAGATGCGCGAGTCCGGCCGCATCCGGTTCGTCGGCATCACTACCTCGCACGGCCGCCGGCACGCCGAGATCGAACGGATCATGCGCGACCGGCCGATCGATTTCGTTCAGGCCAGCTACAGCCTGGCCAACCGCGAGGCCGAGCGCCGACTGCTGCCGCTGGCCGAGGAGCGCGGCATCGCGTTCATCGCCAACCGCCCGTTTGGCGGCGGCGGCCTGATCGACCGGGTCAAGCGCCACCGCTTCCCCGAGTGGGCCGCCGAAGCGGGACTGGCCAACTGGGCCGACTTCCTGCTCAAGTTCATCCTCGCCCACCCGGCGGTGACCTGCGCGATCCCCGCGACCAGCCGGGTCGACCACATGCGCGAGAACATGACCGCGCTGCGCGGCCCGCTGCCGGACGAGGCCCTGCGCCGGCGCATGGCCGAGCACGTCGGGGGGCTTTAAGTGGGGAATCTCGTGAGGGTGTGCTCGGACAAGCCCGGGACACCGCCGGAAACGAATGACGAGAATCACGGAATGCCGGCATGAACTACCGACTCGACGACCTGCTGATGTTCTCGCCGGAAACCTACACTCGGCTGTTCGAGCGGCTCAACGAGGCGATCTGGCCCGGACACTGGCTGCTCGCGGCCCTGGTGCTCGCGATGCTCCTGCTCGCGGCGTCCCGCGCCGGCACGGCCCACCGGCTGGCCGGAGCGCTGCTCGCGGGCGCCTGGGGCGGGGTGGCGTGGCGATTCTTCGACCTGTACGCGGAGATCAATCTCGCCGCACCAGGGTTCGCCGCCCTGTTCGCCGGCCAGGCCGTCGCCCTGCTGCTCCTCGCGTTCCCCGGGCGGGGGCTGGTCATCGACCGCCCACGCCGGCCTCGCGCCTGGCTGGGGCTCGCCCTGGTCCTCTGGGGGCTGCTGCTCCATCCGCTGGCCTGGCTGGCGGCCGGCCGACCCCTGGCGGGGACGGAACTCTTCGGCGTCGCCCCCGATCCCACCGCCATCACCACGGCGGGCCTGTTGCTGATGGCGCGGCTGCCCGGACCGGGACGACTGGCGCTGCTCATCCTTCCGTCGATGTGGCTGCTGATCAGCGCGCTGACCTGGTGGACACTGTTGCGCGCCTGAGCGGAGCGACGCTCAGGCCGGCGCGATTCGCCCGGCCTGCGCTACGATCGTGTTTCGGCACGCCGCACCCGCGATGGAGACGCAACCTCCTGCATGAAGAGCCCGGACACCAATCACCCGAGTGACCCGGCCGTGGACGCGCAAGGCTTCTGGCGCGTCGGCGACGCGGACCGTCTCGGCCTGGTGATCGACGGCGAACACTGGTTCCCCGCCTTCGCGGAAATGCTCGCGCAGGCCCGCCGCCAGGCCACCATCCTCTGCTGGGACGTCGACAGCCGCGTCGAGATGCAACGTCCCTGCGAGGCCGACCGCGTGCCGTGTCACCTGACGGGCGTGCTGCAGCGGGCACTGGAGGAGAACCCGGGACTGACCATCCACCTGCTCCCCTGGGACTTCGCCATGATCTACGCCTTCGAGCGCGAATGGCTGCCGCTGTTCTCCCGGCTCCGGGCGCGTCACCCGCGGCTGAAGGTGCGCTACGACGGCGAGCATCCACTGGGGGCTTCGCAACACCAGAAGATGCTGGTCATCGACGATCACGCCGCGCTGGTCGGCGGTTTCGACCCGTCCAAGTGGCGCTGGGACCGGCGGGCTCACGCCGCCGGCGACCCGCTGCGACGCGACCCGGAGGGGCATTCCTACCCGCCCTTCCACGATCTCGCCTTCGCCGTGACCGGGCCGATCTGCCGCGACCTGGGCGAACTGGCTCGCGAGCGTTGGCAACGGGCGACGGGCGAACGGCTCGACGCCCCCGGCGCCGTCGACCGCCCCGCGCCCTGGCCGGGCGAGCACGTCGCCGTCGATCTGCGCGAGGCCCGGGTCGGTATCGCCCGCACCCTGCCGGCCTGGCGCGACCAGCCGGAGGTGCGCGAGATCGAGACCCGCCTGCTGCGCCTGATCGGCGAGGCAAGCCGCTGCATCTACATCGAGAACCAGTACTTCACCAGCCATCGGATCGGCGAGGCGCTGATCGAACGGCTCGGCAACGAGGACGGCCCCGAGGTGATCGTCCTGCTGCCGCGGGAAAAGGACGGCTGGCTCGAGCGCCTGACCATGGACGTGCTGCGCGCCCGGCTGATCGAACGGCTGCGCGCGGCCGACCGCCACGACCGGCTGCGACTCTACTACCCGGCCGTCGCCGGGCTGGAGCCCGAGATGGTGAGCCTGCATTCCAAGCTGGTCATCGGCGACGACCGCGAGATCAACCTCGGCTCGGCCAACACCTCGAATCGCTCGATGGGTTTCGACAGCGAACTCAACCTTTCCCTGCTCGGTGATCGCGAGGAAAGCCGCGTGGCCATCGCCACCATGCGTCGCGAACTGCTTGCCGAGCACCTCGGCACCACGGCGGAGAGCGTGGCAGCCGCGGAGGAGGGGCACGGCTCGGTGGCCGCCGCGATCGAGTCGCTCAACCACCCGGACACCGAGCGCTGGCTCGAACCGCTCGCCATCGACCTCGACCCCGCGATCGACCGCCAGGTCCCCGACGCCGCGGTAATCGACCCCGAGCGCGCCCGGCCGCCGGAAGAACTGATCGACATGTTCATCGAGAAGGGGGCACGCCGGCCGGTGCGCCGCAAGGCCGCCGGCTTTGCCCTGCTGATCGCGCTGCTCGTGGCGATCGCCGCACTGCTCAAGTTCACGCCACTGGGAGAGGCGGTCACCCCACGCGAACTGCTCGAGACGCTGGCGGGGGTTCGCGACGCGCCCGGCGGCAACTGGGCGTTTGTCGGGCTGGCCGTGGTCGGACTCCTGCTGGGCGTGCCGGCCACGCCGGTGGTCGTGGTCGCCGGGCTGCTGTTCGGCGCCTGGGCCGGGTTCGGCCTGGCCTACGGCGCCCTGCTGACCGCCGCCATCATCGGGTTTCTCGCCGGTCAGCTCCTGGGCGCCGAGACCCTGCGCCGGCTGGCGGGCAAGCGCCTCGACCGGCTCTCGCGCATGCTGGCCCGACGCGGCATCCTGACCGTGTTCTCACTGCGGCTGCTGCCGCTGGCGCCCTTCACGGTGGTCAACCTGGTTGCCGGTGCCAGCCGCATCGACTTGCGCGATTTCCTGATCGGCAGTATCGCCGGGCTGGCGCCGAGCACGATCGCGCTGACGATCTTTTCCGACCAGCTGCTGCGCACGCTCCTCGCCCCCTCGGCGGCGACGATCGGCCTACTGGCGGTGATTACCGCCGTGTTCATCGGCATCGGCTGGGGCCTGTCGCGCTGGCTTGCCCTGCGCGAACAGGCGTCGGGGGCGTCATGAGCGGCAGCGGACGCCGGCTGCGGTTCGTCACCTGGAACATCCACAGCTGCATCGACCACCGCGGCCGCTACACCCCGGAACGCACCGCCCGGGTGTTGCGCCTGCTCGAGCCGGACCTGGTGGCCCTTCAGGAGGCCAACCTCGCCGCCGAGCCGGGCGAGGACCGCCTGCTGCGGGCACTGGCTCCGATTCTGCCGCACTGGCTGTTCGCCCCCACCCACGAGCGCGGCTGCTTTCATCGTCCGGGGGAGGTGACCGGATTCGGCAACCTGATCGCCTCGCGCTGGCCGATCTTTCCCGAAGACCCGCTGGAACTCTCGCATGTCGACCGCGAACCCCGCCAGGCCCTGCGCGCACGCATCGACCTGCCGGAGGGCGAACTGCACTGCTGGACGGTGCACCTCGGACTGGGACTGGCCGAGCGTCGCGAGCAGGGACGTCGGGTGGCCGAGGCGCTGGCCGAGCTGCCGAACGACGAACCGCTGCTGCTCGCCGGCGACTTCAACGAGTGGGTTCCCCGAGCCCGCAGCCTGCGGATGCTGCATCGCCAGCTCACCCGCCTGCCGGCACGGCTTACCTTTCCCGCCTCCCGGCCGCTGCTGCCCCTCGACCAGGTCTGGATTCGCGGACCGCTGCACATCCATGCCCTCAGGACCATCCGCGACCCGATCGTGCCCCGCATCTCCGATCACCTTCCGCTGGTAGCCGATCTCACGCTGGAGATTCCCTGACGGCCACCGAGGACGGTCGCCCCGAACGCCCGCGCGTCGCTCCGGCGCGCCGTCTGACCCGCCCCGTCGCCGTCATCAGTCGGGCGCCCGGTCCAGCCATTCGCTGATCACGTCGCGGGCCTCGCGGACGTGGGTGCCCTTGGTGCCGGAAAAGGCCATCCACTGGCCATCGGGCAGGGGATGCTCGCGCGCCAGGCGCGCGACGGTCTGCTTGACCTGGCCGAAACCAAGCTTGTCGGCCTTGGTCAGCAGGGCGAGCACCGGCAAGCCGCGGGCGAGTGCGTAGTCGATCATCTGCTGGTCGAGCGCCTTGAGCGGATGACGGATGTCCATGATCACCACCACGCCCACCAGCGACCGGCGCTCGGCGAAGTACTGCGCCATCGCCTCGCCCCAGGCGCGCCGCACCCGCTCGGGCACCTTGGCGAAGCCGTAGCCGGGCAGGTCGACCAGACGGAAGCGGGCCCCCTCCGTCTCGCCGCCGAGACCGAACAGGTTGATCATCTGCGTGCGCCCCGGCGTGCGCGAGGTGCGGGCCAGCGCCTTCTGCCCGACGAGCGCGTTGAGCGCGGTCGACTTGCCGGCGTTCGACCGCCCGGCGAAGGCGACCTCGGCACCGGCGTCCTCGCCGATGTCGGCCAGGCGCGGGGCGCTCTTGATGAAGGTAGCGGCGTCGAACAGCCGGCGCTGGTGTCGAGTGGCGTCGTCGTTCATTGCAGGTCAACTCGGGTGTACTGACAGGGAATGGGAGCCGGGATCTCGTCCCGTTCATGCCGGACGGGCCGCGTCCCGAGCCACGCTCGGCGCCGCCCGACCAAGAGCGCGGCACCGTCGCTGGCCGGCGGGGAACGTATCGCACACATCCCGGCAAGGCATCCTGCCATGCCGCGAGGTTGCAAGCGAGTGACTTATGCTGTTTGATTACGGGTCGTTTTTCAGGCGCTTGGAGCCGAGCCGGCAATACCGCAGTGAAACAGTCGGCCGAATATCTATACTCCGGATCTGTTCCGGGGCGCTCCGATGCGCCTTGTCCATGCCTGACGACGGCCAGGGCCGGCCCAACGCGAACCACAAAGAGATCGTTAGCGATGAAGACAGCAGTTCACCCGATGCCGCGCCGCGGCCGCTTTACCGCCGGCATGTTCCTGGGGCTCTCCTTTCTCGCCGGCCCGGCACTGGCCGACGAGGGCTCGATCAAGGCCGGCCGCGAGGCGGCCCAGTCCTGCGCCTCCTGCCACGGGGACAAGGGCAACAGCAACAACCCCGCCTTCCCGTCGATTGCCGGCCAGCCGGCCGGCTACCTTGCCGACCAGCTCACCGCCTACCGCGAGGGCGATCGTAAAAACGACATCATGAGCGGCCAGGCACAGAACCTCAGCGACCAGGACATCAAGGACATCGCCGCCTACTACGCCGCCCAGGAGCGCAAGGTGGCCAGCCCGGCCGACGAAGGCTCGGAGAAGGGCGCGGACCTGTACCACCAGGGCCGCGAGAACGTCGCCGCCTGCGCCGCCTGTCACCACAACGAAGGCCATGGCAACCAGCCGGCCGGCTTCCCTGCCCTGCGCGGCCTGTCCGCCGATTACGTGGCCCAGTCCCTCAAGGATTACCGCAGCGAGGCGCGCGCCCACGGCCAGGCCTCGCTGATGATCCCGCTGGCCGCCGAGCTCTCCGACGAGGAGATCGACGCGCTGGCCGCACACATCGCCAGCCTCGACTGAACCGCCTCCCCGGAACCGCCGCCCATATCCCGGATTTTCGGGGAACCCGGGCGGCGTCCCGGCGTCTGACCATGCTGGCGAAGGCATTCCGGTGCCGACAGTCGCCTTGAACCTACCCGTCTCAGCGAAGGCTAGCCGATGACACCCCAGGCCCAAACCGCCCGCAAACGCCGCCGCAGCCTGACCTCGCGTCTGTACACCTGGCTCACGTCGATGAACCTGGCGATCGCGCTGCTCTCGATCCTCGCGATCGCCTCGGTGATCGGCACCGTGCTTCAGCAGAACCAGCCGTTCAACGACTACCTGATCGAGTTCGGCCCGTTCTGGTTCGAGGTGTTCAACGCCCTCAAGCTCTACGACGTCTACTCGGCCGGCTGGTTCGTCGCCATCCTGCTGTTCCTGCTCGCCTCGACCAGCGCCTGCCTGATCCGCAACACGCCAGGATTCCTGCGCGACATCAAGAGCTTCCGGCTCAACGCGCAGGACAAGTCGCTGCGCGCCTTCGCCCATTCCCGCCAGTACGAGAGCGAGCTTCCCGCAGCCACCATCGTCGAACGCACCCAGGAATTGTTCGCCCGGCTCGGCTACAAGGCGCGGGTCAAGGAGCGTGACGGCGAGACCCTGGTCGCGGCTCGCAAGGGCGGCATGAACCGCATCGGCTACGTGCTCACCCACCTGGGGATGGTGGTGATCCTGGTCGGCGGGCTGATCGACAGCAAGATGTACCTCAAGACGCTCGAGATGCTGGGCGTGGTCGAGGTCGAGACCCGCGACCTGCCGGTCAGCAAGGTGCCCGACGAATCGCACCTGCCCCCGGGCGCGCTGGCCGGCTTTCGCGGCTCGGTGAACATTCCCGAGGGCAAGTGGGGCGACGTCGCCTTCATCGGCCTGAAGGACGGCTACGTGGTGCAGAACCTGCCATTCAAGATCGAGGTGGAGGATTTCCACATCGACTACTACGACACCGGCATGCCCAAGTCCTTCAACTCGGACATCAAGCTGACGGACGACGAGACCGGCGAGGTGGTCGAGGAGACCATCCGGGTCAACCACCCCTTGCAGTACAAGGGCTACAACATCTTCCAGTCGAGCTTCGGCGACGGCGGCACGGAGCTGAAGTTCGACGCCTGGCAGCTGTTCGGCAAGGCGGGCACGAAGCAGGAGCTCGAGGGCAAGGTCAACCAGGAACGCACCTTCGAGTTCGGCGGCGAGGACTACACCCTCGAATTCCGCGACTTCACGCTCTACAACGTCAACCCCACCGAGGGACCCGACGGCAACACCGAGAACACCAACTTCGGTCCGTCGGTCACCTTCCGGGTACGCGACGGCGCCGGCCAGGCGATCGAGTACGAGAACTACGTCCAGCCGGTCGACTTCGACGGCACCAAGTACTTCCTCAGTGGCGTGACCCCCCAGGTCGGCGCCCAGCAGCAGTTCCTGTTCATCCCCGCCGACCGCGACAACTCGCTCGAGACCTTCATGGCGTTCTACGCGACCCTGAAGGACCGCGACGAGGTCACCCGCATCGCCGCCGACCTGGTCGGTCAGACGACGCAGGGTCAGCAGGGCGGTGCGGCCCAGAGCTCGGCCGCCCGCTCGATCGCCGGCATGGTCGAGACCTTCGTCGAGGAGGGCTTCTCCACGCTGCAGGAGCAGGTCGATCGTCAGATGGCCGAGCGGGACATGAGCCCGGAGATGGCCGAGCAGGCGCGCGAGTCGTCGTTCCGCGTGGTGCAATCGGTGCTGATGCGCGCCTACATGGAGACCCTGCGCGAGCAGGGGGTCACGGAGTTCGGGGAGCGCGACGAGGAGTTCTTCGAGAAGGCACTCGACGTGATCACGGTGCTGCCGAACTACGGCTCGCCGATCTTCGTCGCGCCCACCAGCTTCAACCATATCCAGTCGACCGGGCTGGAGGTGACCCGCGCCCCCGGCATGTTCTGGGTCTATCTCGGCTCGCTGATGCTCACGATGGGTATCTTCATGCTGTTCTACATCCACTACCGCCGGCTGTGGGTGTTGATCAAACCGGCCAACGTGAACGATGATGACGGACCGACCCGCCATCGCGTGGTGGTCGCCGGCACGGATGCCCGCAAGAACATCGACTTCGACCAGGCCTTCGACCAGTTCAGCGATGAACTTGTGCGCCAGACCGGGTCCAACGACCAGAACGAGGCGTCCACAACGTCCGACAAGGGCAACTAGAGACGCCGGACAATCCGCGCAGGAGAAACCACGATGTCTGTCCCAAACGAGCAGATGGTCAACGGCTATCGACCGACTTCCAACCTGCCGGCGCCGAATCGCGTCGGCCTGAACGACGTCCTGTGGACGCTGGCGATGCTGGTGATCGCCGGCATCGGCTACGTGCAGTACAGCGAATCGCTGGACGTCTACACCACCGGCACGCTGTTCGGCACCGCGCTGGGCCTGGGCTTCCTCGGCTGGGTCTGGCCGGCGACGCGCTGGCTGGTGGGGATCGTCGCGATCATCTCCACCTACGCCGTCTGGCAGTACAACATCCTTGGCGCCGACGGGCCGGTGGGCCGCGGCGGCCTGGCCGACTTCCAGGAAGAGACCTTCCTGTTCAAGTACTTCCTCTCCAGCACCTCGGCGACCATGTGGATGGTCGCGCTGTACATCCTGTCGATCCCGACCTACTTCATCGGCACGCTGGCGCGCTCGAACTTCGGCCTGAAGGTCGGCTCCTCGCTGGTCTGGGCCGGGTCGGCCATGGGCTTCATCGCCTTCTTCTCCCGCTGGCGCGAGGGCTACCTGATCAACCTCGACTACGGCCACATCCCGGTGAGCAACCTCTACGAGGTGTTCATCGTCTTCGCCGTGTTCACCGCCCTGCTCTACCTCTACTACGAGAAGCGCTACAACAACCGCAGCCTGGGCGGCTTCGTGATGCTGATCGTCGGCATCTCGCTCGCCTTCCTGCTCTGGTACCAGTTCGACCGTCAGGCCCACGTGATCGAGCCGCTGGTTCCCGCGCTCAATAGCTGGTGGATGAAGATCCACGTCCCGGCGAACTTCGTCGGCTACGGGACCTTCGCCATCGCCGCAATGGTCGGCATCGCCTACCTGATCAAGTACAAGATGGGCGGCGACGGCCCCAACGACCGCCTGCCCAAGCTCTCGGTGATGGACGACATCCAGTACAAGGCCATCGCGCTGGGCTTCGCCTTCTTCACCATCGCCACCATCCTCGGCGCCATGTGGGCGGCCGAGGCCTGGGGCGGCTACTGGAGCTGGGATCCGAAGGAAACCTGGGCCCTGATCGTCTGGCTGAACTACGCGGCCTGGCTGCACATGCGCCTGACCAAGGGCTGGCGCGGTCCGGTCATGGCCTGGTGGAGCATCGGTGGCCTGTTCATCACGAGCTTCGCCTTCCTCGGGGTGAACATGTTCCTCTCCGGTCTGCACTCCTACGGCGAACTCTGACTCCGCCATCCGCTCGACCGACCAATGGGGCGCACCGGCTGCACGAGCGGCCGCTGTGCCCCATAATTCGTTCCGGGGAGGCTGAAACGCCCCGGCAGCACCAACGCTATCGTCCAGATCGAATACGGAGACGCTCCATGCTCGTCACCCGACTCAAGTCATTCGCCGCCGCCCTGTTGGCCGCGACCACCCTCACCATGGCAGCTCCCGCACTGGCCGCCGAGGGGGATGGCTACCGCGAGGTCCAGACCGACGTGGAATCCCCGGACGGCAAGATCCTCGTCCAGGAGTTCTTCTGGTACGGCTGCCCGCATTGCCACTACCTCGAAAGCGAACTCGAACCGTGGCTCGAGGAGCTCGACGAGGGCGTGGTATTCGAACGGCGCGCACTGGCGCTCGGCGAGCACTGGCTGCCGCTGACCCGCGCCTTCTATGCCGCAGAGCAGCTCGACGCGGTCGACGACACGCACGCCGAGGTGTTCCACGCCATCCACGAGGAGGGCAACCGCCTGGCCGACGCGGACGCCATCGCCGACTTCTACGCGGACCTGGGCGTCGACCGTGACGAGTTCGCCGACGCCTACGAGGGCTTCGGCACGCAGAACGGCATCCGCCGGACCAGCCAGATCGCCCAGGCCGCCAACGTGCAGGGCGTGCCGGCGCTGCTGGTCGACGGCCGCTACCTGGTCACCGGCCAACTCGCTGGCGGCAACGCCGAAATGCTCGAGGTGGTCGACTCGCTGATCGAGCGGATCCATGACGAACGCGAATGACCGCACCGTGACCACCGGCGCCCAGTTGCTGCTGCGCTGCCTGGAGAACGAAGGCGTCGACTACGTCTTCGGGATCCCGGGCGAGGAGAACCTCGACTTCGTCGACGCGCTCAACGAGTCGTCGATTGAACTGATCGTCACGCGCCATGAGCAGGGCGCGGCCTTCATGGCCGACCTCGTCGGCCGGCTGACCGGCAAGCCCGGCGTGTGCTTCTCCACGCTCGGTCCCGGCGCGACCAACCTGGTCACCGGCGTGGCCGACGCCAACATGGATCACGCCCCGCTGATCGCGATCGCCGGGCAGGCGGGCATCGACCGGTTGCACAAGGAATCGCACCAGGTGCTGGACCTGGTGCGGATGTTCGAGCCGATCACCCGCTACGCCTCGCGAGTGGTGACCCCCTCGGCCATCCCCGAGACGATCCGCCGCGCGGCCAAGTTCGCCGAAGCCGGCAAGGGGGGCGCGAGCTTCATCGAGCTGCCGGAGGACGTCGCCGCGATGCCGGTCGAGCCGGGCTTTGCCGCCCCGCTGCCGGTGACGGCCAACGGGGCCAGCCAACCCCGCGAACAGAGCCTGGAGAACGCCGCACGGCTGCTCAACGGGGCGCGCCATCCGATCATCCTCGCCGGCCACGGCGTCGTCCGTGCCGGGGCCAGCGAGGCGCTCGCCCATCTCGCCGAACGGCTCAACATCCCGGTGGCCAACACCTTCATGGCCAAGGGCGTGATCCCGTTTCGCCACCCGATGGCGCTGGGTTCGGTGGGCCTGCAGTCGAAGGACTACGTCAACGTGGGCTTCGACCAGGCCGACGTAATCGTCTGCATCGGCTACGACCTGGTCGAGTACCACCCGCAGCTGTGGCATCCCACCCGCGACCGACAGATCATCCACGTGGATACCGAGGCGGCCGAGGTCGACGCGCACTACCCTGTCGCCGCCAGCGTGGTGGGCGACATCGACACCGCCATGCGCCGGCTCGCCGAACTGGGTGAGTCACACGCGGGCCCGGCCTTCCGCAACCTGCGCGAGGCGCTGATCGAGGACATGAACCGGCACGCGGACGACGACTGCCTGCCGATCAAGCCGCAGAAACTGATCTGGGACCTGCGCACGGCGCTCTCCAGCCGCGACATCGTCATCTCCGACGTGGGCGCGCACAAGATGTGGCTGGCGCGCATGTACCGCTCGGAGCAGCCCAACAGCTGCATCATCTCCAACGGCTTCGCCAGCATGGGGATCGCCCTGCCCGGCGCGATCGCCGCCAAGCTGCTCTATCCGGAGCGCCACATCGTCGCCGCCACGGGTGACGCCGGATTCCTGATGAACGTGCAGGAGCTGGAGACGGCGGTGCGCTGCAAGACACCGATCATCGTGCTGATCTGGAACGACGGCGGCTACGGGCTGATCGACATGAAGCAGCGACGCGGCTTCGGTCGATCGACCGGGGTGCACTTCGGCAACCCCGACTTCGTCCAGCTCGCCGAGAGCTTCGGCGCGAAGGGCTACCGCGTCGAATCCGGCGACGGCCTGCTGCCGATCCTCAAGGAGGCGATGGCGAGCGAGTCGGTCTGCGTGATCGATGTGCCGGTCGACTACCGCGAGAACGAGCAGCTCACCCGACGGCTGGGCGAGACCCTGGTGGGCGGATGAGCCGTCGCTCGGCCAGCCGACGCTGTCTCAGCTACAGCCCGGCCGACGGCGGGCCCGACGACTTCACCGCCGTGCGGGGCAACCAGCCGCTGCGCCTGCTGTCGCACAACATCCAGGTGGGCATCGCCACCCATCGCTACCGCGACTACCTTACCGGCGGCTGGAAGCACCTCTTGCCCAGCGCCGACCGCTCGCAGAGCCTGGCGGCCATCGCCCCGACCCTGGCGCACTTCGACATCATCGGCCTGCAGGAAGCGGACGCCGGCTCGATCCGCAGCCGCTTTCTCAACCAGGCCGAGCACCTGGCCGAACTCGCCGAGCTGTCGCACTGGGCGGTACGGGTCAACCGGGACCTCGGCCAGTTCGGCAAGCACGCCCTGGGGCTGATCAGCCGCATCCGGCCCACGGCGATCGACCAGTGCCCGCTTCCCGGAAGCATGCCCGGGCGCGGGGCGCTGGTGGCGGACTTTCTCTGGGACGGCCACCCCCTTCGGGTGATCGACACCCACCTGGCCCTGGGCCGCCGCGCCCGCCAGATGCAGTTCGACCAGCTGGGCGAGCTGGCCGACGTGCCGGGTTACGTGGTGGTGATGGCCGACTTCAACTGCGAACCGGACGATCCGGGCATGCAGCACTGGTGCATCCAGAACGGCCTGAAGCTGCCACGGCGGCCACCGCTGACCTATCCGCGCTGGCGCCCGCAGCGGGCGATCGACCACATCGCCGTGAGCCAGTCGCTCGACATCCGGGGGACCGAGGCGCGCCCCATCGGCGGCTCGGACCACATCCCGGTGGCGATGAGTATCGCGCTACCATCCCCGCGGAAACACGATTAGGGAGAGATCGCAACGATGGCCGAGGCACCCACCGCGTCGACGGAGAACAACGAGTACCGTGAGCGCTACGAACAGCTCCTGGGCGAACTCGGTCGACTGGAAGACCACGACCAGGAACTCGGCGGCCTGCTCAAGCTCACCCTCTCGCGGGTGCTGTTCGCCGTCGACAAGGCCTACCCGGAACTCGCCGACACCGCGGCCCGCATCCGCGACAAGGCCCGCAAGCAGGATGCGCACGCCTTCGAGGTCGGCCGGCTCAAGGACGACCTCGAGGAGCTCTCGCGGCGGATACGCGAGATCGAGGCCCGACAACCCGGCGAACCCGAACGCCCGGAACCCGTCCCTGCCAGCCACGGCACGCACAACGGCTCGGCCTCGCACGTGCGCGAGGTGCTGCCCCTCCTACTCGATCGCATCGCCTTCGTCGATTCGCTCGAGGGCCGCCGGGCGCGGCTGATCACCACGATCGACGACCCCAACGACCGCACCCTGCCGAGCATCCTGATCGACCGGGCCGCCTCGCTGATCAACGACATGCGCCAGGCGATCGAGAAGGAAAAGGGCGAACTGACCCGCTTTCTGGAACAGGTCACCGAGGCGCTCGCCGACATCGACCGGTTCAGCCAGACGCAGAGCGACGACCTGGCCGTGCAGCGTGACGCGCGCCTCAAGCTCGACGATTCGCTGCGCAAGCAGGTCGACGACATCGACGCGCACGTGGAATCCGCCGACGACCTCGACGGCCTCAAGCACGTGGTGCGCGAGCGCATCGACCGCATCCGCCAGCACGTGCAGGCCTTCCAGCAGGGCGAGGAACGCCGCCTGGAGGAAGTGGAATCGGACAACGAGAAGCTGCGGGAGAAGCTGTTCCGGCTGGAGGACCAGACCCGCATGCTCGAGGAACAACTCAAGCAGAGCGAGGCGAAGCTGTTCCGCGACAATCTCACCGGGCTGCCCAACCGGCTCGCCTTCGACCACCGCGTGCGCCTCGAGATGGCGCGCATGCGCCGCGACGACACCCCACTGACCCTGGCGATCTGGGACCTCGACCGCTTCAAGGAAATCAACGACAACCTCGGTCACCAGGCCGGCGACAAGACCCTGATCATCGTCGCCAAGACCTTCATGGACCTGATCCGCGACGTCGACATGATCGCGCGCTTCGGCGGCGAGGAGTTCATCATGCTGCTACCGCAGGCGGCGGGACAGGACGCGCTCAAGGTGGTCGACCGCATCCGCGAGAAACTCAGCCGCACCCGGCTGCGCTACCGCGACCGGGAGATCCGCGTGAGCGCCTCCTGCGGACTGGCGGAATTCACGCCCGGCGACGACCCGGAAACGGTGTTCAGCCGAGCCGACGAGGCGCTCTACGAGGCCAAGTCCGCCGGCCGCAACCGGGCCATACTCTGGAACGAGGACAAGGAAGGCTAGGGAAACTCTGCACGAATCGATGACGTCTCTGCGGGACCTCCAAGGGCCCATATGGCGCAGTCCGCCGTGAAGGGCCGTCGCCCTTTACAAGGACTGGACCGGATCGTCGGCACGACGCCGATCCGGCCGGCGCGAGCTGGCCCAAAGGGCGGGGTTCATGGACGAACCCCGCGACGCCGCAGATGGGCCCTTGGAGGCCCGGACGGGGCTCGCGGGTTTGTCCGCACGCAGCAAAGCCGTCCCTCGACGGGCAACGAGCCCGTCTTCGGTCCGGCGCCGGAAAAGCGAACAAACCCGCGAGCCAGAGATGCCATCGATTCGTGCAGAGTTGGCCCTGGCCCGGCGAGCCGCAGGTAACGCCTAGCCCGGGCTCGTTCCGTCCCGCCTTGCCATGCGCACCGTGCCGCGCCCCGCGCGCTTCCCGTCGTAGAGCCCCTCGTCGGCGCGCGCCAGGGCCGTGTCGACGGTATCCTGCCCCGGCCGGTAGGCGGTCAGCCCGATCGTGATGTCCACCTCGATCGGACCGGCGGCCGTCTCCACCGGCTCGACCAGGACCGCGCCGCGCAATGCCTCGGCGCATCGCATGGCGCAGGCGGCATCGCAACCGTCCAGGAGCACCGCGAACTCCTCGCCACCCAGCCGGGCGAGCAGATCCCGCTCGCCCATCCGCGCCGCCAGGCGTCGCGCCACCTCGGCGAGCACCACGTCGCCCACCGCGTGACCGTGGTCGTCGTTGACCCGCTTGAAGTGATCGATGTCGATCATCAACAGCGACACCGGATGCCGGCCGGCCTCGGCCAGTCGACCCGCGGCGCGCTCGAAGAAGTGCCGACGGTTGGGCAGGGCGGTCAATTCGTCGTGGTTGACCATATAATCCAGATCGGCCTCGACCCGCTCGCGCTCGCCGATCTCCGCGAGCAGTACCCGGTTCGCCCGCCGGGCATCCCAGAGCAGGAAGAATTGCTCGCGCGACAGGCGCGCGAGACGCCGTGCATTGAGATAACCCACCAGGTTGACCACCGCCAGCAACAGCGTCTGGGTGAAGAGGGGCGGCCCGTCGGGCAGGCGGGCGACCGCGAGGAGAAACCCCAGCGAGAGCACACCCGCGTGCAGGAGCCGCCAGGCCATGCGATTCGGGATGAACAGGTAGATCGCGATCACCGCCACGATGACCGCCGGCAGTTGGGTACCGAAGTAGGCATCGCGCAGGAGGACGATGGCGATGATCGCCGCCACCGCGACGAATACCCAGGCGTTGAGCGGACCCGGTCGCAACACCAGGGCCGGGCGCGCGGTGATGCCCCACCACAGCCACAGGGCGCCGAGCGTCACCACCAGCCGAACGGCGAACAGCGGCCACAGGGCCGGATGGTCCGCCCCCAGAAGCACCACGTCGGAAAAGCCGAATGCCGGGAAGACGAGCGCCACGACCAGCAGGGCGAGCCGCAGCTCCCCCCGTGTCGAGCGCAGCCGGTGGCGCGCGAAACGCCGTTCCATCATCCCGTCGACGAACTCGCCGCTCCAGGCGTGCAGACGGTGGCGCCCCGGCCGCCCGTTCCAACTCATCAGGCGTCCCCGGCCGTTCCCGATCCAGCGGCGAGTATCCGCTCGACCAGCGGGGCCATCCGCTCGACCGCGCCGGGATCCGGCCGGATGGGCCTCCCCCACTCGCGGTCGGTCTCTCCCGGCCACTTGGAAGTCGCGTCCAGCCCCATCTTGCCACCCAGCCCCGAGACCGGCGAGGCGAAGTCGAGGTAGTCGATCGGGGTGTTCTCCACCAGGTGCGTGTCGCGCACCGGGTCCATGCGGGTGGTCATCGCCCAGATCACGTCCTCCCAGGAGCGCGCGTCGACGTCGTCGTCCACCACGATGACGAACTTGGTGTACATGAACTGGCGCAAAAAGCTCCACACGCCCATCATCACGCGCTTGGCGTGCCCCGGGTACTGCTTGTTCATCGACACCACCGCCATGCGGTAGGAACAGCCCTCCGGCGGCAGGTAGAAGTCGACGATCTCGGGGAACTGCTTCTGGATCAGCGGCACGAACACCTCGTTGAGCGCCACGCCGAGGATGGCCGGCTCGTCCGGCGGGCGGCCGGTGTGCGTGCTGTGGTAGATCGGATTCTTGCGGTGGGTGATGCGCTCGATGGTCATCACCGGGAAGGTCTCGGTCTCGTTGTAGTAGCCGGTATGATCCCCGTAGGGGCCCTCGACGGCCGTGTCGTCGGGGTGGATGAAGCCCTCGAGCACGATCTCGGCGTTCGCCGGCACCAGCAGGTCGTGGGAGAGGCACTCGACCAGCCGGGTGCGTTCGCCGCGCAAGAGCCCGGCGAAGGCGTATTCCGAGAGGGTGTCGGGCACCGGCGTGACCGCGCCGAGGATGGTCGCGGGGTCCGCGCCCAGGGTCACGGCGATGGGAAACGGTTCGCCCGGGTGCGTCCGCTGCCAGTGGGCGAAGTCCAGCGCGCCGCCGCGGTGCGCCAGCCAGCGCATGATCACGCGGTTGCGGCCGATCACCTGCTGGCGGTAGATGCCCATGTTCTGGCGTTCCCGCCCCGAGGCGGCGGCGTCCTCGGGGTCGGCGGCCATCCCGCCGCCCTTGCGCGGCCGGCCGCGGGTGGTGGTCAGCCCCCAGGTGATCAGGGGCGCGGCGTCCTCCGGCCAGCAGGTCTGCACCGGCCACTGGGCGAGATCCACCTCGTCGCCCTCGAGCACCACCTCCTGCACCGGCGCCTTCTTCACCCGGCGCGGGGCCATGTCGAGCACCTTCTTGAAGATGGGCAGGCTCTTCCAGGCCTCCTTGAGGCCGGCCGGGGGATCGGGCTCCTTGAGAAAGGCCAGCAGCCGACCGATCTCGCGCAGGTCCTCGAGTGTCTGCCCGCCCATGCCCTGCGCGACCCGCTCGGGGGTGCCGAACAGGTTGAGCAGCACGGGGGTGTCGAAGCCGACCGGGTTCTCGATCAGCAGCGCCGGACCGCCTTTACGCAGCACGCGATCGGCGAGCACGGTCATTTCCTGGTCGGGGTCGACCGGCTCGGTCACCCGTACCAGCTCGCCCTGGCGCTCGAGCTGCTCGAGGAAACCCCGCAGGTCGGCCAGCGCCCCCCGGCCGGATCGGTCAGCGGCCATCGTCGGTTGCCGACGGTGTCACCGGTTGCGGGGCGATTGCCGATTCCAGGCCGGCGCGCGCCAGCGCGCGCTCGTAGAGCAGGGCCGCCTCGTTGCTGTCGCGCAGGCGGGCGTGCACCCGGGCGGCGACGGCGAGATAACGCAGTTCCTGGTCGAGGGGCCCGAGCCGGCTCACCCACAGCTGCGCGGTGGTCGGGTCGGATTCGGCCAGCGCCAGGCGCGCCATCGCGTAGGCGAACGCGCCGCGCTCACGGGCGCGGCCGACGTCGGGGGCATTGGCCGGCTCGCTCCAGTCCTCCGGCACCAGCTTGAGCAGGCGCTTGCGCGCCGCGGCGGGATCGTCGTGGCGCAACTCCGCCCAGGCGTGCAGGGTCTGGGCCTCGAGGGTGCGCCCGAGGCGCTTTTCCAGCACGCGCTCGGCCGCGTCCTCGGCCCCGCTTCGCGCCAGGGCCTCGGCATAGGCGATGGTGACGGCGGGGTTGTCGACCACGTTGCGACCGGCCTCGGCCCAGAGCCGCGACAGGCGGTCGAGATCACGCGCACGCGCCGCCGCGTCGATTCGCCCGCGCAACGCCACGCGCTCGATGCGCAGCAACTCGTCGGCGGTCAGGCGCTTGTCCTTGATACGGCGCAGGCTGGGCAGCAGACGCGCCAGCTCACGGTGATCGCCGGCCATCTCGAACAGCTGCGCCCGGATCAGCAGGACCGCCTCGTCGCGCGGGTGGCTCTCGACCAGTGGCTCGACCATGGCCTGCGCCCATTCGACTTCCTCCAGGGCGATCAGTCGCTGGACAATGTGCAGGCGCAGGAATTCGGCGAACTTGGGAAAGCGCCGCACCACGCTCTCGAACAGGTCGCCGATCTCCTCGCGGGTCTCGGCGCGGCTGTGCGAGGCCACGCCCTGACGTGACGGGTCGAGCGCGTCGAGCAGGGCGTCGATCGCCACCTGGAAGTGCATTGGCGGCAGGCTGCCGTCCTCCACCCCGGCGAGCGCGTACCGCTGCGCCAGCTCGGTCTGGCGTCGCTGGCGCTCGGCCCAGGCGCGCAGCAGCTTCTCGTCGGCAGCCCGGCGGCGCTGTTCAGCCGATCGACGGCTCAGGCGCGCCGGCAGCTGCAGCAGGCCGGCGACCAGGCGCCAGAGCAGGTGCAGGACTACCAGCGCGATCACGACGGCAATGACCAGGCCGAGCGCCGTGGTCTCGACCCGCCAGCCGGCAAGTTCGACCACCGCCACGCCGGCTCCCGGCAGGAACCAGGCCGCCGCGGCCACGACGGCGGCGAGCAGGACGATCCAGACGATCAGGCGCTTCATGACGGGTCCTCCTCGTCGACATCAACCGGCTCGCCACGCGCCTTCTCGCGGGCGCCGGCGCGCTCCCAGGCATCTAGCACCGCGTCGATCGACGGGAAGTCCCGACTGGCGAATCGCTCGCGCGTGCCGGCCAGTGTCTCGATGGCCTTCGCCGGGCCGTCGGCGTCGGTCGCGTAGTGCGACTCAAGCCAGTCGCCGGCCTCGTCGAGGGTAGTGGCCAGCGCGTCGCGATCGCGCGACAGCAGGGATTCGCGCACGGCCGTCAGCCAAAGCCGCATCTCGCGGTCCGTGGCCACCCGCTCGCGCGCCCGGGTGGGCGTGTCCGAACGGCTCACCGTCACCTGTCCGGCAAGCCAGCCGGTGGTCGCCGCCCAGGCCTTCTCGTACCAGGCGGCATCCGCCGGCAGGGGCTCGTCGCCCGACGCGGAGGCCGCGTCCCCGGACGCCTTCGCCCCGTCCTCGACGGGCTCGCCGTCGGAATCGGCCAGCGGCCAGTCCTCGACCCGGTCGGTCAGGCGACGCAGCGTCAGCGCCTGGCCGACCCGATCGCCCTCGCCGGTCGCCTCGATCTCGGCGATCGCGTCGCTGATCGCCGAGCGCAACGGCAGCCAGTGCGGGCGCGACAACGCCGCGACCCGTTCGTCGGCCAGTTGCAGGGCGAGCATGGCGCCGTCCGGATCGCGGGAAATCACCAGGCGCTCCTGGGCGCGCGTGAGCAAAAAGCCGATCTCGGCGGTCTTCCAGGCGATCTCGCCCCGCGAGAGACGATCGTCGATCCGGGCGATCCGCTCGTCGAGATAATCCTGCCGCTCGGCCAGCTCGTCCTGCTGCCCCTGCAATTGCGACTCGACCTCTTGGCGGATCGCCTCGCCCCGGTCTTCCAGGTCGGACACCGACGAACGGGTCGCGCCCAGCTCGTCGTCGAGGCGCTGGACCTGTCGATCCAGATCGCGAGCCAGCTCGTCGCTCGACGACTGCTGCCGGTCGGCCTGCGACTCGATTGCCTGCTGGAACTGCCACAACTGCCAGCCCCCGGCGGCCGCCAGCGCGAACAGCACGAGGATGGCGATCACCAGCCAGGGCGTGGCCGAGCGGCGCCGTGGGGAGGCCGGTTGGGCGGAAGCGGTGGTCCGGTCGTCTCCGCCGCCGCCCGCTTTCCCGCCATCCGCTGCCTTGTCATCCGCCTTCGGACCGGCCGCGGTGGTGGATGCACCACCCTGTTCGTTCTTCTGCCCGCCGGACCCCTTGTCGCCCGTGGAGGCCGTCGACCCGGACGACTTGCGCGGGGCGCCGGACCGACGACCCGTCTTTCGCCGGGAGCCTGCGGCGGGGGACTCGCCCGTCGCGCGTTTCTCGGTCCGGCCCGGTTCCGCCGGCTTGCCTTCGCTTGCATTGGCGTTCGAGCCGTCGGCCGATGCCGGCGACGTCTCGGCCGGAGGGGAGGTCTCCGCCCCGGTCTCCCGGACCTGCTTGTCGTCGTCTTTCTTGTCCATGCTCATCCCCAGTCTGGATGCGATCGGATGGAAGCGGCGGTTCGCCACGCTGCCCGGTCAGTCGCCCGACGATGAATCGGGCTGCCGTTCGACGACGACCCGCCAGGCCGCCCGCGCCAGCGTAGCGTTGCCGGGCCCGCCGGCCAGGCGGATCGTGCCGCGGAACCCCAGCGCCCGCGCCCGGTCGCGCGCCCGCTCGTTGATCACCAGCAAGGTGGAGTCTAGCAGCCCGGGCTCGCCCCCAGCCGTCTCGTCGTCCAGCCGCGCCAGACAGTCGAGCGCCTGCGGGGCGGTGATGATCCAGAGACAGCCCGGGCCGACCGGGAGGGGTGACCGCCGTTCGGCGCACTCGCGCCGGTAGACGGCCACAAACCGGGGTTCGGCACCCCGCGCGGCCAGGGAATCGGCGAGCAGTTCTCGTCCGCTCTCGCCCCGGATGATCCAAACACGGCGGTCGGCCATGGGCGCATCGCGCAGGCACTCGAGCAGCCCCTCGCTGTCCTCGGAGGCATCCGGCAGGAAGGCGGGCGGACGACCCGCGTCCTCCAGGGCCCGCGCGGTGGCCGCCCCCACCGCGGCGAAGGGGCAGCCCGGCCAGTCGATCAAAGGGCAGGCGGCACGGGCAGCTTCCACCGCCCGCGGGCTGACGAAGACCACCAGGTCGTCGGGCGTCATCGCCGCCAGCGCGCCCGGCAGCTGGCCACCGCCGGGCAGGTGGCGAATGGCGAGCAGCGGCCATGCGGTGAGGGTCGGCATGGCCATTCCGGCGGGACGCGCGTCGCCGAGTGCCTCGCGCAGGCCGGCGTTGCTCCCGGCCGGGCGCGTCAGCACGACCTCGCGGACCGGCGGCAGGTCGCGATCGGCCATGGAATCAGCCCTGGCCGGGCGCCTCGGTCTCGATGCCCACCTCGGCGAGGATTTTGTCGGCGCCATCACGCAATACTCGCTCGGCCAGCTCGATGCCCAGCGCCTCGGCCTGATCGCGCGGCCCCGTGATCTCGTCGCGCAGGGTCTCGGAGCCGTCCGGACGACCGACCAGGCCGCGCAGCCACAACTGGTCGTCGTCGACGAGCAGGGCGTGTCCGCCGATCGGCACCTGGCAGCCGCCGTTCAGACGCGTGTTGAAGGCCCGCTCGGCGGTCACGCGGATGGTGGTGTCACGGTCGATCAGCGGCTCGATCAGCGCGTGGACGTCCGCATCGTCGCTACGCGCCTCGATGCCCAGCGCGCCCTGGCCCATCGCCGGCAGGGATTCCTCGGCCGAGAGGCGGTGTGTGATTCGGTCGGCCAGCTCGGCGCGCTTGAGGCCCGAGGCAGCGAGGATGATCGCGTCGTACTCGCCGTTGTCGAGCTTCTTCAGGCGGGTGTGGATGTTGCCGCGCAGGGTCTTGACCTCGAGCTCCGGGAAGCGCTCGCGCACCTGGGTCTCGCGGCGCAGGCTGGAGGTGCCGACCACCGCACCGGCCGGCATCTCGTCGAGGTTGCCGTACTTGTTGGAGACGAAGGCGTCGTGCGGGTCGTCGCCCTCGAGGATGGCGATCAGCTCCAGGCCGTCCGGGAACTGCATCGGCACGTCCTTCATCGAGTGCACCGCGATGTCGGCGCGGTCCTCGAGCATGGCGACCTCGAGCTCCTTGACGAACAGCGCCTTGCCGCCGATCTT
>CAYUAO010000004.1:0-3089 GCA_964442775.1 uncultured Halothiobacillus sp. | reverse complement strand
GACAGCGGGCTGTCGAGCAGCTGATCACCGCGCGTGGTCATCTTGACCAGCTCGACCTCGAGTCCCGGGTTGCGCTTCTTCAGTTCCGCGGCGACGAACTCCGCCTGCCACAGGGCAAGCAGGCTGGCACGGGTGGCGATCCGCAGCACGCGGCCTTCGGAAAATGCCTTGCTCATCTGTCATCCTCATTACTGACAATCGGACGGCCCGAGTCCCGGCCCGGGGCGTCGAGAAAGCCGTCATGGTAACCCGGATGCCACACTCGGGCACGGGCGCGGCGGCAGGCAATACAGGAACCGCCCAGCTCCCGCATAGTCCAAAATGCATACAATTGGCTGGATGAACACCCGCACCATTCCAGTCGGGAGAGAAACGTGTCTGCAATTACCCCAACCCGACCCTCGCGCCGAATGACCCTGACCACCCTGGCGCCCCTGACCGCCCTGCTGCTCATGGGCATGGCTGGCTCCCCTGGGCAAGCCGACGGGCCGAGTGTCGACGGCGGCGACGCGGATGTGTCGCTGATGAGTGATCTCGAGAACGTCGAGGCGGATCTCGAGTACATGCAAGAACATCAGGTCCCCATGCTGATGTTCTTCCACGCCACCTACTGCACCTATTGCCGGACGGTCGACGATGAATTCCTCCAGACGATGGCCGAGGACCCCGAGTACGAAGGTCGCCTGATCATCCGCCGGGTGGAAATCGACTCGGACAAGCCGGAAATCGAGTGGCAGGGCACCTCCTATACGCCGGTCGAATTCGCTCGCATACAGGGCGTCGAGCTGGTGCCCGAGGTGATCTACTTCGCGCCCAGCGGCAAGCAGGTGGTCGACGAACTCAAGGGCGTGACCGTGCCGGACTTCTATCCCCAGTACCTCGACAAGCGCCTGCGCGCCGCCGAGCGCTGCATCGACGACCCCGATCTTGACGTCTGCACCGACGGCATCGACCGGCCGCGCCGCGACCTGACGGCGGAATGACGCCTCCCGGGGTCGGGAGCGTGGCCCATGGGTGGACAACCAGATCGGTTGGCCAACAAATCGCAGCAGACTGCTCTGGTTTTTCGGTCTACTCTTTGCGATGTTCAACGAAAAAACCGGCGGCCTTCCGGGCTGTCGAACGTCGACGCGGCCACGCCGCGGGAACCCCCAACGAGAGGACCTGACGACATGAAAGCACAATCCAGGAAACACCTGCTGATCGGTTCGACCGCCCTGGCCACCGCCATCGCGGGCTCCTCGGCCGTCGCCGCAGGCAATGGCAACCCCTTCGCCTCCGAGTCCAGCCACCAGGGCAGCCTGAAGACTGCCGAGATGGCCTGCGGCTCCGGCAAGTGCGGCGGCGACATGGACGAGGAGAAGGACGAAGACAAGGAGAAGGACGAAGACAAGTCCTGACCCGGTCCTGACGGCCCATCGGCACGTGCCGATGGCCAGCTGCCGATATCGGGGCCCGACGGCCCCGGTCCCCAGACGATGAAACGGGAGGCCGCCATGAGCCCCCAGACCAGTCACCACGTCCCCGTCGGCATCGGCCTGCGCCGCGGTCCGCTGATGCGCGAGATCGAGGAGCAGCGCCCCGACGTGGATTTCCTCGAGGTCGCCCCCGAGAACTGGATCCGCTTCGGCGGACCGGTCAAGGACCGCTTCAAGGCGCTGCTCGAGGACTACCCGCTCTACACCCACGGGCTGTCGCTCTCGATCGGCGGCCCGGCCGAGCTTGATCTGGACTTCGTCGACGCCGTCGGCGAGTTCCTCGACGAGTACCGGCCCGCGCTCTACAGCGAGCATCTGTCGTTCTGCTCGGACAACGCGCACCTCTACGACCTGATGCCGATCCCCTTCACCGAGGAGGCGATCGATCACGTCGTCGCGCGTATCGACACGGTGCAGCAGCGACTCGGCCGCCGGCTGGTGCTGGAGAACGTCTCCTACTACTCGCCGGTCGAGTCGACCATGGACGAACGCACGTTCATCCTCGAGATCCTGGAGCGCTCGGGCTGCGACCTGCTGCTCGACGTGAACAACGTCTTCGTCAACAGCGTCAACCACGGCTACGACCCGGCCGCGTTCATCGACGCCATGCCAGCCGAGCGGGTGCGCTACCTGCACGTCGCCGGGCACCACCAGGTCGAGGAAGACCTGATCATCGACAGCCACGGCGCACCGGTCAGCGACCCCGTCTGGGACCTGCTCGAACACACCTATCGCCATGTCGGCCCGGTGCCGACGCTGCTGGAACGCGATTTCGACATCCCGCCGCTGGCCGAGCTGATGGGCGAGGTCGCACAGATCCGCCGCGCCGGACGGCGGGCGCTGGGCAGCCGGGCTGCCTGAGATGGCCGGGAATCCGACCCGGGACTTTCGCGCCACCCAGGAGGCCTTCACGCGCTATGTGCGTGATCCTCAAACCAACCCGCCGCCCCCGGGCAGCCGCCCGGAGCGCATGGCCTGGTACGCGAAACTCTTCTTCAACAACATCGACGGCACACTGGAGAACGCCTTCCCGGCGCTGCGCGCGAGCCTTGGCGAGAGCGACTGGAACGCGCTGGTCCGGCCGTTCTTCCGCGACCACCCGGCCCGCTCGCCGATCCTGCGCGACCTGCCGGCCGCCTTTCTCGACTACCTGCAGGAAACCGACAGCCTGTCCGAATGGCAACGCGAGCTGGCCGCCTACGAGCTGGCGCGTTTCGACCTGATCGCCGAGGACGCCGAGCCCGCCCCGGACGACCTCGACCCGGCCGGCGACCTGCTCAGCGGTCGGCCGGTGGTCTCCTCGCTGGTCCGCCTGATGATGGCCGCCTACCCGGTCGACCGCCTCGCCGCGGCCCTCGAGGCCGGCGAACCGGTCGACGTGCCGCCAGCCGGCCTGCACCACCTGGCACTGCACCGTGACGAGCAAGGCGCGCCCTTCGCCCTGAACCTCACGCCCGCCAGCGCACAACTGCTGCTCGCCCTGATCGAGTCGGACGACAAGGGAAACTCTGCACGAATCGATGGCATCTCTGGCTTGCGGGTTTGTTCGCAATCAAGGCGCCGGACCGAAGACGGGCTCGTTGCCCGTCGAGGGACGGCAACACCGAGTGC
>CAYUAO010000003.1:30418-51053 GCA_964442775.1 uncultured Halothiobacillus sp. | reverse complement strand
CTGGGCCCTTGGAGGTCCCGCAGAGACGTCATCGATTCGTGCAGAGTTTCCCTAGGGGAAAAAGTCATGCGTTTCATGGCGACCACCTCTCCTGTTGCGGGCGATGCCCCGAAACACCGTCGCGGCGAATCGGAGCGTACGAGTCCCTTGAAAAGAGAGTAGGCCAGCATTCGCGTCGCGTTGCCGAAAAAACAACGCCTTGCGATTCATTCGCGGGCTTTCAGTCCTCGCGGCGAGCGCAGACCGGCGTGTCGTCGGGATGTTCGACCGCGCGGGCGATCCGATCGACGAAATCGCCAAGCTCGTCCGGCGTGAGCACCGAGAGTATGCGGCTCATGAGCGGCGGATCGATCGGGGCAAAACTCGAACGGCCGTCCTCCAGGTTCACCCAGACGCCAGCGGAAACCATGGTGTCGGTTCCTCCCTCGCGGAACAGTTCGGCCTCGGCCGCCTGGGTTTCCTCCTCGTACCACTGCTCGATGCGCTCGGCCAGGTCATCGCCGATATCGTCGGAAATCGCGACGGTCGTCGCCTCCTCGGCCATCGGATCGCGCGAGACGGTCACCTCGAGACCCTCGGCCTCGAGACGCTTGACGAAGCCGGCGCCGCGGTCGGGCGTCAGGAACGTGAACTCGTACATATCTCCTCCAGTTTGGGTCGCCGCTCGCAGGCAACCGGTCGATGGGACGTTTGCTATCCTACCGGCCCGCATCCCGTCCACGCCACCGGAGACCGCCAATGACGTTCCCGCGAGCCTACCCCGCCCACCGTCCTCGCCGCATGCGCCGCGACGCCTTCAGCCGTCGCCTGATGCAGGAGAACACCGTCTCGGCCAACGACCTGATCCTGCCGGTGTTCGTGCTCGAGGACCCGGACGGGCGCGAACCGGTCGACTCGATGCCGGGCGTGGAACGACTGGGCATCGAGAACCTCTCCCGGCTGGCCGAAGAGGCGCTCGAACTGGGCATCCCGGTGCTCGCGCTGTTCCCGGTCACCCCGCAGGAAGCCAAGTCCGAGCAGGCCGAGGCGGCCTTCGACCCGGAGGGTCTGGTCCAGCGCACCGTGCGCACGCTCAAGGAACGCTTCCCGGAACTGGGCATCATGACCGACGTGGCGCTCGACCCGTACACCATCCACGGGCAGGACGGCATCATCGACGCGAACGGCTACGTGCTCAACGACGAGACCGTCGAGGTGCTGGTCCGCCAGGCCGAGTCCCACGCCGAGGCCGGCGCGGACATTGTCGCTCCCTCGGACATGATGGACGGGCGCATCGGCGCGATCCGCGAGCGACTCGAGGCCAGGGGCCACATCCACATCCGCATCATGGCCTACAGCGCCAAGTACGCCTCCGCCTTCTACGGCCCGTTCCGCGACGCGGTGGGCTCGGCGGCCAATCTGGGCAAGGCGGACAAGAGCACCTACCAGATGGACCCGGCCAACGGCGACGAGGCCCTCCACGAAGTATCCGCGGATCTCGCCGAGGGCGCGGACATGGTGATGGTCAAGCCCGGCATGCCCTACCTCGACGTCATCCACCGAGTTAAGCAGGAACTCAAGGCGCCGACCTTCGCCTACCACGTCTCCGGCGAGTACGCCATGCTCAAGGCCGCCGCGGAGCGCGGCTGGCTCGACTGGGACAAGTGCATCATGGAGACCCTGATCGGCTTCAAGCGCGCCGGCGCCGACGGCGTGCTTACCTACGCCGCGCTCGACATCGCCCGCCAGTTGAAATAAGGACACTCGACACGGGGCGGACGCGTGTTCCGCGCCGACACGAGACGTCGGCAACCCCGGTTCCCGTGCGAGCTTGCCTTGCAAGCGAAACGCGCCGCCGGGCGCGTGCCCCGTCTGCCGCGAACCCGGTGCATGGCGGAAACGGCAGCGGCGGCTGGCGCCTCCTTCGCGGGCGAGGCCCGCTCGCACAGGGCGTGGTGCCACCGGAGTCGCTGTGCGAGCTTGCCTGCAAGCGAAACGCGCCGTCAGGCGAGTGTCTTCCGTGCGTGCAGAAAACGGAGGCGGAGAGCGACCCCGGCCGCGGCGGCGGGTTCCCCGGACCGGCCGGCGGGCGGGCGCGATCATGCGGCTACGCCGACCGGTTCCCCGACCCGGCCGAACGCTCCCGGATGGCGCCAAGGATCAACCGGGCGAGGTTGCGGTCGACCAGCGGCTTGTGTTCCGGGGCGATCCGCGAGGCGCGCATCGCCTGCCGGCCGATGCGCAGGGAATACAGCGCCACCGCCACGCCCTGCCCGGCCCGGGCGCCCAGATTGACCATCAGGTTGGAGGCCCAGCCCTCGCTGGCCGAGTCGAGCACGGTCTCGGTCGCCGAGGCGAAGGCCATGTTCTGCAGGATCATGCGGTACAGCCGCCAACGGGCCGGGAGCGACAGCGTCAGCCCGTAGATGCCGGCGATCGCGTTGACCATGCGCGCGTTGCGCCAGGCGACCAGCAGCAGGTCGAGGGCGGGCCAGGGGCTCGCGGCGATGAACAGGCCGGTGCGCACCACCTCGCGGTGGATCAGGGCGCGTGCCCGGGCGTCCTGATCGGCGTAGCCGCGCTCGAGCGCCACCACCAGCTCGGTGGCATGGCTGCCGGCGTCGATTCCCAGCAGGTTTTCCTCGAAGGTGCGCCGCTGGGGATTGTCCGCGAGCAGGTGCTCGGCGGCCTCGCGCAGTTCGACCACCGTCTGCCCCATCTCGCCCTCGCTCTCGGCCCGGGCCAGGCGCCGGTTGAGCCGGGTAATGGCGTCGATGTGGTGACGTTGCCGCCAGGCGCGCCAGACCAGGGCCAGCGCGGTCCCGCCCAGGGCCACGCCGATCGCGAAAATCGCCCAGCCGAGCGCCGGATGGGTGCCGTGCGCCCACCAGATCGCCTGAAGCCAGTTGATAGCGATCCAGGTGAGCGCCAGCACCGCCAGCAAGGTGGCCACCCAGGGGAAACCGCCCCGGGGTTCGATCAGGTCGGGGATCTCGTCGTCCGACTCCTCGTCGTAGAGGGCGTCGGTATCGACATCGGGGACCGCGTCGCCCTCGGCGTGGACACGGGTGACCAGGTGGCCGCGGCGCGGCGCTCGCTCGTCGCTCATTGCAGGACTCCCGGGTCGTGGGAAACGTTGATGGGGATAACCTCGATGAGGGTCGATTCTTTCATCGATCAGTTCTCGCCGATGAGGAAGTCGAGCAGGGCCTCGACTCGCCGGCCGGGAAACGGCCGGGCGCGGTCCAGCCCGGACGGCGGGGCGAGCGAGGGCAGGTCGTCGATGGCGAGATCGAGATCGTGCGGCATCCGTTCGGGGATCGACGGCGGGGTGAAGGCGATCTTCTGCCGCGAACTCTTCTCGGTGCCCACCAGCATCGGCTCGCCGCGGGCGCCCTCGCGCGGCTGGGCCGCGGTCACCGCCGAGACGGCGAAAAGCCGCAGCTCGACATGCTTGCCCGCCAGCCGCTGGGTCAGCTCGAACAGGTAGCTGTCGAGCAGGCGGGTCAGGCGGGCCTGGTCGGCCGGCAGCAGGTGATCGATCTGCGTGGCGACGATCGCCACGCGGCGAATGCGTCGGCTGAACAGGTTGCCCAGCCAGTGGCCGTCCCGGTAACGAAACGGTTCGAGGATCGACTCGAGCGCCGCGCGCATGTCCGCCAGCGCCGAACGCCCGCTGCGCAGCGCACCGAGCAGGTCGACCAGGATCACCTGGGCGTCCAGCCGCCCGAAGTGCGATTCGAAGAACGGCCGCGCGACCCGGTCGCGATAGTCGCGGAAATGACGCTGGCAGACCTCGCCCCAGGATCCCTTCGGCCAGGTGTCGGTCGGGTCGAGCGCCACCGCCGGGAGGGGCAGGAACGGCTGGGCCTTGGGGTCGAACCCCTCGCCCGGCATCAGCCAGCGCCCGGGCAGGTTGCGCGACAGGCGCTGCGGCGGCAGGCGGCTGTCGGCCAGCATCATCGACCAGCGTTCGGCGAGCGCCTCCAGCCGCTCGGGATCGAGTGGCGCGGCGGGGTCGATCGCGTTGAGTTCCTCGAGCAGGCCCGGGGCGATCTCTCGGCGTGGACTGCGCGCCAGCCAGTCGCGCCAGTGGGCGCTGTACTCGGCGAACGACCAGTCGAGCAGGGAGAGATCGAGCAGCCATTCGCCGGGATAGTCGAACAGTTCCAGGCAGCGGCGTCGTGGCCGCAGGGAGTACCAGCGACGGTCGTAATCCAGCGTGAGTCGGGCGATCGACCAGTCGCGGGTGGATTCGGGCCAGCTCGGCGGCTGCCCGGTCAGGGCGGTCAGCGCGCGATCGTAGTCGAAGGCGCGCTCGATCTCGCGATGCCAGCGACCGTGACGGATGGCGGCGAGCCCCGCCTGCCCGGACAACGCGCCGCGCCGGGCATTCTCCAGGTGATTGACGATGGCCGTGATCAGGGTCGACTTGCCGGCGCCGGACAGGCCGGTGATACCGATGCGCGTGACCGGACATCCGGAAGTCTGTGGGCGGTGAGGGTCACGGGGGGACATGGGAGTCAGTCAGTTCCGATCTCGAGCGAGCCGACGATGGTAGACGAGTCGCCGGCACGCCCAAAGTGGCCGACGAATTCGAGCGCTCATTCGGTCGAGTCGCGTACCGCCGAGACCTGTTCGCGCAGCACGGCGATCAGATCGTCGGTGCTCTGCCCGCCCTTCTGCAGGATTGTCCGCACGCGCTGATTCAATTCCTCGCGTTCGGCAGGACTCAGTTCCTTCGCGGTGAGAACGACCACGGGCAGGTCGGCCAGTTCGGGATCGGCCTCGATGTGCCTCATCAGCTCGAAACCGTCCATCTCGGGCATCATCAGGTCGAGCAGCAGGACATCCGGCCGCTCGCGCTCGATGCATTCGAGCGCCTCGCGGCCGTTGCCGGCCAGCTCCACTCGGTAGCCGGCCTGGGAGAGCGTGCGCTCGAGCAGTTCCTGCATGTCGGGGTTGTCCTCGGTGACCAGGACCTGCCGACGCTCGTGGCCGCCAACGCGCCCCAGCACCTCTAGGAGCCGCTGCCGGCTGAAGGGCTTGGTGAGGTACTCGGTCGCGCCCAGCGCGTAGCCGCGACCCTGGTCGTCGACGATGGTGGCCAGCACCACCGGGATCTCGCAGGTCTCGGGGGCCTCCTTGAGCCGGCCGAGCACTTCCCAACCGTCCATGCCGGGCATCATCACGTCCAGCGTGATCGCGTCGGGACGGGTGTCGCGCGCGAGACGCAGCGCTTCCTCGCCGCTGGAGGCCGTGATGACGTTGTAGCCGGAGCGGGTCAGGTAGCGACTGATAAGCTCACGCACCGTAGCGTCGTCGTCGACGATCAGGACGGTGCCACCCTGCTCGACCCCCTCGTCGCGGTCGTTCCCGGTCGCTCCCTCCGAGCGCTCCTTGCACTGCCCCGCGGGGATGTCGAGGGTGAAGGTCGATCCGACACCCTCCTCGCTCTCCACGGTTATCTCGCCGCCCATCATGTGGGCGTATTCCTGGCTGATCGCAAGCCCCAGCCCGGTGCCGCCGAAGCGACGGGTGGTGGAGGTGTCCGCCTGACTGAAGGCCTGGAACAGTCGCCCCACCTGCTCCTCGGTCATGCCGATGCCGGTGTCGATCACGGCGAAGCGGATGCGTTCGCCGGACTTCGCGGAATAGCGCTCGACGCGCAGGCGTACCTCGCCTTCCTCGGTGAACTTCGAGGCGTTGGAAAGCAGATTGAGCAGAATCTGTCGCAGCTTGGTCAGGTCGGAGTTGATCGTCCCAGGGTCGCCATCACTGTCGACCACGAGGGTGTTGCCCTTGCGGTCGGCGATAGGACGGGCCGTGTCGACCGCCTCGTCGAGGAGCGAGGCGACCGAGAAGTCCTCGTAGTAGAGCTCCATCTTGCCGGCCTCGACCTTGGAGAGGTCTAGCACGTCGTTGATCATCGCCAGCAGGTGGCGACCGGCGCCCTGGATCTTGTCGAGGTCGGGGATGAAGTCGTCCTGGCCGAGGTCCTCCGCCTCCTCGCGCAGCATCTCGCTGTAGCCGATCACGGCGTTGAGCGGCGTGCGCAGTTCGTGGCTCATATTGGCGAGGAAGTCGGACTTGGCGCGATTGGCGCCCTCGGCCGCCTCGCGGGCCTCTTCCATGGCCTCCTCCGCCTGCTTGCGCTCGGTAATGTCGTAGACCCACATGAGCACCGCGGGGCGGCCCTTGTAGGGGATGGTTTCCAGCGAGACCAGCGCCCAGAGGGTCTCTCCGTCCGGGCGGGCCAACGGGGTCTCGAAGTTGCGCACCTCGCCATGTCGATCGAGCCGATCGATCATCGCGCGATAGTCGTCCGGCTTGCGGAAGATGGCGGCCGCCGGCACGCCGGAAAGCACGTCGGACTTGCCGCAGATCTGCTCGAGCCGACCGTTGGAGTACAGGATGCGGTCATCGCGGGGCGAGACGACCAGCACGCCCACCGGGCTAGCCTCGAGGATGGCCTGTTCGCGGCGCTCGCTGGCGCGCAGGAAGAACCAGACGCCGCCGATGCCCGCCAGTCCCAGCCCGCCGGCGATGACGATGAAGGCGACGAACCCCTTCAGGCCGGTCTGGTTGAGCCGGTCGGCGAGCACGCTCATGTCGTGGCGCAGCCGGATGCGCGCCAGCGGTTCGTCGTCCGGGCCCGCCAGCGTGGCGGTCGAGGACGAAAGCATGGCGTCTTCCGGCAGGGTGAAGTCGTCGAGCTGCGCCAGTTCCCGGTCAGCCTCCAGGCCGAGGATGCTCACCTCCATCTGCACGCGCTGATCCATGCTCTCCAGCGCCGGCAGCGGATCGGCGGTCATCACGGCGTAGCCCTCGACCCGCAGGCCGCCGACGGGCACTACCACGGAGGCCATCGGCTGCTCGCCGCGACGCCAGGCATGGGTCAGCGGCTTGAGACGTTCCGCCCCCTCGCGCTCCTGGAGCGCGTCCACCATCGTCTCGAGGTAGGCCAGATCCTCCGGTGGACTCTCCTCCTCCCAGTCACGGGTGAGCAGGTCTCCGTCGGCGTCCAGCACGTCGATCCCCTGCAGGTGGATCTGCCCCCGCCCCCAGGAAACCAGCGAGGAACCCCAGTGCACTTCCATCTCATTGTCGATGGCCTCGAGATCGACCGGGTCCATCAGGCCGCGCACGTTGCGGGCCAGCGTGCGGGCGGATTCGCGCATGGTCTCGTCATGAGCGCGCCACAAGAGGTCGTCAACGGCCTGCTGGGCGATGACCTGCGTACTCTCGTGCTGAAAGTCGGAAACTATCTTCTGATAGCCCTGGCTCATCCACAGGCCAACGACGAACGACGCGGCCAGCGTCGCCAGGCTGAGCAGGCCGAGTAATGCGATCAGGCGAGTATTCCAGCTCATGGGCTCCTCGAATCAGCCGGATAACGTCCTTGTCGACCGATCCGCCACGCGCCGGTGTCGCGGGGAGTCGACCGTGCGCCGGGGTGGCGATACGGCTGGCGGGAAGCCACCCCGGTCATGCGGATCGATGGTGGAGGACAACCGTTGGCGACGAGATGTCACTCCGGCTTGGCGAGCGGCATGTCCTCGGATGTCCAGTCGTCGATGCCGCCCGGATAGTAGTAGACGTTCTCGTAGTCGAGGGCGAGGATGCGTTCGACCCCATCGGCAGCGCGCCCGCAGGCCCGCCCCTGGCAATAGACGAGGATCGGGGTGTCGTCGGCGCTGACGAAGGGATCGAGATCCTCGCGCGACTGGATGTCGTCGTTGATCAGGTTGACCGCACCCTCGATGTAGCCGGTTTCGTAGTCGGCCAGCGGCCGGGCGTCTATGATCACCAGGTCCCGCTTGGTCGAGATCAGATCGACCACGCCTTCGTAATCGACCGACGTGGCACCGTCGATCTCCACCGGGGCGAGCTTGCCCTCCGCCTGAGCGGTCAGGGTGCACAGCACCATCCCTAGTATCGCGAACAAACGTTTCATGAACACGTTCCCTCCATCTGGATTGCACCCGACGCAAGCCGGGCCTCGCGCCGCCGGCGGCGTGCTGGCGGGCGGCGGGCACTATACCACGCCCAGCTTCGGCGGGAGCCGTTACAAGCGGTCGGGGACGGAACAATACGGAACAAATCATGCCAATTCGCCTTTACCACCGACCCGTGACCGCCCCCAGCGGGACGAGCGCTCCTTCCGCCGGGCTGGCGATTGCACCGCCATTGCATTAAAGTCGGACTGAATTGGTTCCGTTTTACGCCGATGCACGGTTTCCCCTCGACCGGAACCGGCTGACGGGGCCGTCCGCTTGCGTCACAATCCGGACCGGGTACCCGGAAAGCGGGAACGGCCGACACGTCCGTAAAACCGACGTCAATACCACCACGAGTTGCCATGCCGAATCCACACGCCAAGCTGCTGCGCATGGTCACCACCGCCTCGGTGACCTTGGCCCTGACGCTGATCGCGCTCAAGCTGGCGGCGAGCATCACCACCAATTCGGTGAGCATGCTCGCCTCGCTGATCGATTCGACCATGGACCTGCTGGCCTCGCTGGTCACGCTGGTGGCGGTGCGCATCGCCCTGCAACCACCCGACGAGGACCACCGTTACGGCCACGGCAAGGCCGAGCCGCTGGCCGCACTGGCGCAGGCGACGTTCATCGCCGGCTCCGGCGTGTTCCTGATGATCCAGTCGCTGCAACGACTGATCCGGCCACAGGAACTGTCCGCGGTCGACTGGGGTGTGGGCGTGATGGTGTTCTCCATGATTGCCACCTTCGCGCTGGTGACCTTCCAGCGCTACGTGATCGCCAAGACCCGCTCGCCGGCGATCAAGGCCGACGCGGCGCACTACACCATGGACTTCCTGGTCAACGGCTCGACCATCGCCGTGCTACTCCTCGCCGGCTACGGCGTGATGTGGCTCGACCCGGCCTTCGCCGCGGCGGTGGGCGTGTTCGTCCTCTACAGCGCCTGGAAGCTCGGCCGCGAATCGCTCGACCAGCTGATGGATCGCGAAGTGCTCGACGGGACCGAGACGCGTGTCGCCCAGATCGCCACAGCGCACCCGTCGGTGCACGCCGTCGACCAGATACGCACCCGGCTGGCCGGGCGCACCATGATCATCCAGCTGTACCTGTACCTGGACAATCACATCGATCTCAACCGCGCCCACCAGATCGGCGACGAGGTCGAGGCCCGGTTGCTACGCACCTTCCCGGGCGCCGACGTGATGATCCACGAGGAACCGCTCTCGGCCTGGGTGCCGGGCCGGGCCCCCTCGCCCATGCGCATCGAGCCGCTGACCACCCGCCGCCCCCGCGCTGGCCAGTGCGAGACCTGCCGGGATCTCACGGACACGCGCCCCAGCCTCTGGCGACGCCTGCCGATCGTCCGCAGTCTGGCCCGTCCCCGCATCTGAACCGGGAACCCGCCCGGCCAACCGCCGCCGCGCCACCGGCCCGCCGAGCGTCCACGAAAGCCCGTGACGACGCGGTTCCGAACGGGGATGAAATCGGCGCTCACGGGGCGTACACTGACCATGCGCGGAGCTCGTTCACGATCGGTGACGAGCCCATCAACTCACGTCCCAACGGAGGAGGCACTATGGCCGACTCGGTATCCGCCGCCGGCAGCATGCAGACTGCCATGGCAAGCGCGCAGGTCTCGCAGGAAGCAGGCGTTCGCGTGCAGAAAAAGGCGATGGAAACGCAGGAACAGGCAATGGCGCCGCTGGTCGAGTCGATCGGTCAGGGTAGCCAGGGTGCCCAGAACAGCCCCGCGGCCGACGGGCCGGTGGGCAGTCAGGTCAACACCTACGCCTGATCCGGACAGGCACTTGGCGCCCCGTCGTCTCGGCGGGGAACCAGTTGCATCAATATCCCCGGCCCCGCCGGGGATATTTCGTTGCGAGACCCCGTGGACGACATCTCCCTTCCTCAGTTGCTACTGGCCAACTTCGCCATCTTCGCCGGGGCCTTCCTCCAGGGGCTCGCGGGGTACGGCATCGGCACCCTGGCCGCCCCGTTGCTGTTCCTGATCAGCCCCCTGCTCCTGCCCGGCCCGCTGATCCTCAACGCGGTCCTGCTTACCCTGCTGATCCTGTGGCGCAGCCGCTCGAGCCTGAGCTTCCGCCCGGTGCGTTTCGCCATTGGTGGTGACATCCTCGGCACCGTCCTGGCCGTGGGCACGCTCGCGATGCTCACGCCGAAGGGCTTCGAGCTGGCCTTCGGCATCCTCATCCTGCTGGCCGTCGCCTTGAGCGTGGCCGGCATCCAGCCAGCGCTCAACCCGCGCAACAGTGTCATTGCCGGGGCCGCCTCGGGTTACATGGGCACGATCACCGCGGTGGGCGGTCCGCCGATCGCCCTGATCTACCAGAACGAGCGCGGCCCGCTGGTACGAGCCAACCTCTCGGCCTTCTTCCTCTTCGCCAGCCTCGCCAGCGCCGTGGCACTGTTCTTCTCCGGATTCATCGGCCCGCGGGAATGGGGGCTGTTCGCGGCGCTGCTGCCGGGCACCCTCGCCGGATTCATCGCCTCGGGACACCTGGTCAACCGCATCCCCTTCGGCGCGCTGCGCCCCATCATCCTCGGCATCGCGGCCATCGCGGGGTCGAGCGCAATCGTCAAGGCGCTACTGGCCTGACGTCTGCGGCGAACGCGCTACAATGCCGCGCCCTGCAGACAGTCACCGAGTCCCCATGACCGATCCCGTTCAGCCACCGCTCACCGCCGCGACGCCCGCCCCCTGGCGCTTCTGCACGGCCCCGATGTTGGACTGGTCCGACCGCCATTACCGTTTCCTGGCTCGGCACCTGAGCCGGCACGCACGGCTGTACACCGAGATGGTGACCACCGGCGCGCTGCTGCACGGCGACGTCGAGCGTCACCTGCGCTTCGATGCAAGCGAGCACCCGGTGGCCCTGCAGCTGGGCGGGTCGGATCCGAAGGCGCTGGCGGAGGCGGCTCGCATCGCCGCCGAATGGGGCTATGACGAGATCAATCTCAACGTCGGCTGCCCCAGCGACCGGGTGCAGAACGGCGCGTTCGGCGCCTGCCTGATGGCCGATCCCGGGCTGGTCGCCGACTGCGTCGCCGCCATGCGCGACGTGGTCGACGTGCCGGTGACGATCAAGAGCCGCATCGGCATCGATCACCAGGAAACCTACGAGGAATTCCGCAAATTCGTCGACATCGTCGCTGATCGGGGCGGCTCGAACGTGTTCATCGTGCACAGCCGCAAGGCCTGGCTGAAGGGCCTTTCGCCCAAGCAGAATCGCGATATCCCGCCCCTGCGGCCCGAGTTCGCCACGCGACTCAAGCAGGAGCGCCCCGACCTGACCGTGGTGCTCAACGGCGGGCTGACCACCATCGAGTCGATGCGGGCCGCCCTGGCGGAGGTCGACGGTGTGATGGTCGGGCGGGCCGCCTACCAGAACGTCGGGCTGCTGGCCGAGATCGACGCGGCGCTGTTCGAGGACGGTCGGTCCGTCGACCGGCTGGAGGTCCTGCGCGCCTACCGCGACTACGCGGTGACCGAGATCGATCGCGGCACGCGCCTGCCGACGCTGATCAAGCCGATCCTCACCCTGTTCCAGGGCCGTCCCGGTGCCCGCGCCTACCGGCGGCACCTGAGCGAGCAGGCGCCGAAACGTCCGGCCGATCCAGGGGTCATCGACGAGGCCGTCGACCGGCTCGGGTCAGCCGCGGCGGTGCGAGACGAGTGAGAGGCCGTCCAGCTCGAACGCGCTACCGAAGCCGTTGACGTAGCCGCCTGCACCGGGGTGGAGACCGAGCAGGTGGAAATCACCCAGCCCGCAGAGCAGGTCAACGGTCTTGCCATGCCGATCGCGCAGGGCGGCGGTGATCACGGCAAATCGCCGCTCGTTGCGCTCGATGGCCTCCACGCGCGCCGCCCAGTGGGCCCGTTCGCGGGCGAACGGGTTGCGGGTGGCCGCCTGGTCGGCCAGCAGGGCCACGCGGGCCTCGCCGCGCTCCAGTAGCGGTCCCGTGTGGCCAGCCAGTTCGCTCGCCAGCACCCAGAAGGCGTGGTCGTGAACGACGAACGGCAGGCTGCCGATCTCCGGCAGCGCCCGCCCGTTCGTGGCGACGGCCAGCACCAGGGCAGACTGCGACTCGACGAATGCGGCTAGACGCCCCGCCTCCGCGCCAAGATCGGGCGCCTCGGGACGGTCGGGCTTCCCGGCGTCCGTCACCTACTCATCCCCCGCGTAGGCCGCCTGCAACTGCATGACCCGCTTGACGTAGTCGCGGGTCTCGTCGAAGGGCGGAATGCCGCCGAAGCGCTTGACCGCGTTCTCGCCCGCGTTGTACGCGGCGACCGCCAGTTCGCGGTCGCCCCGGAACATGTCCAGCAGCAGCGCCAGGTACGACACGCCCCCGGCGATGTTTTCCTCCGGATCGAAGCGATCGGCCACGTCGAAGCGCGCGGCGGTCGCAGGCATCAGCTGCATCAGCCCGCCGGCGCCCTTGGGCGAGACGGCGTCAGGCCGAAAGGCGCTCTCGGCGTGGATGACGGCACGCACCAGCGTCGGGTCGACCTCGTACAAATCGGCGAAACGATCGACCAGCCCGGCGTAACGCTCGCGCTCCAGGCGCGGCATGACACGATAGCCGTCCCGCCACCCCTTGGGCTTGGTCGCCTCGCCCTTGCGCCAGAGCTTGTAAGGCTCGTCCTTGGATTCCTGCGGCACGTTGGTCAGGTGCACTACACCTTCGGCATCGCGGTACTTGTAGACGTCGGCTCGGGCGACACCGACAGCCAGCGACCAGGCCAGGGCGCCGAGTCCGAGGACCCCGACCCATCTCACCGCGGCATTCCTATTCGAGCGGGGCTTGCTTACACTGGCAGACATGAATCTCAACACCGGCATTCCTCATTCCATCGAGCACGATCCATTCGACCAGTTGATGGATCTCTACGAGCAGAACTATATCCTGATTCGCCGTCTGCTCGGTGACCTGCGGCGACTGGCGCCGGGCGACGAGTTCTCCCTGGGCTTCTCCGTCGTCGCCCGGATCACCGAACGCGGCCGCTTCACCGTCGAGCTTGCGTTCACCGACCACGAGATCCTCGATTCGAGGCAGCGCCCGGTGACCCTGAACGTGCGCGTCTACCTCGACGCGCGCTCGGCGGAGCTGCACGACCCGCGCCACCCGGCCTCCTGCCTGCAGGCCGACCGCTCCGAGTGTAATCGGGCGCGACAGTCTCGCAACCGCATGTTGCAACGGTGGCTGCTGGCGCGACTGCGACGTCACTGAAAACGGCCAAACGACAACGCCGGCCTACCCCGGGCCGGCACGGTCGACACGACGCGCCCAGGAACGACTTGACACGGGAGCGGTTCCTGATGAAAATTGCGCCCCCTCAAGCGGGAATAGCTCAGCTGGTAGAGCACAACCTTGCCAAGGTTGGGGTCGCCGGTTCGAATCCGGTTTCCCGCTCCAGATTGCGGCTGGATGGCAGAGTGGCTATGCACCGGATTGCAAATCCGTTTACCCCGGTTCGACTCCGGGTCCAGCCTCCAACATTGATGACGATCACGGATGACCCGCCTCGCGCGGGTTTTTCTGTGCCCGTCCCACCCGGCAGCGCCCAGCGCCATCTCCGGGCCACCACCGCCTCCCGATGACCGACCCTCATCATCACCCCGACCGCTTCCACCTCGAGGACGAACCGACCTTCCGCGGGCGGCGGCTCGTCTGGTTCGCGCTGCTGTTCATCGGCCTGAGCGCGGCAGGCGTCTGGGCGGTCTACTCGCAGGTCGCCGGCCACGAGATCACCTGGGACGCCCGCCTGCTGAGCTGGCGTCTGATCCTTGCCAGCCTCGCCCTCCTCCTGCTGTACTTCGCCGCCGACGGCCTGCGGCTCTGGTTCACGCTGCGCGCACTGGGTCATTCGATCCCGCTGTCGGCCATGGCCCGCCTGGTGTTTCTCAACATCTTCGTCTCGAACATCACGCCGCTGGCCACCGGCGGCGGGGTGGCTCAGGTGTGGTTCATGAGGCGACGCGGGGTGCCGGTGGGCACCGGATTGACGGCCACCACCATCCGCACGGCGCTGGCGGTGCTGTTCATCTTCGGCGCGACCCCGATATTGCTGGTCACGCTGCCCGGGGCCGAGGACGCGGTGGCGAGCAACTCGCTCGTGATCACCCTGAGCGTGTCGGTCGCGCTTTACCTCTCCTTCTTCACCGTGCTCGTGATGCGCAGCAACTGGCTGTTGCGTCCGATGCTGGTCGGGCTCAGGACACTGCGCGCCCTGCACCTGATCGGCCCGCGTCGGCACTGGCGCTGGCGACACCGACTGGTCCGAGAGCTGCAGCGGTTCGCCCACGGGTTCGTCCGGTATTTCCAGGGACGAAAACTCGACATCGCTGCCTCGTTCGTCTTCACGGCGATCTTCCTGCTGGCGCTGTTCTCCTTCCCCGCCCTGCTCTTCTGGGCGCTGGGTTACGGCTTCGACTACTGGGTTGTGATCGGCCGGATGGTGATGACCACCTTCGTCATGTACTTCTCGCCCACCCCGGGGGCCTCGGGCATCGCCGAGGGGGTGTTCGGCTATTTCTTCCGTGACGTGGTCACCGCCTCGCACCTGGTACTGGTCACCGTCGCCTGGCGGGCACTGACGATCTATCTCGGCATGCTGATCGGGCTGTTCGTCACCCAGCGCGAGATCGCCGCCAGCCGCCGAGGGACCTCGTGAGCCGGGTGTCGGAAAAGCTGACGCCGCGCCGGCTCAAGGCGGCCTTCTACCTCACGCTGGCCGCGATCCTGCTGCTGGTCGGCTACCGGGTGTACCTCTCGATCTTCGAGGGCACCTACCACGCCGTGCACGCCGAGCAGATCGAACAGATCCAGGCCCGGGCGGACGACGAACTGCACTTCGCGGTGGTGGGCAACGTCAACAACTCGGTCGGCCTGTTCGAGCGCAAGATGATCCCGCGGCTCAATCGCGCGGGACCGGACTTCGTGGTCTCGGCCGGCAATGCCGTCAGCGGCGGCGGCGAGGACAAGTACCGCGCTCTCTACCGCACGCTCTCGCACCTGGAGATGCCCTACCTGCTCACCGTGGGCGAGAAGGAGAGCGGCGCCTTCGGCTCGTTCAACTACTACGAGCACTTCGGGCCGTACTTCTTCGGTTTTCGCGCCGGTGGCAGCCAGTTCCTGTTCCTCGACAGCAGCGACCCGGATACCTACCCCTTCCAGCTGCACTGGCTCAAGGAGCAGTTGCGTGACAGCTCGCCGACGCATCGCTTCGTCTTCATCGGCCATCCGCTATTCACGGCCACCCGGGAAAGCCCGCTGGACTCGGACAAGCACTACCTCGGCGACGAGGACTTCCGCGACCGCTTGCACGGCCTGTTCCGCGCGCACGACGTGGACGCGGTCTTCTCCAGCAACCTGCACCTGTTCGACGAACAGCGACGCGACGGGGTGCGCTACGTGGTCACCGGCGGGGCCGGCGGGCTGGTGCTCAATGACGAGACCAGCTTCTACCACTACGTCGACGTGAGGACCGAGGGAGGCGACGTGTCGATCTCGGTCGAGCGGCTCGACATCGGCCAGCACCAGGTCTTCAAGACGCTCGAGAGCCTGTGGTTCTTCATCCATTCGCTCTTCTACGTCGGCCACCTCAACTTCCTGCTGGTGCTCGGCCTGCTGATGCTGCTGGCGATCAAGCTCTACAGCGCGATCTTCGTCGAGCGCGACTACTACCGGAACTACGATCTCGACACCTCGCCGTGGACGGGGCGTCCGCTGGCGATCGCCATGGTGACCAACAACTACCTGCCGTTCATCGGCGGGGTGCCCATCTCCATCGACCGCCTGCGCCGGGGCCTGGAGCAACTGAGCCACCGGGTGAGGGTCATCGCGCCGAGCTACGCCGACCAGGACGACCGCGAGAGCGACGTGGTCCGTGTGCCCTCCTTGCTGACCATGGGCCGCAACGGCGAATTCCGGCTGGCCAACCCCGTCTCGCCGCGCATCCGGCGGGGGCTGAAGTCCTTCTCGCCCGACCTGATCCACATCCACCACCCGTTCTGGCTCGGCCGGGTGGCGCAGTGGCATGCCCGCCGACTCAAGGTGCCGACGGTGTTCACCTATCACACCCGCCTGGAGCACTATTCCCACTACGTGCCGCTGCCAGGGCCGCTGTTCCGCAACCTGATTGCGCACACGGCGATCCGGCGCTTCGCCAATCGTTGCGACGGGGTGATCGTGCCGACCGAGTCGGCCGAGGAATACCTGCGGGTGATCGGCGTCACCGCACCGATCTACGTCCACCCGACCGGGATCGACTTCGACCGGTTCCAGGCCTGGGAACCGGCCGCCGTGGCATCGCTGCGCGAGACGCACGACATCCGGCCCGAGCAGCGGGTGCTGGTGAGCGTCTCGCGCCTGTCGCGCGAGAAGAACATCGATTTCCTCATCTCCGCGATGGACGAACTACGCCGTTGCAGCGAGCAGCCCTTCCGCTGCCTGATCATCGGCGACGGCGAGGAGCACGAGCGCCTGCAGGACCGCATCGACGCGCTCGAACTGACCGACGTGGTAACCCTCGTCGGGGCGGTCTCACCGCAGGAAATGGCCCACTACTACCAGTTGGGCGATGCCTTCGTGTTCGCCTCGAAGTCCGAGACCCAAGGCATGGTGATCCTGGAGGCGATGGCCGCCGGCCTGCCGGTCATCGCCGTGCGCTCCAGCGGCATCGACGACGTGGTCAACCACGAGAGAAACGGCTTCAAGACCGCCGAGGACATCGACCGCTGGACCGTGGCCGCCCGACGCCTGATCGAGGACGACGACCTGCGCTCGGCCATGGCCGAGCAGGCCGTCAGCACGGCCAGGCGACACGCCATCGATCACTTCGCCCGCGACGTGGCCGAAACCTACCGCCAGATCCTCGCCTCGTACCACTTCCATGGTCGGCGTAGTGCCGGGCGTTCCGACTCCGACTGACCCGCTCAGAGCGGGTGGCGCCACTCGCTCAGGGCCGACTGGGCCGAGGCGCTCAACCGACCGAGCAGGCCGCGCTTTTTCACCGGCTGGATGATCTCGTAGGTATCGCCATGCCTGACCGCCTCGAGCACGAGATCGTCGCTGGTGCCGATCTCGTCGATCAGCGCCAGTTCGAGCGCATCCTGGCCGTACCAGTGCTCGCCGGTGGCCAACTTGTCCAGGTCCAGCTGCGGCCGATAGCGGTTGAGAAAGTCCTTGAACAGCATGTGGGTCTGCTCAAGCTCCTCGCGGAACTTCTCCCGTCCGGCCTCGGTGTTCTCGCCCAGCAGGGTCAGCGTGCGCTTGTACTGCCCGGCGGTGTGCAGCTCGACGTCGATGTCGTTGCGCTTCAAAAAGCGGTGGATATTGGGCAGCTGCGCGACCACCCCGATCGAGCCGACGATGGCGAACGGTGCGGCGACGATGCGGTCGGCCACTGCCGCCATCATGTAGCCCCCGCTGGCCGCGACTCGGTCGACCACGGCGACCAGCTCGACCCCCGCGGTCCGCAGGCGGGCGAGCTGGGCGGCGGCCAGGCCATAACCCGGGACCACGCCCCCGGGGCTGTCGAGCACCAGCAGCACGCGATCCCGGCCCGGCTCGGCCACCTGCAGCACGGCGCTGACCTCCTCGCGCAGGGCCTCGACGGCCGTGGCGCGGATGTCACCGTGAAACCGCAGCACGAAGGTGCGGGCTGGCGCCTGGGCTCGCTCGTCGGTCGACTCCGTCTCGCCCTCCGACGGCGCCGTTCGCCCCCCGGCCTCGACAGACGGCTTGCCATCGGCCTTCCGCTTGCCACCGGTCAATCGCCGGCGCAGTTCGGCCCACTTCGCCTTCCATCCGCCGTCGGGCTTTTTCAGCGCCTCGCGCAACTGCTTGCCGCGCGACTCGACCTCGTCGTTGAGACGACGGATCTTCAGTGGCTTGAGCCGACCGTCACCGGCCTGCGCGTTGCGGGCCTGACCCACCACGGACACCACCGCGGCGACCGCGAACACCACGGCGACGACGAGCGTGAGCGTCTTGAGAAGGAACAGGAAATACTCTGGCCACATGGATGTTCCGCTCCGGGCAAAAGGGGAAGTATAGACACGCCCACCGCCCCCGGGAAAAGCGGCTAGAATCAGGACAGCAACCGAGAAAACCAACGCGATACCGGCATCGACCCGAGGGAGGAGATCGCATGCAGCCACCGTTTCACCCCCTGAGTGAACTGTTCGAGCAGCTCGGCCTGGAAGCGGGCGAGGATGACATCGAGGCATTCATCGAGCGGCATTCTCCCTTGCCGAGCGACGTGGCCTTGAGCGACGCGCCGTTCTGGAGCGAGAACCAGCGTCGCTTCCTGCGCGAGTCGCTGGCCGAGGACGCCGACTGGGCCGAGGCGGTAGACCACCTCGACGCACGCTTGCGCGGATGAGGCGGGCGTCGGGGGCACGGCGTCTTGCCACCGTCGCCTTGCTGGGGGCCTCGATCGGCCTGCTCTCGGCCTGCGGACCACACTACCCGCTGGACATCCCGGAAGAGCAGTGGATGCGCATGAGCGCCTCCGAGCAGAACGAGGCGCGGATGAAACAGGCTGATCTCGACCGGGCCCGGGCCGAGGCCCGACGGCGGGAAGCCGCGGCACGCGAGGCCGAGGCGGCCGCCCGCGCTGCGGAACTGGAACACGCCCGGGCCAACGCGGCCCCGGGCGAACGGGTGCAGTGCATCCTCCAGCCCGTGGAGATGCACGACGGTGACAAGTGGCGAACGGCCGAACCCCTCGGTCTCGACCTGGTCGCCGGGATGCGCACCGACTTCAAGTTGCAGGCACGGGAGAACCGCTACCGCCGCATGACCGGCCATGCCACCTTCGATGGCATGGAAGTACGTCTCTGCCCCGAGTACGGCGATGGTTGCGCACGCTTTCTCGCCACCGGCGGGGAGCTGCGCCGCGGGGTGAGCCGACGGGTGGTCGCCGACGGCCTGTTACGCGGGCGGATGCACTGCGAGTTGGCCTGGTCGGGGTTTCGACGTTACCCCTGAGCCTGCCGCCAGGGAAACTCTGCACGAATAGGCAACGACCTCTGCGGGCCGCCAGGCGTCCAGATGCAAGGCGCAGTGCGCCGCCCAATGGCCGTCGCCATTGGCAAGCGCTGAACCGGATCGGCAGGACGCCGATCCGGCCGGCGCAAGCCGGCCCAAAGGGCGGGGTTCATGGACGAACCCCGCGACACCGCAGATGGGCGCCTGGCGGCCCGCCCGAAGGGGCCTGCCGGCTTGCCCATCCTCGGTGTTGCCGATTCTCGCCGGGCAATGAGCCCGGCTTCGAGTCGGCGCCTTGATGACGAACAAGCCGGTAAGCCAGAGGCATTGGCTATTCGTGTAGGCGATGCTACGGCTTATCCCGTGCTCGCACCGCCGAGCATCCCGCGCCGTTCGAGAGCCTTGCGCAACTGGCTCATCGCCCGGTCGACCACCCGCGTGGGCGTGGCCAGGTTGATGCGCATGTAGCCCCGCCCGGCCTCGCCGAAAATGATCCCCTGGCTCAGGCCCAGCCCCGCCTCGTCGATGAAGAAGCGCTGCAGCGCACGGTCCTCGGGGTCGCGCTCGGTGTCGGACAGGCCCATGCCGCGACAGTCCAGCCAGAGCAGGTAGGTCGCCTCGGGCCACATCGGCTCGATCGGCAGATCGGCGAGTGCCTCGATGACCCGATCCCGGTTGTGCGCGATGTGGGCCATCAGTTCCTCCGGCCAGCCGGCCCCGTGGCTGTAGGCCGCCTTCAGTGCCGTCAGGCCGAACACCGAGCCCTCGCCCAGGTGCATGCCGCGCCGCTCGCGGTCGAAGCGCTTGCGGGTCACGGCATCCGGGATCACCGCGTAGCCGCCACCGATGCCGGCGGTGTTGAACGTCTTGCCCGGTGCGGTGACCGTGAACCAGCGACAATCGGCCGAGTCGGCCACCCGCGCGAAGGGGGTGTGCCGGACACCCGGGTAGGTGAGGTCCATGTGGATCTCGTCGCTGATCACCATCACGTCGTGGCGGGCACAGATGGCCGCCACCTGACCCAGCTCCTCCTCGTTCCAGGCCCGCCCGCCGGGATTGTGCGGATTGCACAACAACAGCATCTCCGCCTCGGCAGTCTGGGCCTCCAGCGCCTCGAGATCCATCACGTAACGCCGCCCGCCATCCGGTGACGCCTGCTCCAGCAGGGGATTTTCGACCAGCCGCCGCCCCTGGTCGCGCACCACCTGGAAGAACGGGAAATACACCGGCGGCTGGATGATCACGCGCGCCTCCGGGGAGGTGAAGGCACGGATCGCCATGGCCATGGCGGGCACCACGCCGGGCACGGGCACGATCGCCTCCGCCCCGACGTGCCAGTCATGCTGGCCGGCCAGCCAACCGGTGATCGCCTCGACGTGTTCCGCGGTGGGCTTGGCATAGCCGAACGCCCCGTCGGCCAGCCGCTCGGCCAGTGCCTCGGTGACGAAGTCCGGTGCGGGGAAGTCCATGTCCGCCACCCACAGCGGGATCACGTCGTCGCGGCCGAAGATCTCGCCACGCCGGTCATACTTCTCGCAGCCCGATCCGGGGTACTGGGCCAGCCGGGTGAAATCGGCCTGGCTCATGCCTTCCTCGCTCACTTCTTGGCTCATGCCTTACGGGCCCAGACCGTCACC
>CAYUAO010000003.1:0-30408 GCA_964442775.1 uncultured Halothiobacillus sp. | reverse complement strand
GCTGACCGTGTGCTGGTAGCGCCGCGCCGTGTCGCGGATGACGAACGGGATGTCCGCCGGCTCGCCCACCAACTCGAAGTTGGATTCGAGGCGCTTGATCAGCGTGTCGAGGGTGGATACCGGCCGGCCTTCCTCGTCGACATAGCCGCCCAGCCAGCGCTCGCGCGGCGTGACGTCCTCGAGCCAGGTGTACGGCGAGGCGATCACCAGCAGGCCGCCGGCGTTGATGCGCCCGGCGATGTCGTCGAGGAACTTGCCCGGATCGTAGAGCCGGTCGATCAGGTTGCCGGCGAGCACCAGGTCGTAGCCGGTGAAGTGCGGCTTCATGTTGCAGGCATCCTGCTGCCAGAACTCGATGTTGTCACGCGGCTCGAGGCCCAGCGCGGCCAGCGAAGCGGCCCGGTCCTCGGTCAGCTCGCCCTCTGTGGGCAGCGCGTAGGCAATCTGGCCCTCGTCGAGCATCGCCTGGGCGATCTGGACGAAGCGCGCCGAGAAGTCCAGCCCGGTAACCGACTCGAAGTGCGGCGCGAGCTCGAAGGTTGCCCGCCCGGTGGCACAACCGATGTCGAGCGCCGCGCCGTGATTGCGCCCTTCCATCTGGCGCAGGGCGTACTCGGCCAGCGCCCGCGGAAAGTTGGCCACGCCGAAGTACGAGCGGCCGTAGTGGAAGTCGCAGTACTGCGCGAGTTGCGCGTCGGTCTCGTAGTAGCCCTCGTCCTTGGAGGCCGGCGGGCGCACCGGCTCGCCCTCGACGTAGCGGAAACCCGCGTGCTGGAAGAAGTGCCGGCGGAAGGCGTAACGCGCGTCGCGCGTGGCCTCGTTGCCGGTCGAGATCCACGAGCCGCCCTTGATCAGGTTGTGCTGGTTGTCGAAGGTCGGCACCGAGAAGTCGTCGTAGATCGGGTGCGGCTCGAAACCCTCGAAGGCGTCGATGGGCGTCTCGCTCCACTGCCAGACGTTGCCGATCACGTCATAGAAATCGCCCTGGGCGAAGCGGTCGACCGGGCAGGCCGAGGCCCAGTACTCCAGGTTGATGTTGCCCGGTGCGCGCTCGCCCCATTCCGGCTCGTCGGGCACGCCGGCGACCTGGCGCAGGCGCTCGTATTCGGGCTCGGTGGGCAGGCGGATGGACTTGCCCGTGGTCTCGGCGAGCCAGTTGCAGAAGGCCTTGGCCTCGAGGTAGTTGACGTCCACCGGCCAGTCCCAGGGCATGTCGATCTCGTGGGTCATGGCCCGATACCCCCAGGAGTCGCCGCGCGGCAACCAGAACACCGGGTGGGCCGCGCCGCGATAATCCAGCCAGCGCCGTCCCTCGTCGGTCCACCACTCGGGCGTCTCGTAGCCGCCGGCCTCGACGAAGGCGAGGAACTCGGCGTTGGAGACCTGCAGGCGACTGGCGCGAAACGGCTTGACGCGGGTTTCCAGCCGACCGTACTCGTTGTCCCAGCCGTACAGCGGGGCATCGTGCGACTTGCCCTGCACCACCGTGCCGCCGGTCACATCGAGCAATTCGTTGACCGGCGCGGCCGCCGGCTCGGCCGCGGCCGCATCGCAGATCGGCCAGTCGTCGTGCGGGCGTACCCACTCGGGATCGAGCTGACGGATCAGCACGGACGATGTCTCCAGGTGGATGCGCTCGTGCTCGATGCCCATGAAGATCGACCAGGTGGGGTGGTCGTCCCAGCGCACCGGCGGCGTCCAGTCGAGCTCGCTGATCAGCTGGTCGACGCGTTCGCGCACCTTGCGGCGATAGTCGCGCACGCGGTCGACGGTCGGCCAGTCGTAGTGGGCATCGTTGAGGTCATCCCAGCTCATCTCGTCCACGCCGATCGCGAACATCCCCTCGAGTTGCGGGTCGATGCGCGTGGTCGCCTTGGCGGTCACCAGCTTGTTGATGTAGAAGGTTGCCGTGTGGCCGAAGTAGAAGATCAACGGGTGGCGCAATGGCTCGGGGCGCTCGTAGAACGCCTGGTCGTCGGTGAGTACCTCGAAGAGCTTCTCGTAGATATCCATGGTGCGATGGAAATAGGCACGCACGGCCTCGCGCTTGCTCTCGGCGTCGGTACCGGTCAGCAGGACGGAGCGGCTCTTGAGTCTGGACAGCATGGCAATCTTCTCCTCGGGAAGGTCGGCTCGGGTCGTCGATGGGGAATCCCCACCGACTTTAGGCCATCGATCCGGGCGATCAACCCGGCGACGGCCCCACGGGATGTCTTTCCCGACAGGCTGACACTAGACTGCAGCGATAAGGGCCCATCAAGTCAACGGCAGGAAGACCCGCCATGCTCATCAAGCTGATTCCCCCGCCGGTCGCCCTGTTGATCGGCATCGCACTGATCTGGGGACTCTCCGAATGGCTCCCCGCCGCCGGCCTCGACCTGCCCGGTCGGCCCTGGATCACCGCTCTGCTGTTCGCCCTCGGCCTGGGACTGATGGTCATCGCCGCCTGGTCGCTGCAGAAGGCGCACACCACCATCAATCCCATCTGGCCCGACCACGCGAAACACCTGGTCACCAGCGGCATCTACCGGCACTCGCGCAACCCGATCTACCTCGGCGACGCGGTGATCCTGCTGGGCATGGTCGTCTGGTTCGGCAACTGGCTCGGACTGGTAGTTGTCGCCCTGTTCGCGCTGTTCCTCGACCGCGTGCAGATCCGTGCCGAGGAGCAGGCGCTGGGCAGGCTGTTCGGCGAGGGGTACCGGAACTACCTCTCCCGCACTCGGCGCTGGATCTGAATCCGGTCGACCATCCCGGCTGTCGATACGCCCGGCCGCCCGGGTAACGCGGTCACGCCACTGGCCCGATCGCGCCGATGAGCCACGAGCCCCCGCAGTCGGCGCGTGAAAGACCTCGGTCGCCCCGATCTCGCCGCCGGGCCGGTGCCCAGGTACCCGCATGCCCCGCCCCCGGCCTGACCCGCTGTCAGGCGCTTGCCTGGACTCGCCCTCCTCGTCGCCCGGCTGGTCAGCACGGCGTTGGCGACCGCAAGCATTCGTCGCCCTCCGAGCGACCACGAGATTGCGTCCCGTGCAGCCGACATACGGACGTTCGAGGGCCTCCCGGGAGCCATCCCGGACGATCCGGATCCATCGTCGCGAGGCAGATGAAGCCATCACGGCAAGGGTTGACATGCCAGGAAATATGGTGAGAATGCCAACGGTTCTCGTTTAGATTCGTTGGCAGCATATGACCCGTTCCATCTCCCCTTGGCTGTTTCTGCTGACGTGTTGCCTCTCGGCTCCCGTCTCGGCAGACATCGACGGGGATTTGTCGGAACGCTATCGCCAGGGCCAGGCGCACTGGCCGCCCTTCGAGGTATCGGAGGGCGTCGACGCCGAGCCCCTGGGGCGGCTGCCCTCCCCCGAGCAGCCGGTCTGGCAGACCCCCGAGGTCGAGGAACTCGGCAAGCAGCTCTTCTTCGATCCGCGCCTGTCCGACTCGGGACAACTGGCCTGCGCCAGCTGCCACGACCCGCAACTCGGCTGGGGCGACGGACGGTCCACCTCGTTCGGACACGACCGGCAGCGAGGCGACCGCAATGCCATGACGCTGCTCAACGTCGCCTACGTCGACGAGTTCTTCTGGGACGGTCGATCCGCCAGCCTGGAAGAGCAGGCCCTCCTCCCGATCGAGGATCCCGTCGAGATGGCGGCGGACCTCGACGAGGTGCTCGAGCGCCTCAACGCCATACCGGGCTATCGCGAGGCGTTCGAGCAAGGCCTCGGCACCTCCGAGATCACCGCCCCGGCGCTCGGCAAGGCGCTGGCCGCCTTCCAGCGCACCCTCGTCTCCCGACCAAGCCGCTTTGACCGTTTCCTCCAGGGCCGGGCCGATCTCGACGACCGGGAAATCGAGGGGCTGCACCTGTTCCGCACCCAGGCCCGCTGCATGAACTGCCACCACGGCCCGCTGCTTTCCGACGGTCGCTTTCACAACATCGGTCTCGCCCTCGCCGGCAGCCGCCACGAGGACCTGGGGCGCTACGAGATCACCGGCCGAAAAGCCGACAAGGGCGCGTTTCGCACGCCGTCGTTACGCGACCTCCTGCACACCGGGCCATGGATGCACAACGGCCTGTTCGTCAACCTGCGCGGCACGCTGGCGGCCTACAACCTGGGGATGCGGCAGGGGCATCGCGACGGCCAGCCCGAGATGTCGGAACTGATCGAGCCGTTGAAGCTGACCCCCGACGAACTCGATGCACTCGAAACCTTCCTGCACACCCTGAGCGAGCGCCCGGCCAGGGTCGAGCCGCCGGAACTCCCCCCGGACCCGAACGAAACGTCGTGACCACAAACCGATCCGGCTCGAACGCGAGCGGCCCGCGACCGCCAGCGATGCGCACCGGTCAGGCTGTCCCCCGGATTCCATTCCAGCAAGCAAGGAGTTTTGAAACCGATGAGCGATCACTATCGAAACCGCACCCCGGCGAGGCTCGGCCTGGGCCTTGCCGGTCTGCTGACCTGCGTCAACCTTGGCTGGGCCCAGGGCAACGACGAGGATTGCGCCGAAAATGGCGACTGCCATGACAGCGGCTCGGCCTTTCTCGACACCATCGTGGTCAAGGCCGGCCATCCGCTGAGCGCCGGGGAGTCACGCTACGATGCCGAGGACATCGCCCGGATGCCCACCGGCGACGGCCATCTGTCCGACCTTCTGCGCCTGAACACCGCGGTGGATTTCTCCCGCGGCGCGAACCAGTCGGCCAACAGCGCCAGCCTCAAGCCCGGCGAGATCTCCATCCACGGCCAGCCCTTCTACCAGAACCTGTTCGTTCTCGACGGAATCGACATGAGCAGCGACCTGGACCCGGCCAACAACGAGGACGTCTGGTCGACGCCCAGCCTGGTCGCCCCAACGGGCGGCAGCTCGCCGCAGGGGTACTTCCTCGACGTCGACCTGCTGGAAAGCGTCGAGGTCTTCGACAGCAACGTCCCCGCCGCCTACGGCGGTTTCACCGGCGGCGTGGTATCCACCCGGCTCAAACGCTACGACGGCGAGGACAGCGTGTCGCTGCGCTACGGGGAGCAACGCGACGAGTGGGAGAGCTTTCACGTCGACGAGGCCGACCAGGAAGACCCGAGCAGCAACTACCGGGGCGAATACACCCCCGACTACCTGCGCCGGAATTACGGTCTTTCCCTGCAACAGGGCCTGGGCGAGGTCAGCGGCGTGACCCTCAACGTCTCGCGGCGCAGCTCGCGCTTCGCCCAGAGCTACGAAGACGGCGACGGCGTCCTCAATCACATCGACTACCAGGACCGCATCGACAACCTTCTGGGACGGTTCGACACGCGCCTGGGCGAGGATCGGCTGGGCCTGTCTTTCCGCTACACCGACCGCAGCCACGACGGGCTGACCACCAGTCGTTACGACGACCGCTTCGTGAAAAGCCACGAGGCGATCGGGACGACCCTGCACTGGGACCGGGACCTGGCCGTGGGTGACTTCTCCCTCGACCTCGGCCTCGACCGCATGGCCGACACCCTCGACAGTGACAGCAACGAATTCATCATGGCCGAATACCGCGAAGGTAGCGGGCAGCCCACCCAGAGCGGCGGCTTCGGCGACACCGAACAGGCCCAGACGCGCCTGACCCTCGCCCCGGAACTGCGCTTCGACGAACTGGCGCTGGGCGAGACGCGTCACCGGTTCACCGTCGGCGCCCAGCTGCGCCACACGCGCAGCTTCTACGAGCGCCCCGAGGACGTCACCTACGAGTCCTACCAGTGCATCGAGGACGCCGCCGAGGGCTGCGTCGACCAGAACGGCGACGGACAGAGCGGTCGCGAAGACGCCTACCTCGCCCAGTCCTTCGAGTATTCCGCCGGCGAGGTCGAACTGACCTACGAGGACGTGGGCCTTCACCTGGAAGACCGCATCGAGGTGGGCGACTGGAGCTTCACCCCGGGGCTGCGTGCCGACTGGAACGGCTACATGGAAAATCTCGATATCGCGCCGCGCCTGAAGGTCGAATGGGACACCTTCGGCGACGGCCGCACCCGGCTCGTCGCCGGCACCAACCGCTACTACGGGCGAAACTTCCTGCGCTACAAGCTGAACGACGCCATCGGCAGCTGGCGGGAGCTGAATTTCTACAACGACGACGGCAGTCTTCTTTTCACGCGTACCTACGAGGACGAATCGGGGGTCAGCGACCTCGACACGCCCTATTCCGACGAGCTGATGGTCGGCTGGATCCAGGAGGTCGGGCGCTTCCAGACCAAACTGCAGTTCGTCAATCGCGAGAATCGGGACGGCATCCTGCGGGTCGAGGAGGACGACGGCCTGATCTACTACCGCAACGAGGGTCGCAGCAGCACCGACAGCCTCACCCTCGACATCGCCACGGCACGACCCTGGGAGCTCGGCGCCACGGTCAACCACGCCTCCCTGGGCATCAGCTACCGCGACACCAGCCGCAGCAGCTACCAGGGCAGCGACGGTTACGATCACGAGCCGGAAACGGACCCGGTCTACTACCAGGGAGAACTGATCGACGAGGACCAGCTACCCGCCTGGGACTTCAACATCCCGGTCGACATGCGACTGCAGACCGTGACGCAGGTCCCCGGCTGGAACCTGACCTGGTCGAACTTCCTCAACCTGCGCCAGGGCGGCAGCGTCGCGCGAGACAGCTTCGAGGACTACCAGGACCCGGACACCGGGCGCAACTACGACATCTACGAGGACGTCGACTTCGACGCGCTGGTGACGGTGGACACCCGCCTGCGCTGGGAGCCGCCCATCATGAGCCGTGCCCGGGGCTTCATCCAGCTCGAGGTACAGAACCTGTTCGACCAGAGCGTCGACCTGAGCACCAACGACTACTCCGGCCAGGCCACGGCGGGCCGAAAGGCGAACCTGGAGCTCGGGGTGCGGTTCTAGACCCCTGACGGATCGACAGGCGGTCCATGCCCGTCCCGGGCGGAGCGCCTGACGGCGACAGAACGAAGAACGCCCCCGGAGCGGTGCTCGCGGGGGCGTTCTGCGTGGCAATGTGCCATCGCCGTGTCTGGTGCGCCCGACAGGATTCGAACCTGTGACCTTCGGCTTCGGAGGCCGACACTCTATCCAGCTGAGCTACGGGCGCGTCGCCGGCGGGAAGTGCCCACCAGGCAAGGGCGGCATGATAGCGACTTGACCGCGCCGCGTCCATGGGCCGGTCGACTTCTCAGCCGTTCAGCGCATCGCCTACCACCTGCTCGGCCTGGGAGAAGATCTCCTCGAGGTGGCCGGGGTCGCGGAAGCTCTCGGCGTAGATCTTGTAGATCGGCTCGGTCCCGGAGGGACGCGCGGCGAACCAGCCGTTGTCGGTCTCCACCTTGAGCCCGCCGATGGAGGCGTCGTTGCCCGGCGCCTTCGTGCGAATCCCGGTGACCGGCTCCCCGGCGAGCATGTCGATCGCCAGCCGGTCGGGATCGAGGGCCTTGAAGCGCGCCTTCCGCTCCTCGCTGAGTGCGGCGTCACGCCGGGCGTAGAACGGCTGGCCGTACTTGTCGATCAGGCGGTTGAAGCGCGCCCAGACGTCCTCGCCGGTCACCGCGAGGATCTCGGCGGCCAGCAGGCCCATGGTCAGACCGTCCTTGTCGGTGTTCCAGACCTGCCCGTCGCGCGCGAGGAAGGTCGCCCCGGCGGATTCCTCGCCGCCGAAACCCAGCCAGCCGTCGGTCAGCCCGGGCTGGAACCACTTGATGCCCACCGGGGTCTCGTAGACCTCGCGGCCGAGCCCGCCGGCAACACGGTCGATCATCGAGCTCGAGACGATCGTCTTGCCCACCTTGAGATCGCCGCCCCAGTCGGGTCGATGGCCGAACAGGTAGTCGATCGACACCGAGAGGAAATGGTTGGGATTGATCAGGCCGCCCTCGGGACTGACGATGCCGTGGCGGTCGGCGTCGGTGTCGTTGCCGAAGGCGACGTCGAAGCGGTCCTTGATCTTGAGGAGCCCCGCCATCGCGTACGGCGAGGAGCAGTCCATGCGGATCTTGCCGTCATGATCGAGCGGGATGAAGCGAAAATCCGGCTCGACCTCGCGGTTGACCACGGTCAGATCCAGGCCGTAGTGCTCGGCGATCGGCTCCCAGTACGGCAGGCCGGCACCGCCCATCGGGTCGACCCCGATCGAGACACCGGCATTGGCGATTGCCTGCATGTCCACGACCGAGTCCAGCGCCTCGACGTAGGGGCGGATAAAGTCCACGCCCTGGGCGTGGCCACCCTTGATCGCGCGTTCGAACGGCTGGCGTGCGATGGCTTGCCAGTCGGCCAGGAGTTCGTTGGCGCGCCGCTCGATCCAGCCGGTCGCCCCGGTGTCGGCCGGGCCGCCGTGCGGGGGGTTGTACTTGAAGCCGCCGTCGGCCGGCGGGTTGTGCGACGGGGTGAGAATGACGCCGTCGCAACGGCTCGACCCTTCCCGGTTGGCGGCGATGATCGCCCGGGAGATCACCGGCGTGGGCGTGGGAGCGTCGTCGTGCTGGAAGCGGAACGGCACGCGGGCGGCGGCAAGCACCTCCACGCAGGTCATGAACGCCGGCCAGGCCAGCGCGTGCGTGTCGAAGCCGATCAGCAGCGGCCCGTCGATGCCTTCACGCCGACGATATTCGACCAGCGCGGCGGTGACCGCGGCGATGTGCGCCTCGTTGAAGGAGGCGGTCAGGCTCGATCCCCGGTGCCCGGAGGTGCCGAAGGTGATCCCCTGTGAGGGGTCGTCGGCGTCCGGCACGTTCTGGTAGTAGGCGCTGATCAGTCGCGGCACGTCGACCAGGTGATCGTGCGGCGGCAGTTGTCCGGCAAGGTCGTGCAATGGCATGTCGGCTTCCTTTGCAAAGAATGCGTGAGCGATTGAGACATGGATCGGGGCACGCCGGATCGCTCAATGCGGCGGATGCCCGCAGCTTCCCGCCTCGAAGGGCGGCAGCGGATCGACGCGTGCCTGCCGGTGAGCGGCCACCCGCGCCAGCGCCAGCGAGGCCAGGCGCGTCTCGTCCGGATCGGCGCGCGAGGTCAGCACCACCGGTACGCAGGCCCCCATGACGATGCCGGCGAAACGCGCCCCGGCGAGATATTCCAGATCCTTGTAGAGGATATTGCCCGAGACGAGGTCGGGAACCAACAGGATGTCCGCGTGCCCCGCCACCGGGCTGATGATGCCCTTGATGCGCGCCGACTCCGCCGAGATGGCGTTGTCGAAGGCCAGCGGACCGTCGATCTGGGCATGGGCGATCTGTCCGCGCTCGCCCATCTTGGCCAGGCAGGCCGCGTCGAGCGTCGAGGGAATCGCCGGGTTGACCGTCTCGATCGCCGAGAGCGCCGCCACCCGGGCGCGATCGTTGCCCAGCCACCAGGTCAGGTTGACCGCGTTCTGCACGATCTCCGCCTTGGCGCGGATGTCGGGCTCGATGTTGATCGCCGCGTCCGTGATGTAGAGCAGCTTGTGGTAGGTGGTCATCTCGGCGGCGAACACGTGGGAAATGCGCGGCCCGTGGCGCAGGTGGCGGATGATCGGCCGCAGGAAGACGTCGCTGTGGATGTCCCCCTTGATCAGCATGCGCACCTCGTCGCGACCCACCGCCGCTACTGCGGCCTCCGCGGTCGCGGTCGCGGTGGCGCAGTCGACGACCGGCAGGTCACTGCCCTGCTCGGCCTGCAGCGCGGCGATCCACTCGGCCGCCCCGAACAGCAGCGGTTCGATCAGGCCCTCGGCGGCGGCCTCGCGAGCGGCGTGAAGGACCTCGGCGGAACCGGCGCCCACGATCGCCGCCGGCACGGGCGGCAGGCGGCGGGCCTCGTCGAGAATGTCGTCGAGCGTGCGGATCTCGGGATACGGGTGCGGCATGGCGTTTCGACCTCGTCCGTGGGCCTTGTCGTGTCGACCGACTGCTGATGATGGATCGACAGGATGACACACTCTTGAAATTCAGTGTTTTCTAATATACAAAGTGCTTATTCATCCATCACAGGAGTGATAGACATGCTTGTGCGTGACCTGAAATCGTCCTACAACCCGTTGTTCTTCCTCGCCGCCCTCGGCGCGGGCGGACTGGCGGTGTCGTTCTTCATGTATCCGATGTTCCTGATCAAGCACCCGGATACCCCCATCCCGACCTTCAATCACATCTGGCCGATCCTCTCCGGGCCGGTCTCCTGGCAGTCGGTGCTGCTGGGGCTCGACCTGCTGGGCGTGCTGTTCTTCGCCTACCTCCACTTCCGGCTGCTGTTCTGGAACATCCGCGAGTACCGGCTGTTCCGCCAGACCGAGGCCTACGACAAGCTGCGCGACAGCAACGCCGAGGTCTCGCTGATGGCCATTCCGCTGACGCTGGCGATGAGCATCAACACCATGTTCGTCCTCGGCGGGCTGTTCGTGCCCAACCTGTGGTCGATCGTCGAGTACATGTTCCCGCTGGCGCTCACCGGCTTTCTCGCCATCGGCGTCTACGCGCTGAAGATCCTGACCACCTATTTCGCGCGCACGCTGACCAACGGCAACGTCGACTTCTCGACCAACAACAGCCTCGCGCCGATGATCGCCATCTTCGCGCTGGCTATGATCGCCGTGGGTCTCGCCGCCCCGGCGGCCATGAGCGACAACCGCGCGATGATCACCGTGGGACTGCTCGCTTCGCTGTTCTTCCTGACCATTGCCGCACTGCTCGCGATCATCAAGCTGGTGCACGGCTTCCAGGCGATGATGGCCAAGGGCATCAACGAGCCGGCGAGCCCGAGCCTGTGGCTGATCATCCCCATCCTGACGCTGATGGGCATCACCTGGATCCGTCTCTCGCACGGCCTGCAGCACGGCTTCGACGTGCCGATCGACCACACCGGCCTGCTGATGCTGGGGGCGGTCATTCTCTCGGCGCAGATCCTCTTCGGCCTGATCGGGCACGCGGTGATGAACCGCCTGGGCTACTTCACGCACTACAGCAAGGGCGACAAGGGCAACGCCGGCACCTTCTCGCTGATCTGCCCGGGCGTGGCGTTCTTCGTCTTCGGCATGTTCTTCATCCACGTCGGCCTGATCCACAACGGCCTGATCGAGCACTCGACCTGGGCGCACTACCTGCTGATGGTGCCGTTCGTCCTGGTCCAGGCGAAGACCATCGAGGTCATGCTGCGCATCAAGCGCAACATCCTGCACGCCGAGCCGGCCATGCAGGCCAGCCCCGCCAGCGGCTGATCGAGGCACCGACAGCGCGAAAACGGAAAAGGGCGTCGCGAAAGCGGCGCCCTTTCTGCGTGTGCTCAGACATCGATATCGTCCTGTCCGGCGAAGCGCTCGAAATCCGGCAGATCCTCGAGCGAATCGAGGCCGAAATCGTCGAGGAACTCGCGCGTGGTGCCCAGCATTTCCGGCCGGCCGGGACTGTCCTTGACGCCGAGGCTGCGCACCCAGCCCCGCTCGGCGAGCTGCTTGAGGATCTGCGGATTGACTGCCACGCCACGGGCCGCCTCGATCTCGCCGCGGGTGATCGGCTGGCGCCAGGCGATCAGCGCCAATGTCTCCAGCGCCGCGCGGCTGAGCCTGGGCACCCGGCCCGGCTCACCGGCCTTGAGGTACGGGGCGACGGCGGCGGTGGCCACCAGCCGCCAGACCGGCCGCCCGCCGACCTCGCGTCGGTCCAGTTCGACGAATCGGTGCGGCTCCCAGCGTGCCGCCACGCGGGCCAGCGCCGCCTCGATCAGCACCGGCGCGGTCTCCTGGCCGACCATGGCGGCCAGCGCCTCCAGCGACAGCGGCTCGTCGACGGTGAGCAGCAGGGCCTCGACCAGTTCGACCAGGCCCTCGGGCGGTTCGCTGCCCCTCTCGGGGTGACGATTCGCATGATCCGGCGGCATCGTGTCGGTCATCGGGGCATCTCCTCTTCAACGGCCGACTCGGCGGGCGTGCCGGCCAGACGAAACAGGGTGACGGGACCGAAGGGCTCGTCCTGCGACCAATCCAGCGCGTGGGTTCGAGAAAGCTCGAGTACCGCCACTGTGGTCACCGCCACGCCCATCCGACCCTCCTCGGGACGGAACACCTCGGCCAGGCCGCAACTCGTCCGGTCCGCCAGGGCATCGAGGATATCGGTCATCCGCTGGCGAATGGAGAGCGCTTCGGCGCGCACGTGATGGGCCCGGCGCACGCTGCCCTCGCGCAGCAGCCCGTTCATCGCCGCGATCAAGCCGGCGAGGTCGGCCGGCACCGGCGGGGCCGGCAGGCGTTCGGGCGGTTCGACCGAGAGCGCGAACCAGTCGCGCCCGCGCCGGGGTTGTTCGTCGAGAAGGCCGGCGGCCCGCGTGGTGCGCTCGTACTCGAGCAGGCGCTCGACCAGCTCGGCGCGCGGGTCGAGCGGTTCCTCGTCATCGTCCTCGCGCGGTTCCGGCGGCAGAAGCATGCGCGACTTGATCTCGGCCAGCCAGGCGGCCATCAGCAGGTACTCGGCGGCCAGTTCGATCGCCATCGACTTCATCAGCGCCAGGTACTCGAGATACTGCTCGGTGACCCGCGCGACGGGAATCTCGAGAATGTCGATGTTGTGCTTGCGGATCAGGTAGAGCAGCAGATCCAGCGGCCCCTCGAACTGTTCGAGCCAGATCGCGAGCGCATCGGCCGGGATGTAGAGATCCAGCGGCAGCTGCTCGAGCGGCTGGCCCGAGACGCGCGGGGTGGCATCTGCCCAGCGGCGCGAATCGCCTGCCGAGACGTGACCTTCAGAAGACATGGATCAGGGCGTTGAACCAGCCGAGCAGCGTGCCCATGATCGGCAGCAGGATCGCCGAGAGCACCCCGCTGACCAGGAGCACCACCACGATCGGCAGCCCCCAGGGCTCGAGGCGTGACATCGTGTCTCCCCAGCTTGCCGGCAGCACGGCCACCAGCATCCGCCCGCCGTCGAGCGGCAGGATGGGCAGCAGGTTGAACACCGCGAGTATCAGGTTGATGAAGATGCCCACCTGCCCCATCAGGGCCAGTGCTTCGGCAAACTGCATGCCGCCGTCGAGCCCCTTGATCGCCAGCACGGTGACCAGCGCCCAGCCGAACGCCATCAGGACGTTGACCCCGGGTCCGGCGGCGGCAACCAGGAACATGCCGCGACGCGGGTCGCGCAGCCGCGCGGCGTTGACCGGCACCGGCTTGGCCCAGCCGAAGACGAAGGGGGTGAACAGGTACATCAGGAGCGGCACCACGATCGTGCCCAGCCAGTCGATATGGCGGATGGGATTGAGCGTCAGGCGCCCGGCGCGCTTGGCGGTGGGATCGCCCAGCGCGTTGGCCACGTAGCCGTGGGCCGCCTCGTGGACGGTCACCGCCAGCAGGATCGGCAGGATGCCGATCGCGATCTTTTGCAGGAAGGAGAGTTCGAGCACGCCCCGCTCAGTCCGCCAGCTCGGGAGGAACGCCGCCCAGCCCTTCGCGCCGGACGTCGAAATTCTCGCCGGTCAGATCCAGCACGGTGCCGGGCACCTGCTCGAGAAAGCCCGCGCCGGCGACCAGGTCGACCTGGTTGGTGACCGCGGCGGGAAACAGCTCCGGATCGTCCAGCGACTCGTCGACATCCGGGATCACCAGCGAGGCGCTCAGGATCGGGGCGTCGAGCGCCTCGAGGATGGCACGCAGGACCGGATGCGAGGGGACGCGCAGGCCGATGGAGCGTTTCTTTTCGTGCTGTAGCCGCCTCGGCACCTCGCGCGTCGCCGGCAGGATGAAGGTGTAGGGGCCGGGGATGTGGGTCTTGAGAAACCGGAACTGGACATTGTCGACCTTGGCGTAGACGCCCAGTTCGGATAGATCTCGCACCGAGAGGGTCATATGATGGGTACCGTCGTCACGACGGATGCGCCCGATGCGCTCGATCGCGTTCTTGTCCTCCAGCCGACAGGCCAGCGCGTAGCCCGAATCGGTCGGCACGACGACGATCCGACCCCGCGCGATCGCCTCGGCGACCTGTTTGACGAATCGCGGCTGGGGTGTCTCGGGATGGATGTCGAGCATTGTGGTCATGAAGGACCCTCGTGGTGTCAGGATGGCGATGTTGACCGGCCCCGTGCCGGGGGAGGCGGCGATCGACCCACGGCCCGCTCCCCGCGTCCCCGGGCCCATGTTAGTGTACTGCAAACGGCCGGGGGCAAGCCCTGACGGCCCGGACTCCAGCCCCCTGTCGAGGGGCCATCAAGGTTACGCGAGAGACGATGAAATTCCTGTTCGACTTCTTTCCCATCCTGCTGTTCTTCGGCGCCTATCACCTCGAGGGCATCTATGTCGCCACCGCGGTGGCCATGATCGCCTCCGTGGTGCAGATCGGCGCCGGCTGGCTGATGTGGCGCAAGGTCGAGCGCATGCACTGGATCTCCGCCGGGCTGATCGTCGTGTTCGGCGGCATGACGCTGATCCTGCACAACCCGCTGTTCATCATGTGGAAGCCCACCATACTCAACTGGCTGTTCGCGCTGGTCTTCCTTGGCAGCGCGTTCATCGGCAAGAAACCGCTGGTCCAGCGGATGATGGAGCACATCATCCAGGTACCCCGGGCGATCTGGCACCGCGTGAACTGGGCCTGGGTGGGGTTCTTCGTGCTCTCGGGCGTGGCCAACATCCTGGTTGCCTACCAGTTTTCCGAGGAGATCTGGGTCAACTTCAAGCTGTTCGGCCTGATGGGCATGACCTTCGTGTTCATGATCCTGCAGGGACTCTACCTGGGCCTGTACGCCGAGCGTACCGCCGAGGTCGAGGCGGAGACTCGCCCGCCGGAAGGTGACGAACGCCCCTGACCCGGCGAAAGACAGTCAGCGACGGAGGACGCACCGACGATGCAATGGTTTATGATCGTGGCCAACGACATGGCCGAGAGCGCCGCGTTGCGGGCCAGGCACCGCGACGCCCACCGCGCGCGCATCGAGTCGATGACCGCCGAGGGTCGGATACTCACCGCCGGCCCCCTCCCGGTCGACCCGGCCGATCCGGAGCGCGGGCTGTCGGGGAGCCTCATCGTGGCAGCCTTCGAGAGCCTGGAAGCGGCGCGCGACTGGGCCGAGGCCGATCCGTTCCACGCCGGCGGCGTGTATGCCTCGGTCGATGTCCGACCGTACAAGCCGATCTTCGGCGCCACCGGCTAGCGCCGGACGGCACTACCCGTCAACACGAACAACGAACCACAGCGGAAAACACCAAGGGACCCCACATGGATAGCAATCCGACCACCGACCGCCTCCCCCATCGTCGCCACCGCCTGGCGACTGCGCTGGCCGCCGGGCTGCTGCTCAGCGCCGGCGCGATGACCGGTTGCAGCGAAGACCGTCCGCAATCCGCCCAGAAGACCCCGCTGGGCCAACAGCAGGGAGACACGAGCGGCTCGTTCGACACCATCGAGGACGGCAAGGTGATCGCCCGTATCAACGACTCCCCGCTCTACGAGGAAAACCTCGAAGTGGTGAAGGAGAACCTCGGCGCCGAGGTCCCCGAGGGGCGGCTGGTCAGCCGCATGGTCGAGCTGCGCCTGCTCGCCGATCGCGCTCGCGAGAAAGGCCTGGACCGTGACCCGAAGACCCAGGCACGCATCCAGAACGCGATCGACAACCAGCTCGCCAACGCCTACCTCGTCGACTACATGGCCGAGATGGAAGTGAGCGATGACGATGTGCAAGCCGCGTACGACAAGGAAATGGAGACGCTGGGCGAGGAAACCCAGTACCGGGCCATGCATATCCTGGTCGAGGACGAAGAAACCGCCCGCGACCTGATCGCCCAGCTCGACGACGGGGCGGACTTCGGCGAACTGGCCAAGGAACACTCCATCGACACCGGCTCCGGCGAGGCCGGCGGCGATCTCGGCTGGTTCTCCCTCGACCAGATGGTCGAGCCGTTCGCCGATGCCGTTGGCGACCTGGAATCGGGCCAGCGTGCCGACGACCCGGTCGAGACCCGCTTCGGCTGGCACATCGTCCAGCTCGAGGACACCCGGCCGATGCCCAAGCCGACGCTCGACCAGATGCGCCCCGAGCTGGAGGACCGCGCACGGCGTGATGCCATCAACGAGATGATCGCCGAGCTGCGTGGTTCCGCGAAAGTCGAGATCATCAGCAGCGACGTGCGCTCGATGGTCGAGCGTGACGGTGAGGACGCGAACGGCGACGACATGACCGAGGACGCCGCCCCCGCCGACACCGGCAAGCCGAAGGAAGTGCCGGCGCCCGACACCGACGACGGGGCGGACATGGACGGCCTGCCGGCCGAACCCCTCAAGGCCATGTCCTGAACCCGGCCACGCCATTCGTCACACGGCAACCAGGAAAGACCATGACCAAACAAGTCGTTACCGGAGAGGAGCTCAAGCAGACCGCGCTGGGCCGGGAACTGAGCGAGGAGCAATGCCGACTGCTCGCCAGCGTGTGCACCCGCCGCGCGGTGGGCAACGGCGAGATCCTGTTCGAGGAAGGTCACAGCAGCGACACGCTGTTCATCGTCGTCGAGGGGCGGTTCGCGGTCAGCCGTGACACCGGCCGCGGGTTCTCCGACACCCTGCACCTGCTCGATAGCGGGCACCTCGCCGGGGAATCGGGCTTTCTCGACGGCTCGCCGCACAGCGCCACGCTGCGGGCCGTGGGCGACGCCCAGGTGGTGATGCTCGACCGGGCACACCTGGAGTCGCTGCTAGTCGACCACCCGATCCTCGTCTACAAGGTCATGCGCGCGATCGTGCACAGCGTGCGCGAGATCATCCGGCGCATGAACCGCCAGCACAGCGAACTGCTCAGCTACATCAACCCCAGCATCGGCCGGTTCTGACTCGGACCGATTGCGGACCGATTGAGCAGGAAAAGGGCCGTGATCCCGGTATCACGGCCCTTTCCTTTTCGCCACCATCCATCGCCCCGGGGAGCGCCTTCAGGGACCACCCAGCGCTGCCCTGAGTTCCTCGTCCCAGCGCACCGCATCCAGGTAGCAGTTCGGGGCGACGTCATTGAGCGACGAGACCGCGGCATCCTCGTCACCTTCGAGCCACTGCCCCTTCTCGTAGAAGCGCACGTATTCCAGCAGCTCACCGAGGCTGCCCTGCCCCTGGAGCAATGCGGCGACGACCTCGTCGGTCAGCGGCAGTTCCTCGACCAGCTGGTCGAGCGGCTGGTTGTAGAAGGCATCCAGGTTCGAGAACAGCCCGACGAGAAACGCGGTGGACGGGTTCGCCATGCGGCTGTGCGTGGCCAGCAGCTCGACGAAGCGGGCGCGGATCATGGTGTGGTGGATCAGAGCCGGCGGCTTGCCGTCCACGCCGGTAAGCGCCGACAGGTACACCAGGCTGCGCACCGCCTTGAGTCCCAGCAGACGCACCGCCTCCTCGACCGATTCGACCTGTCGGCGCAGGCCGATGGCCGCCGAGTTCACCAGTCGCAACAGGCGGTAGCTCAGCGCGAGATCGGTGTTGATACGCTCGACGATCTCGCCCATCGCGGCATCGTCGTCCTGCAGCAGGATCAGCAGGCCCATCAGGTTGGCCTTGGACGCCCGCACGGTCGGGCGCACCACCATTTCCGGCTTCGAGACGAAGTGGCCCTGGAAGTAGTCCACGCCCGCCTCGCGCAGGCGGTCGTACTCGTGCCAGCCCTCGACCTTCTCGGCGATCACCTTCACGCCCGCCCGGCGGGCGGCGGGCAATACCGAGACCACTTTTTCGACACCTTCGGCCAACACGTCGAACTTGACATAGTGACACGCGGACACGCAGGGCTTGCCGATCGCATCGACCGGGAAGTCATCCAGGGCAATGCGATAGCCGGCCTTCTTCAGGCGCTTGATGGCCTCGGCGCTACGCTCGTCGCAATCGACCGTCTCGAGCACCTCCAGGACGACCGACCGTGCCACGACACCGTCGAGTACGTCGGAAAAGAGCATCTTCCCCGGCACGTTGATGAACGCCTGCTTGCCGCCGACCAAGCGATCGAGGCCGATCTCGCTCAATGCGTTGAGCACGATCGACGCGGTGGCCTGGTTGGAATTGCCGACCCGGGCCACCTGGTCGGCATCCGCGGCACGATAGAGAAGCTCGTAGCCGATGGTGTTCAGATCGGCGTCGACGATCGGCTGGCGCGCCAGCCGCACCGACTGGACGATCCGCTGGAGCGTACCGTCATCGGGAGGAGTGGGGGTGTCCTGTGCCATGGCGTGCTGGGAATCCTTCCGTTTGGCCCGACATCACGTGCGAGCGGGCATCAGCGCCATCATACCCGCGGCAAGGAAGGTCTGCACAAATGCCATACCGCTAAAGCGCGCCTTGAGCCGGGCAGATGCAAGGCGCTCGTCCGCCGCGGAAGGGTGATTCCCGCATCCCCGGACAAAGCCGAATCGGCAGGACGCCGATTCGGCCGGCAGTCTCCGGCCCGAAGGGCGAGGTCCAGGGACGGACCTCGCAACGCAGCAGATACCCGGCTCAAGGCGCGCCCTCTGGCCTGTCGAGCCGTTCCGGGTCGCCCATGCTCGGTGTTGCGTCGTCTTGACGTGGCCACCGGCACGCCGGCTTTGAGGCGCCTTGATCACGAACGGCTCGACAGGCCAGAGGGGCATGGCGTTCGTGCAGACCTTCCTTAGGCCGAAAAGCGCATGGACAGGCGCAACCGACCCTGCCGGTCGATCTCGAGGAGCTTCACATCCACCTCGTCGCCCTCGTTGACCACGTCGGTGACCTTCTCCACCCGGCTGTCGGCCATTTCCGAGATGTGGAGGAGGCCGTCCTTGCCGGGCGCGATATTGACGAAGGCGCCGAAGTCCTTGATGCCCACCACCTTGCCACGGTAGATCTTGCCCACCTCCAGTTCGGCGGTCAGTTCCTCGATCCGGCGTCGCGCCTCCTCGGCCGCCTCGCCGTTGGGCGCAGCGATGGTTACCGTGCCGTCCTCGGCGATGTCGACCTGGGTGTCGGTTTCACGGGTGAGCGCCTGGATGGTCGAGCCGCCCTTGCCGATCAGGTCCCCCTTGCGTTCCGGGTTGATGCGCATGGTGATGAAACGCGGCGCGTGCTCGGAAAGATCGGTGCGCGCCTCGGCCAGCGCCTCGTTCATGCGCCCGAGGATGTGCGTGCGGCCGGACCGCGCCTCGCGCAGCGCCTCGGCCATGATCTCGCGGTTTATCCCCTCGATCTTGATGTCCATCTGCAGCGCGTTGACGCCATCCGCGGTACCCGCGACCTTGAAGTCCATGTCACCGAGGTGGTCCTCGTCACCGAGGATGTCGGTCAGGACGACGAACGCGTCGCCCTCCTTGATCAGGCCCATGGCGATGCCGGCCACCGGGGCCTTCATCGGCACCCCGGCGTCCATCATCGCGAGCGAGGCACCGCAGACGGATGCCATCGAGGACGAGCCGTTGGATTCCGTGATCTCCGAGACCACCCGGACGGTGTAGGGGAATTGCTCGGCCGGCGGCAGGGCGGCCATCACGCCGCGGCGCGCGAGGTTGCCGTGGCCGATCTCGCGGCGCTTGGGCGCACCGAATCGGCCGGTCTCGCCGACGCAGAACGGCGGGAAGTTGTAGTGGAACAGGAAGGGTTCCTTGCGCTCGCCGCCGACCGCGTCGATCAACTGCGCGTCGCGGGCGGTGCCCAGCGTGGTGACCACCATCGCCTGGGTCTCGCCGCGGGTGAACAGTGCCGAGCCGTGGGCACGCGGCAGGAAACCCGTGCGGATGCTGATCGGGCGGACCGTGCGCGTGTCGCGCCCGTCGATGCGCGGTTTGCCGGCGAGAATGCTGCCGCGGACCACGTCGGACTCGATCCCCTTGACCAGCCCGTCGACCGTCTTCTCGGTGACCGTCGGCTCGACCGACTCGTCGACGAAGCGCTCGCGGATCGCGCCACGTAGCTGGCCGAGGCGATTGCCACGCTCGGCCTTGTCGGCGATCTGGTAGGCCGCCTCAATCTCCGTGCGGAAGGCCGTCTCGATTTCGGCGGCCAGCGCCGAGTTGTCGACCGGTGGGGTCCATTCGATCGTCGGGCGCCCGGCCTCGGCGGCGAGGGCCTCGATCGCCTTGATGGCCGCCTGCATCTGCTCGTGGCCGAACATGACCGCATCGAGCATAACGTCTTCCGGCAACTGGTCGGCCTCGGACTCGACCATCAGCACGGCCTTGTCCGTGCCCGCGACCACGAGGTCCAGGCGTGACTCGGTGAGTTGCGCCGGGCTCGGGTTGAGCACGAACTCGCCGTCGATATGCCCGACTCGCGCGGCACCGATCGGGCCGGCAAACGGTGCCCCCGAGAGCGATAGTGCGGCCGAGGCGCCGATCAGTGCCGGGATCTCGGAGTCGACCTCGGGGTCGAGCGAGAGCACCTGGGCGATGACCTGCGTCTCGTGGGTGAAGCCCTTCGCGAACAGCGGGCGCACCGGCCGGTCGATCAGGCGCGCGACCAGGGTTTCCCCTTCGGTCGAGCGTCCCTCGCGGCGGAAGAAACTGCCCGGCACCCGGCCGGCGGCGTAGAACTTCTCCTGGTACTCGATCGTCAGCGGCAGGAAATCCTTGCCCGGATCGGCGGTCGGCGCGACGACCGCGGTGACCAAGACCACCGTCTCGCCCATGGTGACCATGACCGCCCCGCTGGCCTGCCGGGCGATTTCGCCGGTCTCCAGGGTGACGGTGTGTTGACCGTACTCGAAGGACTGCTTGCTGACTGCCACGCTTGGCTCCTGACGTATCGAATGTGTTCGTAATGGTGGCGGGACCATCCAGCAGCGCCCCGCAAACAAAAAACCCGCCGCAGGGCGACGGGTTTAGGGAAACTCTGCACGAATGCCATGCCGCTCTGCGTGTCTTGAGCCGGGCAGATGCAAGGCGTTCGTCCGCCGCGAAAGAGTGATCCTCTTTCCAAGGACGACAACATAGCAGATGTCCGGCTCAAGATGCGCCCTCCGGGGCCTGTCGAGCCGCCCATGCTCCGCGTTGCGCCGTCTTGACGTGGCCGCCGGCACGCCGGCTTTGAGGCGCCTTGATCACGAACGGCTCGACAGGCCTTCAGCGGCATGCCTTTCGTGCAGAGTTTTCCCACGTGTAACCGGGAAGCGCTTACTTGCGCAGGCCCAGCTTCTTGATCAGGTCCTGATAGCGGGTGAGGCTCTTGGACTTGAGGTAGTCGAGCATCTTGCGACGCTGGTTGACCAGCTTGAGCAGGCCACGACGGGAGTGGTGATCCTGCTTGTGGGTCGCGAAGTGCTCGGTCAGGTGCTGGATCCGCTGGGTCAGCAGCGCGACCTGGACTTCCGGGGAACCGGTGTCGTTGGCGTCTTTGCCGAACTCGGCGACGATATCAGCGGTGGTCTTTTCGTTCAGGGACATGGGAACTCTCCTATCTGCCTGGGTGAAGCTTTGAAGTCCATCGCGGGTCAGTCGTTCAGGCGTGTTGCCTGAAGGCCACCGTCCCGCAATGCATTTGGGCGCATGCGCCCCTTACAACGCCGCGAACAGTCGTCGCGGCGCGGTTCGCCCGTCATCCAGCACTTCCCCCATACCCAGGAAGAGGTCGTCGGGTGAGTACAGTCGAAACCACCCGGTTTGTGGCGCGTTGGGCACAAACACCGGATGACCGTGGCGAATTGGTGTGACGCTGGCCGCATCCAGCACAACGGCCGGATAGGCGCCCAGCGCCGAATCGATCGGGAGGATAACACGATCCAGGGCCTCGAGCCCGCCATCGGCGGCCATCGCCTCGAGCTCCTCGAGCCGGTAGGTCGACTGCTCGCCCATCGACCAGGGCCCAAGCCCGATGCGGCGCAGCTCGATGACCACCGCACCACAACCGAGCGCCGCGCCGATATCCTCGACCAGCGTGCGGATGTAGGCGCCCTTACTCGAGTGCACCCGCAGGGTGAATTCAGTCGGGGACAGCGACTCGAGCGTGATCTCGTGGAAATCAATCGTGCGCGCCTTGCGCTCGACCGTCTTGCCCTCGCGGGCCAGTTCGTAAAGGCGCTTGCCCTCGTGCTTGAGGGCCGAGTACATCGGCGGGACCTGCTCGACGCGGCCACGGAAACGGGCAAGCGCCGATTCCATCGTGTCGGCATCCAGCGACGGCACCTCGCGGTTCTCGATCACCTCACCATCGAGGTCGCCGCTGTCGGTGCGCGTACCCAGCCGGCCGGTGACCCGGTAGGTCTTGTCGGCATCCAGCAACAGCCCGGAAATCCGCGTGGCCTGGCCGAGGCAGACCGGCAACAGGCCGCTCGCGGCCGGGTCGAGGCTACCGGTGTGGCCCGCCTTGGCCGCGTTGAACAGGCGACGGACGCGCTGCAGCGCCTGGTTCGAGCTCAGCCCCAGGGGCTTGTCGAACAGGACGATTCCGTTGATCTCGCGACCGCGACGCCTGCGTGCCATGCAACTGACGAGGCCGGCTCAGCGCCGGCCCTGTTCCCCGGAGTCCGCGCTGCCGTCCCGGTCAGGGTCCTCGTCGTCGCCCTCCTTCTCGCGCACCGCCCGGATCAGGGCGTCCATCTGCATCCCCTGCTCGATCGAGTTGTCGAAGATGAAGGTCAGCTGCGGGACGATGCGCAGACGCATGCGGTGACCCAGCTCGCCGCGCAGGTAGCCGGAGGCCTCGTCGAGCCACTGCTCCGCCATCGGCTGCTCGGTGGCGTTGAGCACGCTGTAGAAGATGCGCGCGTGGGCGAGATCCCGCGAGACCTCGCAGTCCGTGACCGTCAGCATGGTCAGCGGCGCGTTCGGGCCGCTGTCCACGCCCGAGTCGCGGATCAGCTCGGCGATCTCGCGCTTGATCTGGCCGGCCACCCGCTGGTGGCGCTGGAAACCCTGTGCCATGAGAACCGATTCCGCCTTACAGGGTCCGCTGGACCTCGACGCGCTCGAAGACCTCGATCTGGTCGCCGACCTTGACGTCGTTGTAGTTCTTCACGCCGATGCCGCACTCCATGCCGGAGCGCACTTCCTGGACGTCGTCCTTGAAGCGGCGCAGCGACTCGAGCTCGCCCTCGTAGATGACCACGTTGTCGCGCAGCACGCGGATGGGGTTGTTGCGCTTGACCACCCCCTCGGTGACCATGCAGCCGGCGATCGCGCCCAGCTTCGGCGAGCGGAACACGTCGCGCACCTCGGCCAGGCCGACGAACTTCTCCTGGGTCTCGGTGCCCAGCAGGCCGCTCATGGCCGCCTTGACGTCGTCGAGCATCTCGTAGATGACCGAGTAGTAGCGGATCTCGACGTCCTGCTCGCCGGCGGTCTTGCGCGCGGCGGCGTCAGCACGGACGTTGAAGCCGATCACGATCGCGCTGGAGGTCGCCGCAAGGTTGATGTCGGACTCGTTGATCCCGCCCACGCCGCTCATCAGGACGTTGACCTTGACCTCGTCGGTCGACAGCTTCTGCAGGCTGTCGCGGATGGCCTCGGCCGAACCCTGCACGTCGGCCTTGACCAGCACGTTGAGCGACTCAACCTCGCCTTCCTTCATCTGCTCGAACAGGTTCTCGAGCTTGGCGGCCTGCTGGGCGGCCAGGCGGGAGTCACGCTGCTTGGCCTCGCGGAATTCGGCGATCTCGCGCGCCTTCTTCTCGTCCTCGATCACCACCAGCTCGTCACCGGCCTCGGGCGTGCCGGAGAGACCCAGCACCACCACGGGAATCGAAGGACCAGCCTCCTTGACCTGCTTGCCGGTCTCGTCGAGCAGCGCCCGCACGCGACCGTATTCCTTGCCGACGACCACGGTGTCACCCTTATTGAGCGTACCGCTCTGGACCAGGATCGTGGCGACCGGACCGCGGCCCTTCTCCAGCGAAGACTCGACCACCGTACCGATGGCGTGACCTTCGACAGGCGCCTTGAGCTCCTGGAGCTCGGCCTGAAGCAGGATCGCCTCGAGCAGCTGATCGATGCCTTCGCCGGTATGCGCGGAGACGTGCACGAACTGGGTGTCACCGCCCCACTCCTCGGAGATCACCTCTTCCTGCGAGAGCTCGGACCGCACCCGCTCCGGATCGGCGCCGTCCTTGTCGATCTTGTTGACCGCCACGACCATCGGCACGTTGCCGGCGCGGGCGTGGTGGATCGCCTCCTTGGTCTGCGGCATCACGCCGTCATCGGCTGCCACGACCAGCACGACCACGTCGGTCGCGCTCGCCCCGCGGGCACGCATGGCGGTGAAGGCCTCGTGGCCCGGGGTGTCGAGGAAGGTGACGGTGCCACGTGGCGTGTCGACATGGTAGGCGCCGACATGCTGCGTGATGCCGCCGGCCTCGCCCGCGGTGACCTTGGCGCGACGGATGTAGTCAAGCAGCGAGGTCTTGCCATGGTCGACGTGCCCCATGACGGTGACCACCGGCGGACGCGGCTTGGCCTCACCCTGCTCGACCTGCTGCAGCGCCTCGTCCTCGATCGCCGACTCGGATTCGGCGTGCGGGCGGTGCCCCATCTCCTCGACCACGAGGATCGCGGTGTCCTGGTCGAGCACCTGGTTGATGGTGGCCATCACGCCCATGTTGAACAGGGTCTTGACCACGTCGACGCCCTTGACCGCCATGCGCTGCGCGAGGTCCTCGACCGAGATCGACTCGGGGACGTTGACGTCGCGAACCACCGGGGCGGTCGGTTTTTCGAAGGTGTGGCGGGTGGCCACGGCCGTCTTGGCGGCAGCGCCCTTCTTGCCCTTCTTGCGACGACGACCGGCGCCGGCGCCGAGATGCAGTTCCTCGCGAGCATTCTCGCGGGCATGGCGGCCCTTGCCGCCGTGCTTGCCGCGCTTGGGCTTGCCCTCGTCGGCAGACACCGGGATGCCCGGCGCCTCCTCTGGCATGGCGACGATGCGCAGGCGGGATTTCTTCTTGCCGTCGTCCTTGTCCTCGCCGGAATCAGGCTCGCCCTCACCCGCGGGGGCCGGCTTTTCCTCGCTCTCGGGCTTCTCCACCGGCTCCTGCTCGAGCTTCTCGGCAGACTCCTGCTCGGCCCTCTCGACCGACTCCGGCTCGGCCTCGGCCGTCTTCTCGGCCTCCGGCTCGGCGGCGCTCGTCTCGGCCGGTTCCGCCTCGGCGGCGCTCGGCTTTTCCTCGACCGTCGTCGGCGCGGCCTCGGCGGCGGGCTGCTGCTCCTCCACCGCCTGGGTGGGAGTCGCCTCCTCGGCCGGCTGCTCGGCTTCTTCGGTCTTCTCGACTTCCTCGCGCGGCACGTAGGTCTTGCGCCGGCGGTATTCCACCGCGACGGTCTTGCCGCCGCGGGCGCCGCCGCCAACCTTGATTTCCTGCTGTGAACGACGCTTGAGCGTGATGCGCGAGGAAGGCTTCTTGGCCTCCGCCTCGCCCGACGAGCGCGACTTGCGCAGATGGGCCAGCAGCTTCATCTTGTCGTCGTCACTGACACTGGCATCCACGGAAGACGCCGGAACGCCCGCTTCGGCCAGTTGCTCGAGCAGCCGTTCCGGGGTGGCGCCTACCACTTTTGCCAATTCTTTAACCGTGACCTCGGACATTAACGACTCCTGTGGTCCTGCAAACTATCAAAACAGTGATTACACGCCTCGGCACCTGCCGAGGGTGACGGTTCGGGCAAACGCCGACCGATTAGGCGAACCAGGGAGCGCGTGCGGCCATGATCAGCCGCCCGGCAAGCTCCTCGTCCACGCCTTCGTATTCCGTCAGTTCATCGATCGAGAGCTCGGCGACGTCTTCCGAGTCCTTGATGTTGTTCTCGCGCAGGTTGCCGGCCAGTTCGGCCGTCATCCCGTCGAGTTCCTCGAGGGCAAGCGCCTCGCCGGCGGACTCCGTCTCTTCCTCGGCCTCGCCACCACCGGAGATAGCCATGGTCAGCAGGGCGTCGCGCGCGCGGTTGCGCAGTTCCTCGACGATACCCTCGTCGAAGCCCTCGACCTCGAGCAGCTCCTCGGTTGGCACGTAGGCAATTTCCTCGATGGTGGAGAAACCGGCCTCGACCAGAACCTCGCCCACTTCCTGGTCGACGTCCAGCGCCTCCATGAACTGCTCGACGATGCGACGGGTCTCGGTCTCGCCCTTCTCGATCGCCTGCTCCTCGCTCATGACATTGATCTGCCAACGCGTGAGCTGGCTGGCGAGACGGACATTCTGTCCGCCGCGACCAATCGCCTTGGAGAGGTTCTCCTCGCTGACCGCCACGTCCATGCTGCCGGCATCCTCGTCAACGACGATCGAGACCACCTCGGCCGGCGACATCGCGTTGATCACGAACTGGGCCGGGTTTTCGTCCCAGACAATGATATCAATCCGCTCGCCGGAGAGCTCGTTGGTCACCGACTGGACGCGCGAACCGCGCATGCCCACGCAGGTACCCACCGGGTCCATGCGCGGATCGTTGGAGAGCACCGCGATCTTGGCGCGCAGGCCCGGGTCGCGGGCGGCGTTGACGATCTCGATCAAGCCCTGCGAGATCTCCGGCACCTCGAGCTTGAACAGCTCGATCAGGAATTCCGGCGCGGTACGCGAGACGAAGATCTGCGGGCCACGCGGCTCGTGGCGCACGTCGGTCACGTAGCCACGCAGGCGGTCGCCGGGACGAACGGCCTCGCGACCGATCATCTCGTCGCGCGGGATCATCGCCTCGGCGTTGCCGCCGAGGTCCAGAATGACGTTGCCGCGATCGATGCGCTTGACCAGGCCCATGATGAGCGTGCCCTTGCGATCGATGTAGGCGTCGACGACCTGGCGGCGCTCGGCCTCGCGCACCTTCTGCACGATGACCTGCTTGGCGGCCTGGGCGGCGATCCGGCCGAACTCGGCCGACTCGATCTCTTCCTCGATGTGGTCGCCGACCTGCACCTCCGGGTCGTCCATCTGGGCGGCCTCGAGAATGATCTCGCGCTCGGGATTCTCGGAGGTCTCTCCCTCGACCACTTCCCAGCGGCGGAAGGTACGATAGCTGCCGTCCTCGCGATCGATCTCCACGCGTGTCTCGATGTCACCGCCGTGGCGCTTGCGAGCCGCCTGGGCAAGCGCGGCCTCGATCGCCTCGAAGATCACGTCACGATCGACACCTTTCTCGTTGGAAACCGAATCGACGACAAAAAGGATTTCTTTGTTCATGTTGCTAGTCAAATCGCTCTATTTCCGCGCCGTGCGCCGCTTCTTTCGCTTGTTGCGGCCGCGCTTGCTGTTGTCGGCAAATTCGTAGACGAGATGGGCCTTCTCGGCCTCCTCGAAACGGAAGACCAGTTCACCCACTTCGTCGACGAGGACGGTGATGTCCTCGCCCTCGACGCCCTGGATGACGCCCTCGAACTTCTTCTGCTTCGCCACCGGCTTGTACAGCCGCAGGCGCACGCGGTGCCCGACGAATCGGGCGAAATCCTCGGTGCGGAACATCGGCCGCTCGACCCCCGGCGAGGAAACCTCCAGCCGGTAGGCACCCGGGAGCGGGTCCTCGACGTCGAGCACGCCCGCCAGCGCATGGCTCACGTCGGCGCAGTGATCGAGCGTGACCCCGTCCGGGTGATCGATGTAGACACGCAGGAGGCCGGCGGGGCCGCCGCGGAACTCGCCGCCGACCCACTCGAAACCGAGGTCCTCGACCACCGGTTTGAGCATGTCCTCGATCGCCGCCGGGATTCTCTGCACGTCTGCCTGCACCCTCTGCTGGTCATGTGCCGGTCCCGCCCGCCGGAGCGGGAGCCGGGAAAATAAAAAAGCCCCAAATGGGGCCCGGCATCACACTTGAAAGCCAATGTTCGCGGGAACCGGAATATAAAGACAACGTCCGCCAAAGTCAATGCGATACCGCGGTGGCCCGCCGGTCGACGGTGGTCGACCGGCGGGCGGATCACTCGCCGCGCAGGTCGTCGAAAAAGCGCTTGACCGAATCGAGAAACGAATGCTGACGCGGACGGTGCTTCTTGGCCACCCCGTCTGCCTCGCCGCCGCCCAGCGAGCGTTCGAATGCCTCCAGGAGCTCACGCTGTTCGGCGTTGAGCTTGACCGGGGTCTCGACATGCACCGTCACCAGCAGGTCGCCCTGCGTACCGCCGCGCACCGGGCGCACACCCTTGCCGCGCAGGCGGAACACCTTGCCGGTCTGCGTCTCGGCCGGGATCTTGAGGCTCACCTTGCCGTCGAGGGTCGGCACCTCGATTTCGCCGCCGAGTGCGGCGGTGGTGAAGCTGATCGGCATGTCGCACAGGAGGTCGGCGTCATCGCGTCGGAACAGCGGGTGTGGCTTGATGTCGATCAGGATGTAGAGATCGCCCGGCGGGCCACCCTTCTCGCCCGGCGCCCCTTCGCCCGAATGGCGGATGCGATCGCCGGTATCGACGCCGGCCGGGATCTTGACCGACAGGGTTTTCTGCGTCTCGATCCGCCCGGTGCCGCCGCAGTCGGTGCAGGGGTCCTCGATCTTCTGCCCCTCGCCACCGCAGTCCGGGCAGGGCTGCTGGATGGAGAAGAAGCCCTGCTGGATGCGCACCACCCCCTGGCCGCCGCAGGTCGAACAGGTGGTCTTGCCGGTGCCCGGCTTGGCCCCGCTGCCGTCGCAGGTCTGGCAGGGCTCGGTGGTCGGGATGCGGATCTCGACGGTGGTGCCGCGCACGGCCTCCTCGAGCGAGAGCTTGAGGTTGTACTGCAGGTCGGCCCCGCGCGAGGCGCCACCGCGAGCGCGTCCGCCACCGAAGATGTCGCCGAAGACGTCACCGAAGATGTCGGCGAACCCGGCACCGCCGCCGAAGCCACCCCCGCCGAAGCCGCCGGCACCCTGCCCGTCGACCCCGGCATGGCCGAACTGATCGTAGGCCGAACGCTTCTGCGGGTCGGAGAGCACCTCGTAGGCCTCCTTCGCCTCCTTGAACAGCGTCTCGGCCTGCTCGTCACCCGGGTTGCGGTCCGGGTGGTGCTTCATCGCCAAGCGGCGATAGGCCTTCTTCAGTTCGTCGGCCGAGGCATTCTTGCTGACCCCCAGCACCTCGTAGTAGTCACGTTTCGCCATGGTCGGTCTCTACGGCTGATTCGGTTCTTGACCCACGGGCGCTCGCCCGTGGGCCGGAATAAGGCTGGACGGGCCCCGTTGCCGGACGGCCCGTCCATGGAAATTCATTTGCGCCGCGGGTCCCGCGGCACAAAAAATCACCCGCCCCGGAGGGCGGATGACCGGCAGGTCGACAAGGAACGACTTACTTCTTGTCGTCGTCCTTGACTTCCTCGAACTCGGCGTCGACGACATCGTCGTCCTTCTTCGCCTGCTCCTCGCCGGCAGCCTGCTCGCCACCCTGGGCGGCACCCTGGGCCTTCTGCATGACGGTGGCGGAGGCCTGGGACAAGGCCTCGACCTTGGCGTCGATGGCCGCCTTGTCGTCGCCCTTCATCGCCTCGCGCAGCTCGGCGATGGCGTCCTCGACCGGCTTCTTGTCCTCGTCGGTCAGGGCGTCGCCGGCATCGGTCATGGCCTTCTCGACGGTGTGGATCATGCCGTCGCCCTGGTTGCGCGCCTCGACCAGTTCCTTCTGCTTCTTGTCTTCCTCGGCGTGGGCCTCGGCGTCCTGCACCATGCGCTCGACTTCTTCCTCGGACAAGCCGGAGCTGGCCTTGATCTCGATCTTCTGCTCGCGGCCGGTGCCCTTGTCCTTGGCCGAGACGTGCAGGATGCCGTTGGCGTCGATGTCGAAGGTGACCTCGATCTGCGGCTGGCCACGCGGCGCCGGCGGGATCTCGGTGAGATCGAAGCGGCCCAGCGACTTGTTGCCGCTGGCCATCTCGCGCTCGCCCTGCAGGACATGCACGGTCACGGCCGTCTGATTGTCCTCGGCGGTCGAGAAGGTCTGGCTCGCCTTGGTCGGGATGGTGGTGTTCTTCTCGATCAACTTGGTCATGACACCGCCCATCGTCTCGATACCCAGGCTGAGCGGGGTGACGTCGAGCAGCAGCACGTCGGAGACGCCGCCGGAGAGCACGCCGCCCTGGATCGCCGCACCGATGGCCACGGCCTCGTCCGGGTTGACGTCCTTGCGCGGGTCCTTGCCGAAGAACTCGGCGACCGTGTCGCGCACCTTCGGCATGCGGGTCTGACCGCCGACCAGGATCACGTCGTCGATGTCGGAGGCCGACACGCCGGCATCCTTGAGCGCCATCTTGCAGGGCTCGATGGTGCGCTTGACCAGCTCGTCGACCAGCGACTCGAGCTTGGCCCGCGTGATCTTGATGTTCATGTGCTTCGGACCGCTCTGGTCCGCCGTGATGTACGGCAGGTTCACGTCGGTCTGCTCGGTCGAGGACAGCTCGATCTTGGCCTTCTCGGCCGCCTCCTTGAGGCGCTGCATCGCGAGCGCGTCGTTGGAGAGATCAACGCCCTGCTCCTTCTTGAACTCGTCGACCAGGTGATCGATCAGGCGGTTGTCGAAGTCCTCGCCACCCAGGAAGGTGTCGCCGTTGGTGGCCTTGACTTCGAACTGCTTCTCGCCGTCGATGTCCGCGACCTCGATGATCGAGATG
>CAYUAO010000002.1:0-64888 GCA_964442775.1 uncultured Halothiobacillus sp. | reverse complement strand
GAATCACCCTTCCGCGGCGGACGGACGCCTTGCATCTGCCCGGCTCAAGGCACGCAGAGCGGCATACCATTCGCGCAGAGTTTCCCCTAGCCGTCGCGCGGCGTCTTGGCGACGAAAATGGTGTCGTTCTCGACTCGAATATCGTAACAATCGATCGGCTCGTAGGCCGGCGCCGACAGGGCCTCGCCGTCGCGAAGGCAGAACTGGGCGTCGTGCCACGGGCAGGTGATGATGTCGCCGTCGAGCGCCCCTTCGGAGATCGGCAGGTCCTGGTGGCTGCACTCGTCGGCCACCGCCAGGATCACGCCGTCGGCGTTGACCACGAGGATGTCGACATCCGGCCCTTCCACCACGCGGCGCTCACCCGGGGCGAGTTCGCGCTGCTCGCAGACCCGGATCCAGTTGTCGTCGAGTGATTCGCTCACGATTGGTTTCTCAAGAGTTTGATTTGTCAAAATTCTATTCGTTCCGCGCCGCTAGAACATGCCCGTGGCGAGTTTCGCCTCGTCGGACATCATCTCGCGGCTCCAGGGCGGGTCGAAGACCAGTTCGACCGCGGCCTCCTCGACGGTGGGGATCTCCATGATCCGCTGGTGCGCGTCCGAGGCGATCACGCCGCCCATGCCGCAGCCCGGCGCCGTCAGGGTCATGTCGACCTCGACCCGACGCCCGGAGACCGGCAGCGATTCGACGTTGACCTTGTAGACCAGTCCCAGGTCGACGATGTTGATCGGGATCTCCGGATCGAACACGCCGCGCAGCTGTTCCCAGACCATTTCCTCGACCTCCTTGTCGGAGGCGTTCTCCGGCAACTCGGGTTGCGGGGGCGGCTCCTTGCCGAGCGCGTCGGCGTCCTTGCCCTCGACGCGGAGCAGGTGGCCGCGTGCCTTGATGGTGAAGCTGCCGCCCAGGGCCTGCATCAGTTCGACGGGCGTGTCCTTGGAGGCGAGCACCTTCTGCCCCGACGGCACCATGGTGCAGACCACGTCTCGGGCAAGGCGAATGCGTTCCATCGGTTCCACGGTACGTTCTCCAGGCTTGGTCAGACGAGCATGTCGCGCACGCGGGCGACCGCGGCGACGAACTGGTCGATCTCGTCGAGTGTGTTGTAGAAGGCCGCCGAGGCACGCGCGGTGCCCGCCGGCGCGTCGAAGCTGTGCATCAGCGGCATGGCGCAATGATGCCCGGTGCGCACGGCGATACCCATCGAGTCGAGCAGGGTGCCGACGTCGTGCGGGTGCGCCCCGTCGATCAGAAACGAGACCACCGGCACCTTGTGCGCGGCCTGGCCGACGATACGCAGGCCCGGGATATCGCCGAGCCCCGTGGTCATCCGCTCGAGCAGGGCGGCCTCGTGGCGTTCGATTGCCAGCCAGTCGAGTGAATCGACCCAGTCGAGGGCGGCGCCGAAACCGATGGCCCCCTCGATGTTGGGGGTGCCGGCCTCGAACTTCGACGGCGGCGGGGCGAAGCGCACGCCGTCGAAGCGCACCTCCTCGATCATGTCGCCACCGCCCAGGAAGGGCGGCAGGCGCTCGAGCCAGTCGCCGCGAGCGTACAGGGCGCCGACGCCGCTGGGCCCGAAGACCTTGTGGCTCGAGCAGGCGTAGAAGTCGCAACCCAGCGCCTGGACATCCACCGGGCCGTGCGGCAGGCCCTGGGCGCCGTCGACCAGCACCGGCACGTCGCGTTCCTGCGCGATCTCGCTGATGCGTGCCACCGGGTTGACCGTGCCGAGCGCGTTCGAGACGTGGTTGACCGCCACCAGCCGCGTGCGGGCGTTGATCAGGTCGGGCAGGGCGTCGACCTTGAGTTCGCCGCGTTCGTTGATCGGGATGGTGCGGATCACGATGCCACGGCGCTGTCCAAGCATCAGCCAGGGCACGATGTTGGCGTGGTGCTCGAGTTCGCTCAGGATCACCTCGTCGCCGGCCCGCCAGTCGTCCGAGAGCGAGTGGGCGAGGAGGTTGATCGCCTCGGTCACGCCGCGGACGAACACGATCTGGCGCTCGCTCTCGGCGTTGAGTGACCGGGCGATGCGGGTGCGGGCGTTCTCGAAACGCTCGCTGGCGCGGGCCGAGAGCGTGTGTACGCCACGGTGGATATTGGCGTTGTCGCGCTCGTAGAACTCGCGGATGGTGTCGATCACCACTCGCGGTTTCTGTGTGGTCGCCGCGTTGTCCAGGTACACCAACGGCTTGCCGTGCACGTTCTGGTCGAGCGCCGGAAACTGGGCCCGGATCGACTCGACCGAGAACGGCTGATTGCGCCCGTTGTCCGTCATCACGCGTTCTCGGTGCCGGTGAGATCCTGCTCGCCGAGGCGGGTCTCGAGGCGGACAGTCAGCCAGTCACGCAGCTCGACCAGCGGGATCTCGTCGATCACCTCCTGGGCGAAGCCGGCGATCAGCAGCCCGCGTGCCTCCGCCAGCGGTACGCCACGCGTGCGCAGGTAGAACAGGGCCTCCTCGTCGAGTCGGCCGATGGTCGCGCCGTGCGAGCAACTGACGTCGTCGGCGTAGATCTCCAGTTCGGGCTTGGCGTCGATCTCGGCGTTGTCCGACAGGATCAGGTTGTTGCTCGACTGGTAGGCCTCGATCCGCTGGGCGTCCTGTTCGATCAGGATGCGGCCCTTGAAGATGCCGCGGCCGGCGTCGTCGGCGATGGTGCGGTAGTGCTCGTTGCTGGTGGTGTCGGCGGCCGCGTGCGTGATGCGGGTGTGGGTATCCAGCACCTGCCTGCCGCGGGGCATCATCAGCCCGATCAGGTCGGTGTGCGCGCCCGAACCGCCGACGTGGACGTCGTACTCGCGGCGGATCATCTGCCCGCCGAGCTGCACGTTGTAGCTGTGGTAGCGAGCGTCGCGCTCGAGCGAGGCGAAGCTGCGTTCGGTCGCCAGGCGCGAGGCGCCGTCGAGACCCAGGGCGATGTGGGTGAGGGCGGCGTTGGCGCCGATCGTCGAGACGATCACGCTGTTGCGCCAGGCCGGCTGTTCGCCGACGGTCTCGATGTGCTCGATGACCGTGGCGGCAGCGCCTTGCCCCAAGCGGACCAGTACGCGCGGGTGGCTCATCACCGACTCGGTGGCCCCGTCGAGCCACTCGATCACGATCGGGCGCTCGATGATGGCGTTGGCCGCGACGTCGATCACCACGCCTTCGCTTGCCATCGCCGTGTTCAGCGTCACCAAAGCATCATTTGGGTTGTCGACGCTCGGCGCCGGCTTGGGCGAGAACGCCGCCTGGCGAGTGGCCTCGTCGGCGTCGGCCAGGGCGGTCAGGGTCAGGCCCTCGGGGGCGTCGTCCGGCACGCCCTGGAACACGCCGTCGATAAAGCGCAGGCGCAGCGGGTGGTCGAGCGGCAGGCGGATGGCCGGTTCGATGTCCGCGCCCACACCTGCCGGGATGTTGAATTGGCCACGTTGAATCGCGCGCAGGTTGGTCCAGCGCCATTCCTCGTCACGCCGACCGGGCAGGCCGAGCGCTTCGATCTGCTCGCGGGCGCCGCGTGCGATGCCTTCCGGGGCGGCCGCCGTTTCCGGCATGGCCGTCTTCAGCCAGTCGGGAAGCCCTTGGCGCATCACGATGCCTCCTCGAGAATCTCCTGGTAACCCTCGGCTTCCAGGCGGTGGGCGAGGGTCTTGTCACCGGACTTGATGATCTTGCCCTTGTAGAGGACGTGGACGAAGTCCGGCTCGACGTAGTTCAACAGGCGCTGGTAGTGCGTCACCAGGATGATGCCGCGCTCTTCGCCACGCATGCGGTTGATGCCCTCGGAGACCACCTTGAGCGCGTCGATGTCGAGCCCCGAGTCGGTCTCATCGAGCAGGGCGAGCTTCGGCTCGAGCAGCAGCATCTGCAGGATCTCGTTGCGCTTCTTCTCGCCGCCCGAGAAGCCGGCGTTCACGCCGCGGTGCAGGAAGGCGTCGTCCATGTCCATGGAGGCGACCAGCTCGCGCACCTGCTTCATGAAGGTGAAGGTATCGACCTCGTCGAGACCCTGCGCCTCGCGCTTGGCGTTGAGCGCCTCCTTGAGCAGGTAGATGTTCTTCACGCCCGGGATCTCGACCGGGTGCTGGAAGCCGAGCAGCATGCCGGCGACCGCGCGTTCCTCGGTTTCCATCTCCAGGAGATCCTGGCCGTCGAAGGTGATCGTGCCCTGCGTGACCTCGTAGCCTTCACGGCCGCCGAGCACGTGGCAGAGCGTGCTCTTGCCCGAGCCGTTCGGTCCCATGATGGCGTGAACCTCACCGGCGTTGATGGTCAGGTCGATGCCCTTGAGTATTTCCGTGCCGGCGATCTCGGCGTGAAGGTTCTTGATTTCGAGAAGTGCCATGTTTCAGATGCCTCGATAAATTGTTCGGGTAACCAATGGATAATTCGTGGTTTTCCGCGGATCAGCCCACGGAGCCCTCTAGCGACACGGCCAGGAGGGCCTGCGCCTCGACGGCGAATTCCATCGGCAGTTCGTTGAATACGTCCTTGCAGAAGCCGCTGACGACCATGTTCATCGCGTCTTCCTCGGACAGCCCGCGCGAGCGCAGGTAGAACATCTGGTCGTCGCTGACCTTGGAGGTGGTGGCCTCGTGTTCGACCTGGGCGCTGGCGTTCTTCGCCTCGATATAGGGGAAGGTGTGCGCGCCGCAGCGATCGCCGATCAAGAGCGAGTCGCACTGGGTGAAGTTGCGCGCATCCGCCGCGGTCTTGCCGATGTGCACCAGACCCCGGTAGGCGTTCTCGGAGCGACCGGCGGAGATGCCCTTGGAGACGATCGTCGAGCGGGTGCGCTTGCCCAGGTGGATCATCTTGGTGCCGGTATCGGCCTGCTGGTGGTTGTGGGTCAGCGCCACCGAGTAGAACTCGCCGGCCGAGCGATCCCCGCGAAGCACGCAGGACGGATACTTCCAGGTGATCGCCGAGCCGGTCTCGACCTGGGTCCAGGTGATCTTGGAACGGTCGCCGCGGCATTCGCCACGCTTGGTGACGAAGTTGTAGATGCCGCCCTTGCCTTCTTCGTCGCCCGGGTACCAGTTCTGCACGGTGGAGTACTTGATCTCGGCATCGTCCAGCGCCACGAGCTCGACCACGGCGGCGTGCAGCTGGTTCTCGTCACGTTGCGGCGCGGTGCAGCCCTCGAGGTAGCTGACCGAGGCGCCTTCCTCGGCGACGATCAGCGTGCGCTCGAACTGGCCCGTGTTGCGCGCGTTGATGCGGAAGTAGGTGGAAAGCTCCATCGGGCACTTCACGCCCTTCGGGACGTAGACGAACGAGCCGTCGGAGAACACCGCCGAGTTGAGCGCGGCGAAGTAGTTGTCGCCCTGCGGCACCACGGTACCGAGGTACTTTTTCACCAGCTCGGGGTGGTTCTCCACCGCCTCTGAGAACGAACAGAAGATCACGCCGGCCTCGGCGAGTTTCTCCTTGAACGTGGTGGTCACGGAAACGGAGTCAAACACCGCGTCGACCGCCACATTGGCACCCTTCACTCCGGCGAGCACGGCGCGCTCGTGCAGTGGGATGCCAAGCTTCTCGTAGGTCTCCAGGAGCTTGGGGTCGACGTCGTCGAGCGACTCGGGTGCCTCGGCGTCGAGTTCTTCCTGGCTCTTGGGTGCGGCGTAGTAGGACAGCGCCTGGTAATCGATCTTCGGGTAGTGGACGTGGGCCCACTCCGGTTCCTTCATGGTCTGCCAGTGGCGAAAGGCCGACAGGCGCCATTCGAGCATGAACTCGGGCTCGTTCTTCTTCGCCGAGATCATGCGGACCACGTCCTCATCGAGACCCGGCGGGATGATCTCCTGCTCGATATCGGTGGTGAAACCGTACTTGTACTCGCGCTTGACGAGTTGTTCGAGTTCCTGTGTTTCGGTCATGTCGTTGTCACCTGGTCGAAGGCTGGTTGCCGGCCGGTCTTGCCGGCTCGGCGCTGTTCGAGTGCAAAATCCGTTCTAGGAGGCGCCGCTGCGCGAGCCGTCGCCGGCGTCCATCAGCTCGCCGCCGCGCGAGCGTTCGTACCACACCGGCACCCGGTCCGGGATCGGCTCGTCGTCGACGGAACGGGTCATGTCGGCCAGCGTGGTGGCGTCGAGCAGGGCATGCACGCCCCGGTTGATCGCCGCCCAGTGGGGGCGCACGGCGCAGTCGCCCTTCATCGCGCAGTCGTGGTCCGGACGGAAACAGTCGGTCATCGCGATCGGGCCGTCGATGGCTTCGATGATCTCCGCGAGCGTGATCTCCGCCGCCGGACGGGCGAGGAAGTAACCGCCGCTGCGCCCCTGGCGCGACTGGACGATGCCCTCGCCGTTGAGCAGCTTCAAGAGCTTGCCCACCGTGGGCATGTTGATACCGGTACGCTCCGCCAGCGCACGGGCATTCGCCCGCTGGTCGCCGGGTTTCTCGCGCGGATCGCCGGCCAGCGCGGTCAGGAGCACGATCGCGTAATCGCTGAGTCGGCTGATCTTCAACATCACTGCCTCCGCGGGTGGCGGTCGGGAATCCCGGTTCCGCCGCCATCGATGGAGAGGCACGCCGGCGCCGGGTAACTGCTATAAAAGTACTAAACCGGTACGGTTTTTTCAAGTCCGACGGCACGGCTCGGGGATCGGGCCCGGAGCGAGTCCGAGCGGGTGGCTCAAGTCCTTGTCTCCGCTTCGATTTGCCCGCGTTTTCTGCTATCTTTCCTCCCCTTTTTCGATAGCCGGATATGACGAGGAATTCGTTCACGTGACGACGACAGCCACCGACATGACATCCGTGCCCACCGACGGGGCCGGCAAGCGGCTCTACATCAAGACCTGGGGCTGCCAGATGAACGAGTACGACTCGGCCAAGATGGCCGACGTGCTCGGTGTCTCGAGTGGCTTCCACCCGGTCAGCGACCCGGCCGACGCCGACGTGATCCTGCTCAACACCTGCTCGATCCGCGAGAAGGCTCAGGAGAAGGTGTTCTCGCAACTGGGACAGTGGCGTCCGCTCAAGGAGAAGAACCCGGATCTCGTGATCGGTGTGGGCGGCTGCGTGGCCAGCCAGGAAGGCGAGGCGATCCGCGAGCGCGCTCCGTTCGTCGACATCGTCTTCGGCCCGCAGACGCTGCACCGACTGCCGGAGATGGTCGCGGTGGTCGAGGCCGAGCGGAAGCCGGTGGTCGACATCTCCTTCCCGGAAATCGAGAAGTTCGACAACCTGCCCGACCCGCGCGCGGACGGCCCGGTGGCGTTCGTCTCGATCATGGAGGGCTGCTCGAAGTATTGCACCTTCTGCGTGGTGCCCTACACCCGCGGCGAGGAAATCTCGCGACCCTTCGACGACGTGGTCGCCGAGGTGGCGGACCTGGCCGAGCAGGGCGTGCGCGAGGTGAACCTGCTGGGGCAGAACGTCAACGCCTACCAGGGGCCGATGCACGACGGCCAGATCGCCGATCTGGCGCTGCTGATCGAAGTCGTCGCCCAGATCGACGGCATCGACCGCATCCGGTTCACCACCTCGCACCCGGTGGAATTCACCGACCGCCTGATCGAGGCCTACCGCAACGTCCCGGAGCTGGCGAGCTTCCTGCACCTGCCGGTGCAGTCGGGTTCCGACCGGGTGCTCGCGCTGATGAAGCGCGGCCACACCGCGATGGAGTACAAGTCGAAGATCCGCAAGCTGCGCGAGGCGCGCCCGGGCATCTCGATCTCGTCCGACTTCATCGTGGGCTTTCCCGGCGAGACGAACGACGACTTCGAGCGGACCATGAAGCTGATCGAGGACATCGGCTTCGACCACTCGTTTTCCTTCATCTACAGCGCGCGCCCGGGCACGCCGGCCTCCAACCTGCCGGATGATCAGCCCGAGGACATCAAGAAGGCCCGCCTCAAGCGTCTGCAGTCGCGTATCACCGAGTTCGAGCAGGAGATCTCCCGGTCGATGCTCGGGACCACGCAGACCGTGCTGGTGCAGGGGCCGTCGAAGAAGGACCCCAACGAGCTGATGGGCAAGACCGAGAACAACCGCAGCGTGATCTTCCGCGGCCGGCCGGGCCTCGTCGGCCTGTTCGTCGACCTGGAGATCACGCAGGTCAATCCCAACTCCCTGCGCGGGGAGTTCGTCGACATCCACCCGAGCGACCGCGAGCGGGCCAAGGCACGCAACCTGGTGGCAGCCTGATGAGGACCCCGACAAAGCTGCTGCGCGGCTCGATTGCGGCGTCACGTGCCCGTTCGCTCCTCACCTGTCTAGTCGATATGTCTCGTCGCTCACTGCGCGGCTCCTTGCACTCGAGCCGCTCGCGACGCTTTGACGAGGTCCTCAAATGACCGAAACACAAGCCGAACGCCTCGAATTCGCCCTGGAGCCCGCCGACAACGAACGGCTGGCGAACCTCGCGGGAACCTTCGACGAGCACCTGCGCATGATCGAGCGCCGTCTCGGCGTGGAGATCAACCACCGGGGCAACCTGTTCGCCGTGGTCGGCCCGGGCGTGGTCGCCGACCAGGTCGAGACCCTGCTGGCCGACCTCTACAAGCTCAGCGAAAACCAGGTGATCGATCCCGAGCGCGTCAACCTGGGCATGCAGCAGGCCGGCATGGAGGATGCGCCCCCGCCGCCGGGCGACGAGGTAATGATCAAGACGTTGCGAGGTATCGTTCGCGGCCGGGGCAACCGCCAGATCCAGTATCTCAAGGCGATCCGCGAATCGGATCTGAACTTCGGCATCGGCCCGGCCGGGACGGGCAAGACATATCTGGCGGTCGCGAGTGCCATCGACGCCTTCGAACGCGGTGCCGTCCAGCGCATCGTGCTGGTCCGCCCGGCGGTCGAGGCGGGCGAGAAGCTCGGCTTTCTCCCCGGCGATCTCGCGCAGAAGATCGATCCGTACCTGCGACCGATGTACGACGCCCTCTACGAGATGATGGGCTTCGACAAGGTCAACCGCCTGATCGAGCGCAATGTTATCGAGGTCGCGCCGCTGGCGTTCATGCGCGGGCGCACGCTCAACGAGTCGTTCGTCATCCTCGACGAGGCGCAGAACACCAGCATCGAGCAGATGAAGATGTTCCTGACCCGGATCGGCTTCGGCACCTCGGCGGTGGTCACGGGCGACATCACCCAGGTCGACCTGCCCAAGGGGGTGACCTCAGGCCTGCGACATGCCATCGACATGCTCAGCGAGGTGGAGGGCGTGAAGTTCAGCTTCTTCCAGAGCCGTGACGTGGTGCGTCATCCGCTGGTCAAGCGAATCATCGACGCCTACGAGGCGCGGGGTGGCGGCAGCGCATGACCCGCGCGATCGTGGATCGTCAGCGGGCGACGTCGCGTCGCTGTCCGTCGCGCGCCTCGCTGGCCGACTGGATCGAGGCCTGCCTCGGTGGCGCGGGCGTGGGTGCCGCCGATGGCGTAGAGGTCACCGTCCGTTATGTCGAGCCCGAAGAGAGCCGCGATCTCAACGCGCAGTTCCGCGGCAAGGACAGGCCCACCAATGTGCTGTCGTTCCCGGCGAGCGTCGAACCCGGTCTGCCGCAACCGGTGGAGCCCGGGTTACCGGCGTACCTGGGCGACCTGGTCATCTGTCCCGCGGTGGTCGAGGCCGAGGCCGCCGAGCAGGACAAGAGCCGGCGCGCCCACCATGCCCACATGGTGGTGCATGGGATTTTGCACCTGTTGGGCTATGATCACCTCACCGACGAGGAGGCCGACCGGATGGAATCGATCGAAATCCGTGCGCTTGCCTCGTTGGGTCACCCCGATCCCTATGCCTGAACCATCGGACCCGCTTTCGTGTAAACGACCTCCGGTTTCGATCGTATCCAGCTGATTCACCGCTTTTCTCAACCAATCCTCGAAGAGACCAATGGAAGACGAACCTCCTAGTACGGACGCGCCGCGCGTATCCTTCTGGCAACGCCTCAAGACTCGATTCTGCCCCTGCCAGGTGCGTTCGGTCGAACAGATGAAGTCCCTGGTGCGCCAGGCCACCGAATCGGAAGTGTTTCCGGTGTCCACCGGCGGACTGATCGATTCGGTGCTGGACTTCCACGACCTGCGCGTGCGCGACGTCATGGTCCCGCGCGGGCAGATGGACGTGATCGAAGAGGGCACCACTCTCCCGGAACTCCTCTCGGCGGCAATCGAGACCGGCCATTCGCGCTACCCGGTGATTCGCAGCAATCGTGACGAGGTGATCGGCATCCTGCTGGTCAAGGAGTTGCTGCGCTTCTACGCCAATTTCGAGGAAAACGGCCGTGAGTCGAGTTTCGACCTCCTCGAACTGGTGCGTACCCCGATGTTCGTGCCGGAAAGCAAGCGGCTGGATGCCTTGCTGGCCGAGTTCCGCCTCACGCGGACGCACATGGCGATCGTGCTGGACGAGTTCGGCGGGGTGGCGGGCCTGGTGACCATCGAAGATGTCCTCGAGGAGATCGTCGGCGACATCGACGACGAGTTCGACGTCGAGGAGCGCGTGAATATCCGCCAGCAGGCGCCGCGGCGCCACACCGTCCGCGCGCTGACCCCGATCGGCGAGTTCAACGAGGTGTTCGGCACCGACTTTTCCGACGACGAGTACGACACCATCGGCGGGCTGGTATCGAACACCCTGGGGCATCTGCCGCGTCGGGGCGAGGTCGCCCGCCTGGGCGAGTACGAGTTCAAGGTCCTGGGGGCCGACCGGCGTCGCCTGCACCTGCTGCTGGTGACCAAGCTCGATTTCGTCCCGAGCGAGGAGTCGGATGGGTCGCCGGCCGAGGAGGGCTGATCGGGCCGGCGCTGATCGCCCCGGCGACCGCCAGGCGATCCCGGATCGCCTGAACGGCTGGCTCGGCAGCGGGCTCGCCCTGGTCGCGGGCGCCACGCTGGTTCTGGCCTTTGCCCCGTTCGCGTTCTGGCCGGCGGCGGTCCTCGCGCCTGCCATCCTGTTCGCGCTGATTCGCCGTTGCAGCCCGGCCCGGGCGTTCCGTCTGGGCTGGTGGTTCGGGCTGGGCCAGTTCGGCCTCGGGGTGAGCTGGGTCTACGAGAGCTTCACCCTTTTCGGCGGCATCGTCGCGCCGCTGGCGGCGCTGGTGACCGCGGCGTTCGTGATGGTGCTCGCCTTCTACCCGGCGGTCGCGGCCTGGCTGGCCGTGCGCGTCACGCCGGATTCCCGCTGGCCGCTCCGCGCCGCGGCGTTCCTGGCGAGCTGGGTGCTGATCGAGGCGCTGCGCGGCTGGCTTTTCGGCGGATTTCCCTGGCTCAATCTCGGCATCAGCCAGGTGGATGGCCCGCTGGTCGGCTGGTTGCCGATACTCGGCGAGTACGGGGTGACGGCGATCCTCCTGGCGCTGGCCGTGGGCCTCTGGCACCTGGCCGCGCAGGTGGGGATACACGGGCCGGACTGGAGGCGCTGGCTGGCGCCTGTCGCCGTTATGGCGGCGATTTTTCTCGCCTCGCTGCCGCTGCGCGCGATCGAGTGGTCCCGGGTCGCCGGGCCGCCGCTGTCGGTCGGCATCGTGCAGGGCAATATCGCGCAGATGCAGAAATTCGATCCGGATTACTTCCAGCGCACCCTCGATACCTATCGCGACCTGACCGATTCGCTTCCCGATCTCGACCTGGTCGTGTGGCCCGAGACGGCTGTCCCGCGGGTGATCGATGATCTCCCCGAACTGCGCGAGGAACTCGACACCCTCTCGCGGCAACGCGATCTCACCCTGCTGGCCGGCACCTTCTCGCGCGATTCGGACGGCCGCTACTACAACACCCTGCTGGGGTTCCCCGCTGCGGCGGGCGAGTATCGCAAGCGCCACCTGGTGCCATTCGGCGAGTACTTTCCGTTGCGGGGCCTGATCGAGCGCATGCCGTGGCTGTTCGAGGTGCCGATGTCGGACCTCAGTCCCGGCACGGCGGTCCAGTCGCCCCTGCGTGTCGGGGAGGTCACGCTGGGCGCGTCGATCTGTTTCGAGGCCGATTTCTCCCGCGATATCCGGGGAACGATCCACGCCGCCGACCTGCTGGTAACGGTTTCCAACGATTCGTGGTTCGGCGAGAGCTTCTCGCCCCACCAGCATCTGCAGATGGCCCGGGCGCGGGCCATCGAGTATCGCCGACCGCTTATCCGTTCGACGAACACCGGGATTTCGGCCTTCGTCGACTACCGGGGGCGCGTCGTTTCCTCCCTGGGCACGGGCGAACGGGGCACGTTGACGGAGAACGTCGCTCCGCGCGGTGGTGCAACCCCTCTGGCACGCCTCGGGGAGTGGCCGGTGGCCATCACGATGCTGGTGCTGCTCGCGCTGGCCGTGCTCCGGTCAAACCGTGGGCATCGGCGGCCAAACCTGCGGCAGGAACGGTGAAACGACGAATCGAGGTCGCTCAGAGCCGGAAAATCTCTCCGTCATCGAGAAAGGTGACATGGTCGAGGTCGTGTTCGCGGCACTCGCGTCGGATCTCGTCCTCGAGTCCCGGCTTGAGGTGGGTGATCGCGGTGTGCCGCGGCCGGGGAATGGCGGCGAGATCGAAGGCCAGCGGGCTCGGGGTGTAATGTCCGGCCAGACGGGCGATCTCGGCCATGCGATCGGGGAACGCGCACTCGACGATCAACAGGTCGGGGACCGGGTGCGAGTGGAGCACGTCGACCATCTCGCCACCGGGACCGGTGTCACCGGAGAACACCATCGAGGTGGCGCCATCCTGGACATGAAAGCCCAGCGCCGGCACCGGGTGTTCGGCGCGGAAGGCGGTCAGGGTCACGCCTTCGGCCACCACTACCTGGCCGGGTCTCATCGGTGCCGGTTGAAAGACCGGTTCCTGCCGGCTGGGTATGGCGGTGAAATCGGGCCAGAGGACGTTGTTGAAGAAGTGTCGCTCGAGCGCGGCGAGGGTCTCTGGGTGGGCGTGCAGCCGCAGGGGGCGCTCCCGGCCCAGACGCATGTCGCCCAGCGCGGACAGGGCGGCGACGTGGTCGATATGGCTGTGGGTGAGAAACACCTCCCGGATGCCGAGCATCTCGTCGACGTTCAGGCTGGCCAGCCCCGTTCCGGCGTCGATCAACAGCGTGTCGTCGATGAGGATCGAGGTGCTGAGCCGTCCGTTCGCCATGCTGCCGCCGGCGCCGAGTATCCGAATCTTCATGTCGACCGTTTCCTCTACGGATTTCTTGCCCTGGGCATGCTTAGGCCGGGTCGTCGATGCAGCTTACCTGGTTGCGCCCGGCCTCCTTGGAGCGATACAGGCCCTGATCGGCCTGTTCGAGCAAGGTGTCGAGGGAGGGGATCGCCCCGCCCCTGGCGCAACTCACCCCGAGGCTCGCCGTGATCCGCAGCACGCCGTGATCCTCGGTTGTCAGCGGGGTCGCCTCGATATGGGTACGGAGGCGTTCGGCTACGTCGCGCGCTTCCGGCGGCTCGGTCTCCGGGAGCAGGGCGATGAACTCCTCACCGCCGAAGCGGGCGGGGATGTCGTGACCGCGCAGGCTCTCCTTCAGGGTGTCGGCCAGCAGGCGTAGAACGGCATCGCCGGTGGCGTGGCCGTAGCGATCGTTGAACTGCTTGAAGTGGTCGACGTCGAGCATGACGACCGCCACGGAATGATCCCGGCGTCGCGCGCGTTCGAGCTCCTGTTCGGCCAGTTCGAAGAAGTGCCCGCGGTTGTACAGGCCGGTGAGATTGTCGCGTGTGGCCATGAATCGCAGGCGATCCTCGAGGGTCTTTCGCTCGGTCACATCGGTGTAGATCGAGACGAAGCCGCCGTTGGGCAGGGGGCCACCGCTGATTTCGAGTACCGTGCCGTTGGGGCGGGTGCGTTCGAAGCAGTGCGGTTCGGTGGCATTGCGTACCAGATCGAGTCGTTCGCGGACGAGCATCTCGGTGTCGCCCGGTCCGAACTCGCCCCGTTCGGCGTTGAAGCGCAGCAGCTCCTCGAAGGGCAGGCCAATGCGGATCAGGGATTCCGGGTAGTCGAGCAGGTCGAGGAAATTGCGGTTGAACAGTGCGAGGCGAAAATCCCCGTTGAAGACGCAGATCCCCTGTGAGAGCCGATCGATGCCGTGCTGGATCAGGGTCCAGTCACGCATCATGGTGATGTCCTTGGCGTCGTCTCGGTCGTCGGTCATGGTGTGTCCTCGTTGGCCGGCGCCACGTCGGCGCCGTTCATTTCCTCGGCGATCAGGCGATGTACCGCCACCCGTCCCTTGCCCTTGAGCTCGCGCTCGCCCAGCGATTCGGTACGGAATCGCCCGGCAAGACAGTCCCGTGTCTCCGCCGACAGGCAGATGGTGCTCGGCTGGGCGGAGCTTTCCAGTCGCGACGCGAGGTTCACGGTGTCGCCCCAGATGTCGTAGACGAACTTGTGAGTGCCCAGTATGCCGGCCGCCACCGGGCCGCTGTGCATGCCCACGCGAATGGCGAACGGCTCCGGCAGATCGCGATTGATGCGTGCGACCGCTTCCTGCATGCCCAGCGCCAGTCGCGCGGCCCGCCGGGCATGGTCCTCGCACGGTTCCGGGAGGCCCGCGGCGGCCATGTAGGCATCGCCGATGGTCTTGATCTTCTCCACGCCGTGTTCATGGGTGAGCCGGTCAAAGGCCGAGAACAGACGGTTCAGCCGGGAGACCATGTCCCGGGGGGCGGTACGCGAGGACAGCCGGGTGAAGCCGACGATGTCGGTGAACACCACCGTGACCTCGTCGAACTGGTCGGCGGTGACTGTCTCGCCCCGGTGCAGGCGTTCGACGATGGTCTCCGGCAGGATGTTGCGCAACAGCGACTCGCTCTTGGCCTTTTCCTCCTCGATGCGCTCCAGGTAGCGGCGCTCACGGTCCTGTGCCTGCTTGCGCGCCAGCGAGGCGTCCAGCCGGGCGAACAGCAGGGTGTTGTTCACCGGCTTGGGCAGGTAGTCGTCCGCGCCTGCCTCGATGCAGCGCACGATGCTGCCCATTTCACGCAGGGCCGAGATCATGATCACCGGCAGGTACCGTAGCGACGGGTTGCGCTTGATGCGCATCAGAATTTCGAAGCCGTTGATGCCGGGCATCATCAGGTCGAGCAACACCAGGTCGAAACCTTCCTCCCTGGCCAGCGCGTCTAGCGCTTCCTGGCCGTCGGAAGCCTGCACCACCGTGTGTCCGGCCTTTTCCAGCCGCCGGGCCAGCAGGGCCCGATTGGACTCGTTGTCTTCCACGAGCAGGATGCGTCCGGGTTCCACCTGGTCGTGCGCCGAGCGATCGCTCGGCCGAATGCTCTCTGCGAGTTCGGCGGCCATGGCCTGCAGGTCGAGGTCCTCGTCCCGTCCGGCGCCACCGTCGCCGGAAAAGTCCACGATCGCCTCGAGCTGGTCGAGCAGGGCGTCGGTGGACTCGAGCAGGTGGCGCAGATCTTCCGACAGCTCGCCAAGTGACTCGTCGTTCGAGTCGTCGAGTTCCTCGAGCATCATTTCACCGTATCCGCGGATCGCCGAGAGCGGATTGCGCAGGTCATGCCGAACGCGTGCCTCGATGGAAGCCTGATCCCCTCCCTGGTCGGCCATCGCCGTGATACGGTCGGCCGACAGCAGCTCGTCGGCAAGCGAAAGCAGCGTGCGCGATGCATCCTGGATCCGCTGGAGATCGTCCAGGAGATCGGCGTCCATCGACGTGGGCGCATCCTCGATCAGCAGGTCGGCGTACCCGGCAATCGCGTTGGCCGGGGCGAGAAGATCGTGGCGCACACTCGCGAGCGCGGCCTCGCTGGTCCATCTGTCGGTCATGTCACGCTCCCGTTGAGCTCCGGTTGTCCCCGGTGTCCCCGGCCGGTCGGCTTTGGGTCGACCGAGGCCACCATCGCGAGGGGGGACGAGAAATGGAGCGTGGATACCATGTTCGCCTGCTGGTCCGTGCTCATGGACCCTGTCTCCGGGCCGGCGCGATGATCTGCTCGAGAGCGGCGTGGAGATCGACGTTGCCTTCCTTGGCGATCGTCTGGTTTACGCGGTGATTCAGGTAGGAGCGTTCCTCTTCGTCGAGATCCTTGGCCGTGACGATCACGACGGGAATGTCCCGCCACCTGGTGTCCTCAAGTCGATCGAGAAAGGTGAAACCGTCCATGTTGGGCATCATCAGGTCGAGGAGGATCACGTCCGGAAGTCTCGAGGCCTCCTCCAGCGAGGAGAGTCCCTCCAAGCCGTCTCGAGCCGTGATCACCTGGTGCCCGTGCCTTTCGAGGGAGCGGCGGGTCATGTCCCGCGTGTCCGGATCGTCCTCGACCAGAAGAACCCGGGCAGGGCCCTGTCCGAGGCGGCCCATGATCTCCAGGAGTGCTCCGCGGTCGATGGGCTTGTTCAGGTACTCCGCCGCTCCGAGCGTGTAGGCGCGTTCGCGGTCGTCGACCATGGTGATCATCACCACGGGGATGTCGCGCGTCTCGGGATCGGCCTTGAGGTCGCCGAGCACGCTCCAGCCGTCACGACCGGGGATCATGACATCCAGCGTGATGGCGGCCGGACGGAAACGTCGTGCGATCTCCAGGGCATCCTCGCCGTTGGAAGCCGGCAATACCTCGTAGCCGGCACGGGCCAACTGACGGGTGAGGATGTCGCGCACGGTGGGGTCGTCGTCAACCACCAGGATCGTCGCGTTCTCGCCGGTGGTGTGCCCGCCTGCCTGTGCCGATCCGCTCGCAGCCGGCATGGCGGGCGCGATCTGCTCGTCGGAAGTCAACTGGTCGTCGGGTGGGATGCACAGGCGGAAGGTGGTGCCTTCACCCGGTTCGCTCTCGACGGTGATGTCTCCCCCCAGCATGCGGGCGAAACTCTGCGAGATCGCCAGGCCCAGCCCGGTGCCGCCGTACTTGCGCGTGGTAGAGGAGTCCGCCTGGCTGAAGGCCTGGAACAGTCGGCTCAGCTGTTCCTCGGTCATGCCGATGCCGCTGTCGCTCACCACGAACTCAAGCCACTCTCCACCCGCTTCGTGCCTGCGTCGCGCCTGGAGATGCACCTCGCCGTTCTCGGTGAACTTCGCAGCATTGGAGAGCAGGTTGAACAGGATCTGCCGCAGCTTGGTCGCATCCGTCCGCCACTCGCCCAGTGGTTCGATCCGTGTCACCAGGCGATTGTCGTTGCGATCCATCAGTGCCTCAGCGGTGTGGATCACTTGCTCGACTTCCTGGTCGAGCGGGATGGCCTCGAGGTGCACGTCCATCTTGCCCGCCTCGATCTTGGATATGTCGAGGATGTCGTTGATCAGCGCGAGCAGATGGCGCCCCGCGCCCTGGATCTTGTTCAGGTCCGGGATCAGGTCTTCCGCCCCGGCATCCTCGGCGTCCTCGGAGAGCATTTCCGAGTAGCCGATCACCGCGTTGAGCGGAGTGCGCAACTCGTGGCTCATGTTGGCAAGGAAGGCCGATTTGGTCCGGTTGGCCTCTTCGGCCTGTTCCTTGGCGGCCGTGAGTTCCTCACGGGAGCGTTGAAGGTGGTCGAGTAACTGGTTGAACGAATGAGACAGCCTGGTCATTTCGTCGCTGCCCTTCTCGGGCATGCGCTCGTCGAGATCGAGATCATCCGAGAGCTTGTCAAGGAAACGGCTCGCCCCGACGAGGCGATCGACCACGAAGCGTACCGTCAGGGCGACCAGCACCGACGCGGCGAGTGTCAGCAAACCGAGAACCATCCCCCAGAAAAGGCCGGTCTCGGCGTTGTCCCCGGCTGTTTCGAGACTGTCGTTGAAACGCTTGCGGCTCGCTTCTCCCATTCCCTCGAGCGAAGCGCTCGCCCGGGAGTAGGCCTCGTTCATCGCCTTGACATCGTCGCTGACGCCGTCCCAGACACCTTCCTCGATAATGCGCCGCGCTACCGATTCACCGGCCTGGAAGTAGGCTTCTATCTCCCCACGAGTCCGGTCCAGTCCCTCGTGGTCGACGCTGGGATTGGTCTCCAGGGCGTCGAAGTCGTCCTGCAAGCGTTCATAGTTTTGAGACGCCTGGCCAAGCAGGGCGGACTCGCCCGTCGTGACACCCAGTTCGAAGGAATCACGTATTCCCTTGAGGCGCACCTGGTTGCGCTCGAGGTGGTCGAGGGCCGGAAACTGCGCGGTTTCGATCGAGGTCAGCAATCGTTCATTGCTGGTGGTGACCCAGTAGACCACGACGAGAAACGCCAGCAGCGCCCCGAGGGCGAGCGTGATGGCGACGTTCACGCGTCGGCGGATAGAGCAGCGGATCGGTAGCCGCTCGGGCAGATGGGGCATGGTGACTTTCTGGACGGTCCCTGTCATCGCGTTGACATCAATCCTTCGATTCATCATCCCGGTAGACGACCTTCACGTCACCGGATACGGCATCCTCGCTCACATAACCGATGGCCGCGGGCTCTTCGCTGACCAAGAGCATGACCTCGGATTCCTTCTCGATCTCCTCGGGTGGGTAGCCGCGCCCCGTGAAGACCTGGCGCGACCAGTGCGACCGCAGCTGGGCGTTCGTGCGCCCGGTGATCTCCTCGTGGAATCGTTCACGCAGGGGATTGCCCTCGAGCAATTCCAGGGGCACCCAGTCCTCGCGTCGCCCGAGGTAGATCTCGCGGATATCGTCCTTGTCCAGTTCCTGCGCGGCGTCCGGGTGAGTGATCACCACGAAGGGCTCGGCCCGTGCCGCCAGGGGACTGGCCGCCATTACGACGAGCAGAACTGCCAAGGGAAACAGACGGTTCCCGGCTTGGCGGCATGACCGGAGAGACTGCCGCCTGTGGTGCGGCGGGTATCGACGGATCCGCGCGAGCATAAGCCCGGTGGCCATTGAAACTGTCATCCTTACCTCCACTGTCGCCGGCGTGGCTGTGCCGGCGTCGCTTTGTCCGTGCTCGTCCGGCTCGGCGTGATCAGAAGACCGCGTGGACGGACAACGTGCCGATCGTGGCGTCGTCATGCACGAACCGACCACGCTCCATCATCGAATCGAGGTTGCTCCCGAGCCCTCCCCAGGTGCCCGACAGGCCGTCGGCGCGCGTGATCTCGGCCTTGACCGCCACTTTCGGCATCACGTCCCAGCGCGCGCCGAGCGTGACGGCGTGTCGTTGCATGTCGAACGCCTGCATGGGGGTACCGGCGCGCGTCGCATCGTCCGTGGACTCGACCGCGGCAAGGGTCAGGTAAGGCACCGTCGGTCCCAGTTGGTGACCGGCGGACAGGTATCCGGCATCCGTGTCCGGGTATTGCGGCGAGTCGACCTCGATGCGCGTGAGTTCGCCAACAACGAACCAGTCGCCGGTCTCCCAGCGGGCCCCGACGCCGGCGAACCAACCCGAGTCGTCGACATCCAGCGCCGGGCGGAACTCGGGTTCCTGCATGCGGACGTCCGCCCGGGCGGCGTTAACGCGAAGGGTGAGCCTGTCGTCGGTCCAGGCGATCGAGCCACCGAAAAGGTTGTCGAGCTCGAAATCCACTTCGGTATCCGAAGTGAATCGGTACTCGTCTTCCGTGGCCCCGGCGAACGCCTGTGTGCTCAGGGTACCGCCTGCCAGGGAGTGCTCGTGGATCGCGTCGACGCCGTTGAAACTGGAGATGGGCACCATTCCGTAGACTTCCTGTGGTGGTCGCGCCCAGGGTTGCGCATAACCCACTTCCAGGTAATCGGAGTACATGAACAGCGGCACCCGCAGACGGCCGGCACGCACTGTCAGGCCGTTATCGAAGCCGTGCGAGAGCATTGCCCACTCGATCTCGGGTTTCCACTCGTCGGCGCCGCGAGCCACGCCCTGGACGGTCACATTGGTCGACTCGCCGAGTTCGAACCGGCCCTGCAGCCCCGCGAGGCTGTTGAGCTCGAAATCCGTGTCGCCATCCTGGGCGGAATAACCGGTCCCATCGGGGTCGTGGCTGACCCCGGCGTTTATGAACCCGGAGAAGCGCGGCTTGAAGCGGTTGTCCGACTCGTCCGCCTGGCGACGCTTTTTCAGGCGTTCCCGGAGTGCGTCGACATCCGTCGACGCGTCCTCGTCGGCTCCGGGTTCGGCGGCCTGCGTGACGGCAGGAGACAGAGTGAAGGAGAACAGCAGGGCCAGGGCGATGGCAGTGCAGGAAAGTGGGAAAGTCCGTTGAACGATCGGCATCGGTTGGTCCTTTTCGATGCGTGGGAGGGGAAACGTCGAGGGAGCGTTGCTCAACCAAGAATCCTTTCGATCTTCTCCAGCAGGCGCGGGAGTTCGACTGGTTTGGTGTCGAAGTCGTCACAACCGGCATCCAGCGCCCTGTCGCGGTCGCTCGCCATTGCATGGGCGGTCAGCGCGATTACCGGAATGGACGAGATCGAGTCGTCGGCCTTGATCTCCCGGGTTGCGTCCCAGCCATCGAGCACCGGCAGGCTCATGTCCATCAGGATGATGTCGGGCTTGATCTCGTGCGCCATGTCCACGCCACGACGCCCGTCCATGGCAACTGACACGGTGAATCCCTTGCGTTTCAGCCGCCGGGAGAGCATGTCCCGATTCATCTCGTTGTCTTCGACCAGAAGAATGTGCTTTTCCATGGTGATCCGTTCCAGTTGGTGGCCTTGGTCGAGGCGCTCGTCGCCTCGAAAGACCCCGGCATTTTAAAGGCAATTTCGCGCCGAATCACCAATCCGGACGCGGAACGCGGTCTTGCCGATGCCGAGACGTCGTTTCGGCAGGGCCGATGCGCATTCCGGCGGATTCTGCCAGCAGTCCCCCTTGGATTGGAGGGAAAAGCGCGAAATGTTCCGCATTGTTCCGGCGGGAATCGGCAATCGGCCGCCCTATCGAGGGTCGGCTCGAATCCCGGGCCAGCACAGGGATGGCGATGTGCTCGCGAATCCGCCGAACGTCCCGGTGTGCCCGGGGGACGAGTCGGCGAGGAATCTTTAGCGTGGATTCATTGCCGTGCGGTTGAACCGTAGGCGGGCCAGAGCGCGGCAATCGCGGATGCGCGATCTTGCCGCCGCCAACTATCGCCACGGCTCATGGATTTCGAGATCACCGTGCTTCGACTGGCCGATCCGAGGCGCAAGCGTGAGGCGGCCCATGGTTGGCCACGGGTGCAGTCTGTCCGACCGAGGGCGGCACGCGACCGCGCCGCGCATTTCACGAGTGCACGGCCAGTTTACGACTGAGGTCCTGTCCGATGACGGACATCACCGGGGCACGCATGGAGGGGTTGCGCCGGAACAGGTCGTTCAACCGGGCCTGGTTCCATACCAGCAGTCGCGAGGGCAGGGTGGTGCTGACTGTCGCCGTGGCAGGGCGGTGTTCGATGAAACTCATCTCGCCGATCAACGCCCCGGAACGCACCTGGACCGGTTCGCGCCGGTTCCGCTGCACCTCCGCGGTTCCCTCCACCAGCAGCACGAGGTCCTCGACCGTTTCGCCCTCGCGGGTGAGTACCGTGCCCGTCGACACGCTTTCCCAGCGACCGGCACGCAGCAGCTTGAGGAACTCCAGGGCACTCAGCTCTCGGAACAGCGTGTCGTGCAGTTCGCGCTCTTCCTCGGTGAAGCGGATGGCGCGTTGCTGGCGCAGGAGTACCACCACCCATACCAGGTTCACGGCGAGGAATATCGCCATCCAGATCAACGGAGTCCATGACACGTTACCGGTGGCAAAGGCGAAGTAGAACAGCATCACGGCCGACGCGAGCGCTACCAGAACCCGCAGGCGAATCATGTCGCTGACCAGATATGCCGCAAGGGTGAGCACGTAGCCGAGGTGACCGATCAGTTCGACCCAGTGCAGATTGCCGAATCCCGTCATGCAGACACCTGTCCAGTCACCGGGGTAGGAGCAAGACCCCACCACAATGATTCCGCGCACAAAAAAAGCGACCCGGGCAGTAAGCCCGCAAGTCGCTGTTTTCAGATTTTTTGTGGTGGCTATGGGTGGATTCGAACCACCGACTCCGGCATTATGAGTGCCGTGCTCTAACCAGCTGAGCTACATAGCCAAGCGAGGCGCGCATTATCGGGATTCCCCACGGGGTTGTCAACCCTGTCAGCGCGCCTTTTCACGCCCGGTTCGGCGTCGTTTCAGACGTTGAAGCGGAAATGCACGATATCCCCTTCCTGCATGACGTAATCCTTGCCTTCGAGCCGCCACTTCCCGGCCTCCTTCGCCCCCTGTTCGCCGCCACAGGCGAGGAAGTCGTCGTAGGAGACCACCTCGGCGCGAATGAAGCCTTTTTCGAAATCCGTGTGGATCACGCCGGCGGCCTGCGGCGCGGTCATGCCCCGCTTGATGGTCCAGGCACGCACTTCCTTGACGCCTGCGGTGAAGTAGGTCTGCAAACCGAGGAGTTCGTAACCGGCCCGGATCACCCGGTCGAGGCCAGGCTCGTCCAGGCCCATCTCGTCGAGGAACATTGCCTTGTCCTCGCCCTCCAGGTCGATCAGCTCGGCTTCCGTGGTCGCGCAGACCGGCACCACGGTCGCGCCCTCGCGTGCTGCCAGCTCCCGCACCTGGTCCAGGAACGGATTGTTCTCGAATCCGTTCTCGTCGACGTTGGCGATGAACATCAGCGGCTTGGCCGTCAGCAGGTGCAGGTCGTGGAGGAGGGCGAGCTTTTCGGCATCGAGCTTCATGCTGCGCACCGAATGACCTTCGTCAAGCGCCTCGGCGACTTCCTTGACCAGTTCGAGCTTGGCCGCCGCGTCCTTGTTCTGGCCGGACTTGGTCTGCTTGGTCAGCCGTTCGACGGCCTTTTGCACGGTGTCGAGATCGGCCAGGGCCAGCTCGGTGTTTATTACTTCAATGTCGGCGGCCGGGTCGACCTTGCCGGCGACGTGAATCACGTCGTCATTGGCGAAGCAGCGCACGACTTGCACGATGGCGTCGGTCTCGCGGATATTGGCGAGGAACTGGTTGCCCAGGCCTTCGCCCTTGGAGGCGCCGGCGACGAGCCCCGCGATGTCGACGAATTCCATGCTGGTCGGAATGACACGCTCGGGCTTGACGATTTCGGCCAGCCGGTCGAGTCGCGGATCCGGAACCGCGACGACGCCCACGTTCGGCTCGATGGTGCAGAACGGGTAGTTGGCGGCCTGGATGCCGGCCTTGGTGAGCGCATTGAACAGGGTGGACTTGCCGACGTTGGGCAGGCCCACGATGCCACAGTTGAAACCCATAGGGACTCCGTTGATTCAGTGTCGGGGGTGGCCGGGCAGGGCGGCCACGTGATGTCGGGAAGACCGTCGCGATTCAGGAAGGCGGTCGATAGCTGTTGATGGTTTGTCTCATTGCCGTCTCGTCCGCGTGGACCAGGTCGGGCGCCAGGTGTCGGACCTCGATCACGACATCGTCGATGAGCCGGCGTTCGTCCGGGGGGGCGCTGGTCAGGACGTAGCCGACCACGGCGTCACGGTGCCCCGGATGGCCCACGCCGATGCGCAGGCGCCAGAAATCCGGGCTGCCCATGGTGGCCTGGATATCCTTGAGCCCGTTGTGGCCGCCGTGCCCACCACCGCATTTCAGACGCATGCGCCCGGGCGGCAGGTCAAGATCGTCGTGGATCACGAGGATCTCTTCCGGGGCGATCTTGAAGAACTGCGCCAGAGGGCCGACGGACTGGCCCGAGCGGTTCATGAAGGTGTCCGGACGCAGCAGGCGCAGATCGACACCGCCGACCATCACCCGGGCGACTGAACCCTTGAACTTTCGCTCCTCGGTCCAGCGAGCGCCCAGGGCCTCGGCGATGGCGTCTACAGCCCAGAATCCGGCGTTGTGACGAGTGTTGTCGTACTTCTGCCCGGGATTGCCCAGTCCCACGATCAGCTTGATACTCATGGGCGCGGATTATCGCATAGCCGGAGGTGCTCTCATCCGGCCCAAAACGAAAAAACCCCGATCAAAGCGATCGGGGTTCTGCAGGGCGCGTTAGGAAAGGTTCAGGCTTCTTCGCCGCCCGTCTCTTCCTCGTCGCCGGCTGCCTCTTGCTCTTCCGGTTCCTTCTCCACCTTCGGCGGGTGAATCGCGACGACGGCCACGTCGTGCTCTTCGCCCAGCGCGAGCTCCGGAATGCTGATGCCTTCCGGCAGCGTGATCTCCGAGAGGTGGATGGACTCGTTGACGTCCAGGTCGGCCAGATCGATGGTGAGGTATTCCGGCAGCTGACGCGGCAGGCACTCAATCTCGATCTCGTTGTGAATCACGCTGATCACGCCACCGGCCTTCGCGCCCTTGCTCTCTTCGCGATTGTCGAAGTGCAGCGGCACATGCATGCGCATCTTCTGACCACGGGTGATGCGCTGGAAGTCGGCATGCAGCACGACGGTGGTCTTGTACGGGTGACGGTGCAGGTCACGCAGGACCACCTCGTCGGTCTCGCCGTCGATATCGAGCTCGAGGATGTGCGAGAAAAACGCCTCGTGGTCGAGGTGCTTCAGGAGCTCGTTGTGGTTGATGGTCAGCGAGACCGGCGGCTTCTTGCCACCGTAGACGATTGCCGGGATGTTCCCTTCGCGACGCAGGCGGCGGCTCGCACCTTTCCCCAGGTCATCGCGAACGGACGCTTCAATCTTGAAATTTTCTTGAGACATGATTGGGTCCACTCCAGAAATGAAAACCGCCGGGGCGACGTCTAGGCCGACTCCCGGCGTCTGATGTACGGTTGCGGCCCGCGACCAAGCCCACAACCGACGCGCGCCACCCGATCGGTTCGAGTGGCGCGCGAATTGTACAGGGAAACCCGGTCAGGAGGAAGGGCGGAGGGACGACTTTCCTGCCCGGTCAGTCGTCGTTGTAGAGCGAGCTGACGGACTCGTCGGTGTGGATGCGGCGGATAGTCTCGGCGAGCATGCCGGCAACGGAAAGCACCCGGATGCGTTCGCAGGCCTCGGCCTCGGGCTTGAGCGGCACAGTGTCGGTCACCACCAGTTCGTCAAGCGAGGAGGCCTCGATGTTCTCGATGGCCTTGCCGGAGAGGATGGCGTGGGTGGAGTAGGCCACCACCTTGCGCGCACCATGCTTCTTAAGGGCGTCGGCGGCCTTGCAGAGCGTGCCCGCGGTGTCGACCATGTCGTCGACCAGCACGCAGGTCTTGCCCTTGACCTCGCCGATGATATGCATCACCTGGGAGACGTTCGCCCGCGGGCGGCGCTTGTCGATAATGGCCAGGTCCGCGTCGTCGAGGCGCTTGGCCACGGCACGGGCGCGCACCACGCCGCCCACGTCGGGCGAGACGACGATCAGATCCTCGTACTTCTGGCGCCAGATGTCGCCCAGCAGGATGGGCGAGGCATAGACGTTGTCGACCGGGATGTCGAAGAAGCCCTGGATCTGGTCGGCGTGCAGGTCGACGGTCAGGATGCGATCCACGCCACCGCTCTGCAGCATGTTCGCGACCACCTTGGCGCTGATCGGAACGCGAGAAGAGCGGACGCGACGGTCCTGACGGGAGTAGCCGAAGTAGGGGATGACCGCGGTGATGCGGTGAGCCGAGGCCCGACGCAGGGCGTCGGTCATCAGCATGAGCTCCATGACGTGTTCGTTCGTCGGATCGCAGGTCGGCTGGATGACGAAGATGTCGCGACCGCGGACGTTTTCCAGGAGCTCGACGGCGGATTCGCCGTCCGAGAAGTGCGTTACCGATGCCTGTCCGAGCTGGCTGTCAAGGCTTTCCGCAACCCGTTCGGCCAGTGGCCGATTCGCGTTGCCCGTGAAGACCATCAGGGAGCGTGATATTGACATCGGTCTCGCCGGTTATTTGGCTGGGCCGGCAGGATTCGAACCTGCGAATGCCGGAATCAAAATCCGGTGCCTTAACCAACTTGGCGACGGCCCATTCGAAAGAGGTGCGCATCTTAACCAAGCGATCCGGGTTTGCCAAGGCCCCAAGGCGGTTTTTTTGCCGGCACCGGCCGGTGCGAGGCTAAGTCGCTGATCTGGAGTGAGAGAGCCGCCGGGCGACGAAATGGCGGCGCAGGATCGCGTGCCGGGAGGCCAGTTCTTCCGCGATCCGGCGTCCCTCGTCGGCGCTGGTTACCGGGGCGAAAAGCGAGGACCCCGACCCGGTCACCCGGCCGAAACCCGTCTCGGCGCGAAGATCGGCGAGCAGCGCCGCCATGTCCGGATGGCGCGCCAGAAGTATCGGCTCGAACACGTTCGTCCCGAGCTCGCGCCAGTGTTCGAGCAGCTCGGCATCGGGACACTTGGGCCGGTCGCGGTCGAGTTCGTCGGCGGCGAAAAGATTCGCGGTGGGGGAGGACAGGGAAAGGATCAATACCAGGTAGGTGCCGGAGGTCTGACCGGCCACGCCCGGCTGCAGTCGTTCGCCCACGCCGTGGGCCGTGGCGCTCCGGCCGTGGATGAACACCGGCACGTCGGCCCCCAACTCGCGCCCAATCCCGGCGAGCCTGTCAATGGGGAGATGAAGGCCCCAGCTTTGATTCAGCATCTTCAGAAGGCAGGCGGCCGCGGCCGAACCGCCGCCGAGCCCGCCGCCGACCGGCACGTGTTTCCTGAGTGTGACGTGCACCCCCGGCGCGGGTCGTTTCGCGGATCGAACGTCAAGGGATTCTTCGCGCAACCTTGCCGCCGCCTTGTAGAGCAGGTCGTGCTGCGGATCGGCCGGCCTGCCTTCGATGGATTCATCACCCGCGACCCATTGGACACGAATGTCCTCGTGACGGCTGTCGACACTCAGTTCGTCACCGTAGTCCAGCAGTTCGAAGAAGGTCTGCAGTTCGTGATAACCGTCGGGCCGACGCGCATTGACGTGCAGGTAGAGATTGAGCTTGCAACCGGCGCGCATCCAGGCCTGCGGGCTCCCCGGTTCGAGTGGTCGAGCGGTCATGGGGATGAAGTGCCCGCATCCCAGTCGTCGACCACAATCCGAATGCGCATCCCGTCGTGACGGAGCTCGACGAAGTGGGGCAGGGCCGCTCGCCCGACGTCACGGTATCGATCGTATTCCACATCCCACCCGTCATCGCTGAAATTCGCCAGTCGACCGTCATCGTCGAGCCGGAAGTCGTCCGGTGAAAGGGCGTCGACCGAGTCGCTGGGCAGGCCGCGTATCCAGCGAGGCAGCGTGGCGAGGGGGATGCGCCAGCCGGTCTGCTCCTCAAGCAATGTTTCGGGCTCGTCGGTCATGCGCCGATTGCCGTCGCCGTCGGTCAGCAACATGTGGTCCGGAGTGCCGGTCATGGCTAGGCGGCCGGTATCGAAGGGACCGCTCAGGGCGAGCGACGTGACGGTGCCCACTTGCGTCCACTCGACCCGGACGCTGCCACCGGTCACCCCGGATCGAATGGCCGCCCGGCCCTCGAAGCCCCAGTCCGACATGGATTCCAGTTGTCGTTCGTGCGACTCCCATGCCGCCAGTTGCGCCTCGGTCGCGGGATCGGCAGGGCGCGTATCCACCAGGGAGGCGCAGCCGGCGAGCAGGGCGATCGCGGCGAACAGGGCGGGGAGTCGCAGCAGGCTGAAGCGAGAAAGGTCGACAGGCATGGGTCAGGACGGGGCTGCTTTCGAAGGGTGGATGGTCGACGTGGACGGGGGACTGTCGTGAATCACGGCTGTCCGTTGGCAGGCAACATCGCCGGCGCGTACTCACGGAGGGTGTCCAGCAGTGTCGAGTCACCGGCATCGAGCTCGAGGGCGTCCTGCCATACCTCGCGCGCCGCATCGCGTTCCCCGTCGGCCCAGAGGACCTCGCCTAGGTGGGCGCCGATCTCGGCGTTCGGGGCGCTGCGAAAGGCGCTCCTCAATGCCTCGAGGGCCTTGCCGAGCTGGCCCTGGCGGTACCGGAGCCACCCGAGGCTGTCCAGATAGGCCGGATTGTCCGGGTCGATGTTCACCGCGCGCTGGATCAGGTCCTCGGCCTGGTCGAGGTTGCGGTCTTCGTCCGCCAGGGTGTAGCCCAGCGCGTTCATGGCCGGAGCGTTTTCGGGGTCGCGTTCGATGACCTCGCGCAGCACGTCTTTCGCGTCGCCGGACTCGCCGAGGGCGAACAGCGTCATGGCCTTCTGCAGGCGAAAGTCGTGGGCGTCGGGCCAGGTCTCGGCGGCCTGTTCGGCAATTTCGAGGCTCTCCTCGAAACGCCCGGTTTCTGCCAGCGTGGAGGCGAGTGCCAGCGTGAGCTGCTGTCGGTCGGCATCGTCGATGGCCTCGGCGAGCAGGGCGGTTTCCAGTCCACGTACGGCGTCGGTCGGCTCCCCAAGGTCGACCCGCGCGGCGGCGAGCAAAACCTGCGCACTGGCAAAGTGTTCACTGCGCGAGCTGATCCTGGACAGCGCGTCCTCGGCGGCGGCGACGTCCTCCTGTTCCAGGGCGACGCGACCGCGGATGAGATGGACCATGTCCGACTGGCCCGGCAGTTCTTCGAGGCGGCTCAATGCCTGTTCGGCCAGGTCCGGCCGATCCAGTCGAAAGGCGAACAACGACAGGTTGCGCAGCAGCTCGGGGTCCTCGGTTCGCTTTTCCAGGTTGCGTTCGAGCAGGGCGAGGGCCCCTTCACGCTCGCCCGCGGCCAGCCGCGCCTCGATCAGGCCACTCGCGTAACGTCCCTTTTCGGGAAAGCGACCATGGGCCTTCTCGAGCACGCGGATCGCCTGATCGACGTCCCCGTCCCGGTTGGCGATCACCATGGCCAGATCGTAGGCGTCGGTCTTGTCCGGACGCAGCGAGATCGCCCGGTCCGACGCCTCGCGGGCGAGCGACATTTCACCGAATGAAAGTGCCAATTTTGCGACGACCATCTGCGCCTCGTACTGGCGGGGAAAGCGTTCGGCCAGGTGCTCGGTGTAGGCGATGGCGCGATCGCGGTCGAGGCTTTTCTGCAGGTACTGTCCGGTCTCGTTGAAGATCTTCTCGACATTGGCCGAATCCGATTCAAGCCACTGGTTGAGGGCCCGGTCGGCCTGTTCGGTTTCGCCCAGCTCGAGCGACGAGATCATCATCACGGCCGCAGCGCGGGCACTGTCCGGCGAAACGTTCCGCAGGCGCTCGGCCATCTCCTGCGCCAGGTCGAACCGGTCGGCGAAGATGGCCGCCTGGATCGCGCGTTCGAGCAGCGCCTGATCATCGCTGTCCCGGGCGACTTCGGCGTAATGGGAGGCGGCCTGATCGTACTGCTTGTCACGACCGTAAAACTCGCCGGCCAGCACGTGAAAGATCGGACCGTTTTCGGATGCCTCGATATCGCGAGTCACCGAACCGGGTTGGGTCGGCTCGGCCTTGCCGTCAGCCGCCGGCTCGTCGGCCGGGCTGATCGAGCAACCGGAGCCGAGGGCCACGAGGCTCATTCCCAGAATCAATGCAGCGGACGAGATCGGACGCATGGCGGGCCTGTCGAAACGGTGAATTCATTCAGCCTGCATTCGAGCAGACCGATCGGCGACCATTGTAGTGCAACTGTCGGGCGGCATGTTCGGCAGGTGCCGTACCAAGTGGACAATGTCTTAGCAATCGGGGTTCCGGAGCGACATTTGAGCATCGCTGATGCAATCACTCGGAAGGCTTGCCATGGGATGCGCTGCCTTGCGCAGAATACATATTATGTTAAATACCGTCCAAGGGTGGACGACTCGGTGGCCGGACAGGCCGCTGACCAGCCGGTGCGCACCGCAGTGCTCAAGCACGCCCCTCCACGCCGAGGCGGCATCCCGTTCGAGACGTCGTCACCATCGGTACTTGCCCCACAGCTCGGGGTTCGCCCAGTGGCGCGCGTTCAGCCAGTCCGGTGTGTGCTTGTAGGTCTCGATATCGAAAAGGTACAACGGCTCGTCGCCGGCTTGCCGCGTGAACCCCAGCGACACCATCTCCCGGTCAAGCGTACCGCCGATCGGATGCCCCGAGCCGAAATGCACCAGCAGCGGTCGATTGAGGCGGTCGCGTAACGCCGCCAGCATCGGCGATATTCCATCGGGCCATTCGTCATCGATCTCCACGACCAACTCGATCAGCCCGGCATCCGTACTGCCGGCCTCCCCAATCAGGTCGTCGACGTCCATCTCGCGAGTCGCCGCCCCCGCGGGGACCGCAACTGTCTCCACGGCCTCCACGGGACCGAGGAACGCGGTCAGTCGTGCCCTATCGCTGTGCAGTTTTTCACAGGCAATCAGGCGCTTGTCGTCCTCGGCCGCTGCCCGGCGGGATTCCGGCGCGAGGACGCGCAGGGTCAAGATCGGCGTTTTTTTTGCGTTCACTGTTGACAGCCCCTTCCAGGATTCCTAATATGCGCCGCGTTGCCCAGGTGGCGGAACTGGTAGACGCGCTAGTTTCAGGTACTAGTGGAGAGATCCGTGGAGGTTCGAGTCCTCTCCTGGGCACCAGATGGACATACCGGACAAGGCCGATGACTCGATGAGTCATCGGCCTTTTTCGTGCCTCCTTGTTCTCCGCCAGCCCGCCGGACCGGTGGAATCCGGTATTGCCTTCGGACGATAGCAACTAAAAGGCCCACCGTCCCGGTGGGCCCATGCCTCGCTGTGCCACGACCGACACGTCAGTCGGGGAAGCGTTTCTTCAACTCTTCCAGTCGTTCCAGCGCCGCGGTGGCACCCTCTTCCCGCAATTCGGCCTCGATCATGTCGAAGCTCTCTCGGTCGCCGACATCCAGGAAGGCCTCCGCCAGTCCCACACGGGTGTCGGTGTCCGTCTCGCTGTCGGTGGACATGTCTTCGGACTCACCGATCGGTTCGGCCTCCTCGGGCACTTCGCGTTCTTCGGCTTCCTGCACTTGAGACGAGGCGGGTTCGCCCAGATCAAGATCCAGTCCGCTTTCTTCGCCCCTGGTCTCGGTGGGCTCCTCCGGGCTGCCTGACGTGTCGTAACCGGACAGGTCGAGGTCAAGCGGCTCCGGCTCGGGCTCGGCGTCCCGGGCCTCGTGGCTCTCGACGCTTGCCGGCGGTGTCACGTTTTCCGGAAGGTCGAGCCCCTCGTCGGCCTGGTCGCGCCTCTCGCCTTCATCGCTTGTTGGCGTTTCGAGCGCGAAGGAATCGTCCAGGTCCATCGTGTGCTCGTCTTCGGCCGGCCGAGTCGCGGGCTCGGACTCCGGCGTGGCCAGCATGTCGTCCAGGTCGTCGTCCCAGTTCTCGGGCGCGGGGCTTTCCAGCGCCTCGCCCGGGCGGCGATCCGATTCAGTCGACTCGGTAACATCCGCGGTGGACGAGATTTCCCCTGTCGACTCGGAGGTATCTGTGTCCTCGTTGAACCCGGTCGAGTCGCGGGGCCCCTCTGTCGGGATGTCGTCCTCGGCGACTGAGGGTGCCGCGCCGTGCACGGACCCTTGGCCCGCGTCCTCGAGTCCCTTGAGTCGGTTCAGCGCTGCCTGAAGTCCTTCGTGCCCGGGGTGCTCGGTCAGGCTGTCCTGGAGCAGTTCCACCGCCTGGTGAGTCAGGTTGAACGATTCGAGCACCCGGGCCTCCTCGAGGGCCATCTCGGGGTTCATCGCGTCGCCACCGGTGGAGGACTTTTCGTCGGGCTCAGCCATTGCCGCGTTCGCGCTGGCAGCCGCCCCGATTGCGGCGGCGGATCCGACCGCGGTCGCCGAGGCGCTCGGACCCGATTCGACCTGCGGCTCGTTTTCGAACGTGCGCCTGTCCGCGGTGTCGGCGGTCTCCGGCATCGGCACAGCGGGCTCGTCGTCACGACGACCACGTCGCAGACCCAGGGCGATCAACAATGCGAGGATCACCAGCCCGAGCGCCCCCGTGAGGTACTTGCCCCACTCCACCCAGAAGCTGTCGGCGGCCTTTTCGGCCTGCTCGAGTTCGGCGCGGGATTGTTCGACCACGTCTTCAAGTCGTGCGATTTCGCTGTCGCGCTCGTCGACCGCGACCTTGACCGAGTCGATCTGGTCCTTGAGATCACCCAACTGTTCGGTCAGCGTCTCGTTCTCGGCGCGGATCGACTCCATTTCTTCGCGGTCCAGTGCCGCTTCGCGCTCATCCGAGGCATCCAGTTCGTCGCCGGCACTCTCGCCGATCGCGGCCAGGGGCTCGTCGCGGGAGAGATCGCCGAACCCACCCAACTCAGTCGGGGCGGGAGGACTGGATTCGTCGCCCTGATCTTCCTCCTCCGGCTCGATCAGTTCGAGGGCCGGCCGTTCCTCGGTGCCCGCCTCGGACTGGTCCTTCGCGGCCTTCCCTTCGCCTTCGTCACCCCTTTCCCCGGTGGTTTCGGCGCGGGCATCTTCGGATACCGGCACCTTCAATTCCACGCCGGCCATCAGTGCGTTGCCGTTCCCATCGACGAATGCATCCGGGTTGGCGTCAATGATGGCCTGCATCATGGGACGCACGTCGTCCGCGTCACTGACGTAATCGCGAGCGATGTCGTAGAGGGTGTCACCCCGCCGGACCTCGCGGCTCTCGTCGAGGGCGACGTCCGTGGCGGGGTCGACGCGCTGCCACGCCGAGGAAGCCGAAGCAGGCTCTGCGGGGGAATCGGTGGCTGGCCGTTCGGCGGAAGAGGAAGCCTCGCCGCTACGGCTGTCTTCGGGCGAATCCGTCGATGGCGGGTCGAGCAGCAGGTTGAACTCGCGAATCATCCGGCCCTGCGGCGAGTCGACCTCGAGCAGGATGCTCAGGATGGGATCGCGGATCGGCCGCTTGGAACCGATCAGCACGTATTCCCGGTCACCCTCCGACTCGATGCGGAAGGTCAGGTTGCCCGTGATGTTCTCCAGGGGCACCCCGGCCTCCCGATAGAACGAGGGCGGGGCCAACTTGACCGTGATCTCGTCGAGCGGTTCGTCACTGGATCTCGCCAGCGGCACCCGCACGTCGAGACGTTCACTCAAGTAGGACTGCACCCGGGCCTCGCCAAGGGTGGCGGCCTGGCTGATCAACGGGGTCCCGGCGCCCAGGATCCCCGCAATCACCAAACTCAACTTCCGCATGTCATTGACTCCTTGCTCGTGCCGGTAGGACGGGCCTCATTGCCCGATTGACATCCCGACGGCTTCCTTTGGCCCAATCCGAGCTCGATTGTGCCACAGATCAGAGGTAGTCGCGCACCAGGCACTCGGCGATCTGCACGCTGTTCAACGCCGCACCCTTGCGTACGTTGTCGGAGACCACCCACAGGTTCAGGCCTCGATCATGGGAAATGTCCTCCCGAATGCGGCCCACGTATACCGGGTCGTGGCCGGCACCCTCGGTCACGGCCGTCGGGTAGCCCCCGTCACGGCGCGTGTCGATCACTTCGATGCCCTCCGCGTTCCTGAGCAGCTCCGTGGCCTGCTCGGCGGTGATCCTGTCGCGGGTCTCGATGTGGACCGCCTCGGAATGACCGTAGAACACGGGTACGCGCACGGCAGTCGGGTTCACCCGGATCGAGTCGTCTTCGAAGATCTTGTGGGTCTCCCAGACCATCTTCATCTCTTCCTTCGTGTAGCCGTTTTCCTGGAAGACGTCGATCTGGGGCAGCGCGTTGAAGGCGATCTGCTTGGGGTAGACGACCGCGTCCGCGTCCTGGCCGTTGAGCTTGCGGGCGCTCTGCGTCGCGAGTTCCTCGATCGCCTCCTTGCCCGAGCCGGAAACCGCCTGGTAGGTGGCGACGTTGATGCGCTCGATACCCACCGCGTCACGGATCGGTTTCAACGCGACCAGCATCTGGATGGTCGAGCAATTCGGATTGGCGATGATGTTTCGCTGGGTGTAGCCGGCGATCGCGTGGGCGTTGACCTCGGGGACGATCAGCGGCACGTCGTCGTCATAGCGGAACTCGGAGGTGTTGTCGATCACCACGCAGCCTGCCGCAGCGGCCTTGGGCGCGAACTCGCGGGAGATCGAGCCGCCGGGCGAGAACAGCCCAACCTGGACCTTGGAGAAATCGAAGGTCGCAAGATCCTCGACCGTCAGGAACGAATTGCCGAAGGCAACCTTCTTGCCGGCGGACCGCTCGGAGGCCAGGGCATAGACCTTGCCGGCAGGGAAATTGCGCTCGGCCAGGATGGACAGCATGGTCTCGCCAACGGCGCCCGTGGCGCCGACGACAGCAACGTCGACCGTCTTGCTCATGAAGGTTTCTCCTTGCGATTGGAAGTCTGGTGCAGATCGTGGAGCGGGCAAGCGACCATATACGCGGTGGGCTGACCCGCTGGATGCGATGGCTCTAGCCTAGCGCATCACGCCGGACGATCGAAGCGAGAAATGGATTGGGGATCAGTTGCCGAGGGCATCGACGACCGCCTCGCCGATTTCGGCGGTGGACACCTGGCTCATGCCTGTCTGCATGATGTCTGGCGTGCGCAGGCCCTGGTCAAGCACGGCGATGCAGGCATTCTCGATACGCTCGGCGAGATCGCCGCGGCCGAAGGAGTAGCGCAGCAGCATCGCCGCCGACAGGATTGTCGCCATGGGGTTGGCGACACCCTGCCCCGCGATGTCCGGCGCGGAGCCGTGGCTGGGCTCGTAGAGGCCCTGCCCCTTCTCGTTGAGCGAGGCCGAGGGCAGCATGCCGATCGACCCGGACAGCATCGAGGCCTGGTCGGAGAGGATGTCGCCGAAGAGATTCTCGGTCACGATGACGTCGAACTGCTTTGGTGCACGCACCAGTTGCATCGCCGCGTTGTCGACGTACATGTGCGACAGCTCGACGTCCGGATATTCGGGAGCGAGTCGGTTCATCACTTCGCGCCACAGCTCGGAGGTCTCGAGCACGTTAGCCTTGTCCACCGAGCACAGGCGCTTGCCGCGCTTCTGGGCTGCCTCGAAGGCGACCCGGCCGATGCGCTCGATCTCGCCCTCGTTGTAATGCATGGTGTTGAAGCCTTCCCGCTGGCCGTCGACCTCGCGAATGCCGCGCGGCTGGCCGAAGTACACCCCCCCGGTCAGCTCGCGGACGATCATGATATCCAGTCCCGAGACCACCTCGGGCTTGAGCGACGAGGCATCCGCCAGCGCGCTGTAGAGCAGTGCCGGGCGCAGGTTGGCGAACAGGCCCAGTTCCTTGCGAATGGCGAGCAGACCTCGCTCCGGGCGCAGGGGGCGATCGAGTTCGTCGTACTGCGGGCTGCCCACCGCGCCCAGCAGGACGGCGTCCGCCTCGTTCGCCTGCCGGCGCGTGACCTCCGGAAACGGCTCGCCTTCGGCGTCATACGCCGCGCCGCCGATCAGGCCGTCGGTAAACGTCAGATCGAGATCACTGCCGTCAGCGACGACCTTGAGGACGTCGACCGCCTGCTCGGTGATCTCCGGGCCGATGCCGTCACCCGGCAGGACGAGAATGTTCTTTTGTGTCATGGCGTTGCGCATTCTTTTTCCAGTCGATTTTTCGGGGTGATCAACCGCCCACGTTGCCGCGCATGTCGTTGAACAGCCACGGCGTCTTTTCCCTCTGGGCAGTCTCGTAGGCCTTGATCTTGTCGGCGTGTTCGAGGGTCAGGGCGATGTCGTCGAGCCCCTCGATCATGCAGTTCTTGCGGAAACTGTCGATTTCGAACCGGTATTCGGCGCCGTTCGGCGCCCTGACCAACTGGTTCGGCAGGTCGATTTCCAGCTCCAGGCCGGGTTCCGCGTCGACCGCCTTGAAAAGCGCGTCGACCTCTTTCTCTTTCAGGGCAATGGGAAGCAGCCCATTCTTGAAGCTGTTGTTGAAGAAGATGTCGGCGAACGACGGGGCGATCACGGCGCGAAAGCCGAAGTCAGTCAATGCCCAGACGGCGTGCTCGCGCGACGAGCCGCAGCCGAAGTTCTCGCGGGCGAGCAGGATGGTCGCCCGATCGAACGGCTCCTGGTTGAGCACGAAATCCGGGTTCTTGCGACGCTGGCTGTGATCCATGCCCGGCTCGCCCGGGTCGAGGTAACGCCAGTCATCGAACGCGGTCGGGCCGAAACCGGTGCGCTTGACCGATTTCAGGTACTGCTTGGGGATGATCGCGTCGGTATCGACGTTCGAGCGGTCCAGCGGCGCGACGATTCCCTTGTGGGTGGTGAATGCCTGCATAATGAATCTCCTTACGCTTGACGGACGTCGACGAAGTGACCGGCGACGGCGGCCGCGGCGGCCATGGCCGGGCTGACGAGGTGGGTGCGACCACCCTGCCCCTGGCGTCCCTCGAAGTTGCGATTCGAGGTCGAGGCGCAGCGCTCGCCCGGCTCGAGACGGTCGGCGTTCATCGCGAGACACATCGAGCAACCCGGCTCGCGCCACTCGAAGCCGGCTTCGAGGAACACCTTGTCGAGCCCTTCCTTCTCGGCCTGCTCGCGGACCAGGCCCGAGCCCGGCACCACCATCGCCAGCTTGACGTTGTCGGCCACGTGGCCGCCCTTGATGACCGCGGCCGCAGCGCGCAAGTCCTCGATGCGCGCGTTGGTGCACGAGCCGATGAAGACCTTGTCGATCCGGATGTCGGTCATCGGCGTGTTGGCCTCGAGGCCCATGTAGGCGAGTGCCTTGCGCATGCCCTCGGCCTTGACCGGGTCGGACTCGGCGTCCGGGTCAGGCACCTGACCGTTGACCGGAACGACCATCTCCGGCGACGTGCCCCAGCTGACCTGCGGCTCGATCTTGGTGGCATCCAGCGTGACCACCTTGTCGAACTCGGCGTCCGGGTCGGACTTGAGCGTGCGCCAGTACTCGGCGGCGCGCTCGAACATCTCGCCGGTAGGCGCGAACGGCTTGTCGCGGAAGTACTCGACGGTCTTCTCGTCCACGGCCACCATGCCCGCGCGGGCGCCGGCCTCGATCGACATGTTGCACACGCTCATCCGTCCCTCGATCGAGAGCGACTCGATCGCCGAGCCGGCGAACTCGATCGCGTAGCCCGTGCCGCCCGCGGTGCCGATCTTGCCGATGATCGCGAGCACGACGTCCTTGGCGGTGACGCCCGGGCCGAGATCGCCCTCGACGCGCACCTGCATGGTCTTGGTGCGCTTTTGCAGCAAGGTCTGGGTCGCCATGACGTGCTCGACCTCGGAGGTGCCGATGCCGAAGGCCAGCGCGCCGATTGCCCCGTGGGTGGAGGTATGCGAGTCGCCGCAGACCACGGTGGCCCCGGGGAGCGTGAAGCCCTCTTCCGGACCGATGATGTGCACGATGCCCTGGCGCATGTCGGCCATGGGGAACTCCTGGACGCCGAATTCCTTGCAATTGGCATCGAGCGTGTTGACCTGCGTCCTCGAAACCGGGTCAGCGATGCCGCCGGCGCGATTGGTCGTCGGCACGTTGTGGTCCGGCACGGCGAGCATGGCACCGGGACGCCACGGCTTGCGCCCGGCCAGCCGCAGGCCTTCGAACGCCTGCGGACTGGTCACCTCGTGAACGAGGTGGCGGTCGATGTACAACAACGCGGTGCCATCGTCCTGTTCATGGACGACGTGCGCGTCGAAGAGTTTTTCGTAGAGTGTCTTTCCAGCCATGGTGTTTCCTCCGGGTCAACCGGGTCGGCTTCGGTAGCCGTCTGGGGTTAATTCATTTATTTCAGTAAGTTCGGGAGCAATTTTCGCTAGAACTCGTAGAAGCCGTCATCGAGTCCCGAGGCAGGCGGGTCGACGGCGTGCTCGATCAGGTCGCGCAGCTTGACCACGCGCAACGCCTCGTGGTGCGTCGCGGCGAGCACCACCGGTGGCGCCACCCCGGCTTCGAAGGCCTCGCGCCAGCGCCAGGCGCAGACGCACCAGCGGTCACCGGCCGTCAGCCCGGGGAAATCGTAGGCCGGGATCGGTCGGCGCAGCTCGTTGCCCTGGGCGGCGGTGTAATCGAGAAACGCCTCGTCGAGCTCGGCACACACCCCGTGCACCCCACCGTCCTCGGCCCCGACCCGGCAGCGGCCATCCCGATAGAAGCCGGTCACCGGATCCGTCGAGCATGGCGCCAATGGCAGTCCGAGCACGTTGAGGGCAGCGTTTGTCATGGGGAGAGCATAGCGGCGCCGTGGCAATAACCAAAATGGAAAATCTGCATGGCCTCCATTCCCAATGGTTATACTAGGGCGCGGGGCGCGAATCGGATATCGGCATGTGCGCCCTGAGTACGAACGGCTCGACAGACCGCGGAGAGAGATGCGCGTCGCGCAGACCTTCCCTATGCTGCTCAACCGCGTGGAGACGGATCGATGAACCCGCTCAATCTGGATACCCAGCAGTTGCTCACCTTCCTGGCGGTGGCGGAAACCGGCTCGTTCTCGGCGGCGGCCTCGCGGTTGCATATCAGCCAGCCGGCGGTGTCCAAGCGCCTGGCGCAACTGGAGGATCGCCTCGGCTTCGATCTCTTCGACCGCATGGGACAACGCGTGGTGCTGACCTATCGCGGCGAGCGCCTGCTGCCGGCGGTGCGCGAGGTGCGCCACTCGCTGGAGGCCATCGCCGCGGCGGTACAGGACCGCGGCGACCGGCTCAGTGGCCGGCTGGCGCTGTCCCTGAGCCACTACTGCGGCCTGCACCTGCTTCCCGATGTGCTGGAGGCCTTCTCGACGCGTTATCCCGACGTGCTGCTCGACCTGAGTTTCCACGACTCCGAGCGCGCCATCGAGCAGGTGGCCCTGGGCGAGGTCTCGCTGGCCTATGCCACCCTCCCGCCAAGACTCGATCCGCGTGTACGGGCGCAGCCGTTGCGCGAGGAAACCCTGCAGCCAGTCGTCGCCGCCCGGCATTGCCCCGACGAACGATCCGCCGAGCTCCGCCTGGTGGGCGAGCGCCTGCCGTTGATCCTGCCGGCCGAGGCGACCAGCACCCGCACGGCCATCGACCGCTGGCTGGACGATTGCAACCTGACCCCGCCGGCGGTGATCGAGATCAACCAGCTCGAATCGATCGCAGTGCTCGCCTCGACCGGCGTCGGCTGGGCGGTCATACCGGCCACCCTGCAACGCTCGGGGCTGGTGCCCCTGGTCGCGGCACCCTCCCCCCTGCCCACCCGTCGGCTGGGACGCATCGAGCCGGTCGGGCGGGCGGTGAATCCGCTCGCCGAGGCCTTCGTCGCCGTGGCGGACCGCCTCTCGGCGGACAGGGCTGAGAACGACTCCGGTTGATCACCCTGGATCGTCACCAAACATCCCCACCGGATCGCCCGACCCGATCCGGTCGCGTACCCAGGGGTGAAAGTGAGCGACGCCCTCGAGGATTCCCGCCGCGTAGTTCCCGTTCATGCCGAGAAACCCGCCCCGGGCGAGGTAGAGTCGGTCGATCGTGCCATTTGCACGCGCTCCCAGCACCGCCGCCTGCCGCACGTCCTCGCGGGCGTTCGCGACCAGTACCGCGGGGAGTGGGCTGACCAGCGCCGGCAGGTCGTTGCCGCTGTCGCCCGCGAAGATCGTCGAGGCGTCGGTCACGTCGAGCCGTGACTGGAGAAACCGGATGGCATGGAGCTTGGTCGCGCTTTGCGGCAGCACATCGATCAGCCCGACGCCCCGCATCTCGTCGATACTCCAGATCACGCTCGCGCGGATGCCCTGCTCGTCGAGCCGGCGATGGATGGCGGTGACCAACCGGTCGGATTCGATGTCCACCGGTGCGTAGTAACTGAGCTTGAAGGTGTTCTGCTTGGCCGGTTCCTGCAGTTCGAGACCCGCGATGTCCGCGAGCAGATTCGCCAGGAAACCCCGGTCGTGCCCGGCCCAATCGGGCGCCATCTCCTCGTACCACTCCCCCCAGGGCGTCCAGCGGTACTCGCCGGTCGCGGGTTCGACGCGATAGATTGTGGTGCCGACATCGCCGATGGCGAAATCCGGCACCGGCAGGTGGTAGGCGTCGATCGCGTCGCGCAGCAGGCCCTCGTCCCGGCCGCTTACGTAGACGAGGGTCACGGCCGCATCCGCGGCAAGCCGCGTGAAACGATCGCGCGCACCGGGGGATTCGGGCTGGTGGCCGTTGGGAATCAGGGTGCGGTCGAGATCCGTGCAGATCATGAGCGTGTCATTCATCATCGTCGATCCGGAATGGACGTTTCCCCTCGAGCGCGTGATGGGCCATGACTGCCGCCGCGGCACTCCAGCCCTGGCAGCGGTTGCCACCCGCGGTGTACTTGCGGCCATGCACGTATTCGGGGAAGGACCAGGGTTGATCGTCCATCGGCAACGCGTTGGCCCGATGGATCCCGTCGAGATACCGCCGCGCCTTGACGGTATGGCCGCGTGCAACCAGGTCCGCGACGTAGAAGCCGGTGATCATCGGCCACAGTCCGCCGTTGTGGAACTCGTGGGGGTTGTTCTTGAAGCTGTAGGAGAACATTACCTGCAGGTCCTCCCAGTCCCGGTCGACCGGTTCGATTACCGGATGGAAGGCAGGCAGCAAGGGCAGTTCGTCCGGGACGATCTCGTCGATGTACCGGTCGACGTGATCGGCCTGAGCGACATCGGCGATACCCATCAGGCTGACTAGGACGTTGGCGAAGGCGTCGAAGCGGTAGCCGTAGCCGGTGGGCGAGAAGAACGGCATCCAGTAGTTCGAGGCTCGCCGAGATGCTGCCTGGTGTCCCTTGCGATAGAGCACCTCGTGGTAGACGTCCGCCGATTCACTGCCCTCGTTGCCGTTGAACCAGTAGTTGCTCCGTATCAGGTGGAGCAGCCGTACCGTGCGGTCCTCAAGCTGGTGATCGGCCGAGCCGTGCACGTGCTGGTGGATGCGGCAGAACGAGCGCAATGCCTGCAGGTAGAGCAACTGGTCGTAGAGGATGTAGCCGGTCTGGATGTACTCGTCGGCCCAATCGCCGGTCTGGGGGACGTAGATCAGCCCGCGGTCGTTGAATTCCCAGGCGCCGAGGAGAAAACGTACCCGCTCGAGGGCGGGCAGCATCTCTCCGATGAAGGCGTCGTCGCCGCTTGCCAGCCAGTATTCGGCGCAACCGATGACGAACCACAGGTCGGCGTCCACCCGTCCGGTGGTCCCGCCGTAGCTGATCCGGTGGGTCACGGTGTCGACGTTGCTGGGAACCTCCCCGTGACTGCCTTGGTTGCCGGCCAGCGTCACGAGGGTCTTTCGCATGGTGGTGACGAGCGATTCGACGCCCGTCATCAGGCCCGCCAGTCCGATGATCACCCCATCCCGGGCCCAGATACGTCGATAATTGTCCCGCTGCGCCGTCGAGGCGAGAAAGCCGTCGTCGGTCGCGCACTGATTGAGCAGTTCACGCGCCTGTTCGTAACCTTCCTGTCTCCGCTCCCCTGCTTCGGACATGTCGTTCCCCCTTCAGCGAATCGTGCAGGGTTTCCCAAGGAGAACCTTAGCCCAACGATGCCGGGCCCGACAGGGGGTTCATGCCTCCGGCATCGCCTCCTCCGCCGACTCCTGGCGATCGAGCCCGACCAATCGCGAACTCAGCAGCCCGGCGAGGATCACGAACAGCAGGGCGAACCCGATACTGCCCATGATCCCGATCCACTGGTAGCTCAGCCCCGAAAGCACCGTGCCGAGCAGGCGCCCCGAGGCGTTGGCCGCGTAGTAGAAACCCACGTTCATCGAGGTCTTCTCCTCCGCCGAATAGCGCAGGATCAGGTACGAATGGGTGGCCGAATTGAGTGCGAACACGACGCCGAAGAAGGCGAGCCCCAGACTGAGCACCCAACCCTGAGTGAGCCCCGAGGCCAGTGCGGCGAGGATGGCGGCGAGCGGTACGACCAGGAGAAAGCTCCAGACCGTCGCGGTGCGGGCGTCGGGGCCATCGTCCGCCGCCAGGGCCGGGCGTCGGCGCATGCCGAGCAGACGCGGGGCGACCGCCTGCACCGCGCCGTAACCGATCACCCACAGGGCAAGATAGGCGCCGACCCAGTGGAATTCCCAGCCGATCGAGACTAGGAAGACCGGCAGGGCGACCACGAACCAGACATCGCGGGCGGCGAACAGGAACACGCGCGCCCCGGCAAGCCAGTTGATCCGCGGTTCGCGGGCGAACATCCGGGAAAAGCCGGGTCGGGCCCGAATCGCGCCGAAACCGCCCGGCAGCGTGAGGGTCATCAGCAGACCGAAGACCAGCAGGCCGGCGAGCAGGCCCATCGCTCCCTGGAAGCCGGCGACTTGCAGGAGCATCGCACCGACGAAGAACCCGGCGCCCTTGAGCGCGTTCTTCGATCCCGTAATCCACGCCACCCAGCGGAACAATTGGGCGTTGCCCTCCCGGGCGACCAGTTTCACCCCCGCCTTGGCGGACATCTTGTTGAGGTCCTTGGCGACGCCAGAGAGCGCCTGAGCCGCCATCACGTAGGCGACGGTGAGCCAGGCGTCCGGCACGGTGAGCATCAGCAGGGCCGCGATCTGAAGCCCGGTTCCCAGCTGCATGGTGCGGTTGAGCCCGATGCGGGCCCCAAGCCAGCCGCCGACGAGGTTCGTGACGATGCCGAAGAACTCGTAGAAGAGGAACAGCATCGCGATGGCGAACGGCGAGTAGCCGAGCTGGTAGAAGTGCAGCACCACCAGCATGCGGATCGCCCCATCGGTCAGGGTGAACAGCCAGTAGTTGCCGGTGATGGTCAGGTAGTGGCGCAGCGCCTGGTTCATGGCAAGGGGCATAGTGCCTCCCGGTTGGTGTCTCAGTCCCGGCCGATCATCGCGACCAGCTCGACCAGCCGCTGGGCATAACCCCACTCGTTGTCGTACCAGGCCAACACCTTGACGAGCTCGTCGTCGATCACCATGGTCGAGGGCGCATCCACGATCGACGAGCGCGGGTCATTGACGTAGTCCACCGACACCAGCGGACGGGTCTCGAAGCCGAGGATGCCCGCCAGCCGGCCTCCCGCCGCGGTGCGCAACAGGTCGTTGACCTCCTCGACCGTGGTCGCGCGTCCGGGGGTGAAGACGAAGTCCGTCAGCGAGGCGTTGAGCAGCGGCACCCGCACCGCCAGCCCGTTGAGTCGCCCGTCGAGTTCCGGGAAGATCGCCCCGATCGCCTTGGCCGAGCCGGTGGTGGTCGGCGAGAGCGACATCGACGAGGCACGCGCCCGCCGCCAGTCGCGGTCGCCCTTGTCGACCACCACCTGCGTGTTGGTGAGGTCGTGCATGGTGGTCATCGTGCCGCGCTGGATGCCGAGGCCTTCGTGGAGTACCTTGACCAGCGGCGCGAGGCAATTGGTGGTGCAGGACGCGGCGGTCACCACCCGGTGACGGGCGGCGTCGAATCGATCTTCATTCACCCCCATCACCACGTTGAGCGCGTCGGGGTGCTTGACCGGTGCGGCGACGGCCACCCGCGACGCCCCCTGTTCGAGGTGCGGCGTGATCTCGTCGAACCGGCGCCAGCGGCCGGTGGACTCGATCACCACGTCGACGTCCGAACGGTCCCAGCCGATCCCGTCGATCGTCTCGCTCTGCGTGAAACGGATGTCGCGCCCGTCGAGCGTCAGGGTGTCGCCCTCCCCGCACATGCTCCTTCCCCAATGACCGTGCACCGAGTCGAACTCGGTCAGGTGCGCCATGCAGGCGGCATCGGCAGCAATCTCGTTGACGTGCACCACCTCGATGTCGAGTTCCGGCCGGTCGGCAAGCGCCCGGAAGGCCAGTCGCCCAATGCGCCCGAAACCGTTGATACCCACCCGAATCGTCATCTCTTCGCTCCCCTGGTTCCCCTGGTTCCGCCAGATTTTCTGAAATGCAAGGAGTCCACCTCCGGGTGCTGACACGTCGCCGGATATGCGGACGAATATATATTCTGGCACGATCCTGCCACTGAATTGTGACATCCCGATTTCGGCCCGCCCCTTCATTAGAACCCGACCACGGCTTGTCCGCCGCTCGACCCCGGCTTCGGACCGGCCGGAAACGCTCCCCTTCACGGTCGGATTCCCGACCGAAAGTGGCGAAATCCCGACGGCGAGAGTTTTTCACAGAAACTGTGGATAAGTATGTGGAAGAACCCGTCAACTCCCGATCCCACAAGGGAGGAGACACAATTGGGTAATTTTTGACCAGCGAACCCAACGCCAGAGGAATTCCCTGTAAAACAGGATCTTATGAATGGTCTCTCGCTAACCGACTGATTTGCCGTGCACGAAAAAGGCGCAACGATGGTTGCGCCCGCCGTGATGTGGAAAATGTCGCCTGTCAAGCCTTGACAGCGGCCCGTTTTCCCCTCAATCCGCGCCGATCAGCTCGATGGCGTAACCGTCCGGATCGGCGACGAAGGCGATGATTGTCGACCCGGCGTTCATCGGACCGGGTTCGCGCAGGATCTCGCCCCCCTTTGCACGGATTTTCTCCGCGGCCTCGTAGACGTCGTCGACCTCGATGGCGATGTGACCGTAGCCGTCACCCAGATCGTAACGGTGCTCTCCCCAGTTGTAGGTCAGCTCGAGCACGGCCGTCTCGCTCTCCTCGCCGTAGCCGACGAAGGCGAGCGTGAACTCGCCGGCGGGATAGTCCTGCTGACGCAGCAGTTTCATGCCGAGCACGTCGGTGTAGAACGCGAGCGACTTCTCCAGGTCGCTGACGCGGATCATGGTGTGCAGGATGCGCATGGAATGACCTCCAGATTGGTTACGATCGTATAAAAGGGATAAAAGCGAGACTCTAGGTGATCTGGCGGTGTCTTGCGACTCGGCCGGCGTAGCGGGTTTCAAGCCCGGTCCAGCGCTGTCGGACGGTGCAGCAGGAAGCCCTGTACGTAGTCGACCCCCATGTCGACGACCTGTCGGTACTGTTCGTCGGTCTCCACCCATTCCGCCACGGTCCTGGCCCCCATGACATGGCAGACCTGCACGATCGCCGACACGATCACCGCGGCCACGGGATCGCGCGACAGGTCGTCGACCAGGCGCCCGTCGATCTTGACGATGTCCGGATCGAGACGACGCAGGTACTCGAAGGAAAGAAACCCACCGCCGAAGTCGTCCAGCGCGAACCGGCAGCCGTTCCGGCGCATCGCGCCGATCAGCCGCTCGGCCTGGTCGAGATTGAGGATCGCCGCCGTTTCGGTGATCTCAAAGACCACCCGGCCGGGATCCACGCCGGACTGCCCCAGTTCCTGGCGTATGAAATCGATCATTTCCGGGTCCTGAACCGAATGCGCCGAGAGATTGATGCTCGCCGTCCCGCTTTCCACCGGTTGACGAGCCAGCCAACGGCAACCGTGGCGGATCACCCAGCGGTCAATTTCGCCCATGGCGTGATGTTTCTCGGCGATCTCGATGTATTCACCGGGAAAACGCAGGACACCCTCGGCATCGGTGACGCGCAGCAGGACTTCATGGATCATGGTCGCGTCGGGGTCGAGGGGCACGATACGCTGGCTGGCAAGCTCGAGGCGGTTTTCGGCGATTGCTCCGCGCAGGGCGTTGTAGCGCTCGATCTGCTGTTCCCGTTCCTGCAACTCGGTGTCCTCGCCGGAGTATTGCACCACCCGGTCGCCGCCCAGTCGCCGGGCGCTCTGGCAGGCTCGCTCGGCATCCTCGAGACGTTTCGAGGCGACCAGGTCGTCGCTTTCGATACGGGTCACGCCGATGCTGGCCTTCAACCGGAGGTGCTCGTGCTCGTCCGGCAGGCGAAACGCGTGGATGACCTCGAGCACCTCGCGGGCTACCGGGGCGCAGGTGTCCCGGCTGGCCAGCGGCATCCAGATGGCGAACTCGTCCACTCCCATCCGCGCCAGTACGGCGTCGGACGGCAGTTCGAGTGAGAGATGGCTGGCCAGTGAGGCCAGGATGCGGTCGCCCAGGTCGCGGGTGCCGATCTCGTTGAGCAGTCGGAAGTCGTCCAGGTCGGTCCAGACCAGGCAACTGGCGTGGACTGGCTCGCCCGGCGGCGCCTTCCCGGGCATCGCCTGGGAAAGGAATTCCTCCATCGCCTCCCGGTTGAGCACGCCGGTCAGTCGATCGTGGGTGGCTCGGTAGGTCAGCAGGGCGTTGGCCGAACGCAGGTCGGTCACGTCGAGCATGGACACCAGCACCTGGGTGCCCCCCTCGGCCTCGAGACGACTGATCCTGAGATTCACGTCCAACCTCTGATTGTCACGTTCGATCACGCCGTCGAGCGAGCGTGTCTCGTGGGTATCGAGTCCCTCGACCAGGACATCGAAGGCACATTGCGGTGACAGGTGCTCGACCTCGAAATCGAACACCTCGCAGAACGACCGCCCCGGCAGCCGCCCTTCGAGGCCGTTACGGGCGAAGCCCTCGCCCGCGGGGTTGGTCAGGAGGATTCGTCCCGACGCGTCGGTGAGCACCGCGCCGGTATGCAGCCCGGAAAAGGCCCGACCTAGCCGGCGTTTTTCCAGGCCGAGCCGCCTGGTGGCGCGCCGCGCCTGCCAGGTGAACAGGGCGAGCACGGCGGTGAGAATCAGGACCAGGTACTGCCAGGAATGGCGCAGGAGGGAGCCGGCGGTGACAGGGTCGGTCAGCCACTGGCCGTGCAGGCGATCGACGCTGGAATAGTCCAGTGGCGTGCGCCAGCCGGCGATACCGGCCCGCGAGGCCACGTCCGCCGGGAGTTCGAGCAGTTGGTCGGCCACGCGGACGGTGAGCCCCTCGGGCGCCCGCTCGGTGGCGGCGAACGGCCACTCCGGGACCAACGGGGTATTGCTGGGATAGGGGAAGTCCTTGCGTTCGGCCGCTCCGACCGGCACCAGTCCGCTGTCGGGATGGGCCTCCAGGTAGCGCTGGAAGAAACTCGCCCTCACAACCCCCGCATCGGCCCGGCCGTCGAGCACCGCGTCGAGCACGGCCTCCAGCGGCAGCCCGGTGAATATGGGCGTGATCTGGTGGTCGACCTCCAGGCCCGCGTTGTCCAGCGCCTGCATGCCGAGCAACCAGCCACCCAGGGCGTTGGGGCTGGTGCCGGCGACCCGTCTGCCGGCCAGGTCCTCGAGCGAGGCCATCCCGCTGCCCTCGTGCGTGAAGATCACCGCCCCCAGGCGTTCCAGCTCCTGGCCGTTCCCCTTGGTCACCTGGGTCGCCAACGGCCAGATCGAGCCGGCCCGCTTGAGTTCGGTGAACTGCAGGGGTTGCGTGAGGACGAAGTCGAGCCGCCCCTGGACAAATGCGCTGTGCAGTTCGGAAAGGAACAGCGGTCGGACCACGAAGCGGTAGCCCGGGTTGCGCTCGCTCAGGTAGTCGGCGGTCGCCTGCCAGCGATCCTCCGCCGTTTCCTTGCCCGCGTAGGCCAGCACGCCGACATCGATCCTTGTCGCCCCGTCTGCACTCTCCGCGCGGGGAGCCATCGCGCCGGCCATGAGGGAGAACAGCAGTGCGAGCAACACTGGCCAGCGCCTCGTCGCCCGGGGCGACATGGCACGACCGCACGCCCCACGTCGCCCCCCGGCCCCGAGGAAGAAGTCCGTCTCAGTCAACGGCATGTCGTCGTCACCATCGGTTTCCTCCCTGGTCGGAGCCCCGAGGATTCCCCAGGGGCGATACCGCGCCCCGGGGGCGACGATACACCCGGCCGAATCCTCATTCCTCGGTCGACAGCGCGCCGAGCGGCCGGGCGAACCGTTCCGCCAACGGCTCCGGCCGGTGCAGGAGATACCCCTGGGCGAAATCCACCCCGATACGTTCGAGCTGCGCGAGCGTACTGGGCGTCTCGACCCACTCGCCCACCGTCCGCGCGCCCATGACCCACGCCACGTCGTGAATCGATTCGACGATCACCGCCGCGACACGGTCATGCTCCATGTCACTCACGAGCTTGCCGTCGATCTTGACGACGTCCGGCTCGAGTCGCCGCAGGAACTCGAACGAGATCAGCCCGCCACCGAAATCGTCCAGCGCCACTTCGCAGCCGAGCTCGCGTATCGAGGCAATCAGTTCGGCAGCCTGATCGAAATTCCCGATCGCCGCTGTCTCGGTGATCTCGAAACACAGGCTGGTCGGTTCGACTCCGTTGCGTTGCAGTTCGTCGCGGACGAACCCGACCAGTTCGCCGTCCCTCATCGACTGCCCGGAGAGGTTGATCGACAATCGAATCGGGGTCCCGGGACGGGACGCCTGTAATTCATGCATGCTCGCCAGTGCCCGCCGCACGACCCAACGGTCGATCTGCGGCATGTAGTTGAAGCGCTCGGCCAGTTCGATCAGCGGAGCCGGGGAACCCAGCTCGCCGTCCCGACCGGCCAGCCGCAGGAGTACTTCGAAGCGCGGGCCGGCGGCGGAAGAATCGATCGGGTGTATCTCCTGCGCATGAAGAACGAACTGGTCCTGCTCGACCGCCTGCTTGAGGCGGTTGAGTTCGGCGAAATCCGATTGTCGCAAGGAACGTTCGGCCCCGCTCTCCTCGAAGACGACCAGCCGGTTGCCGCCGAGTTTCTGCGCGGTCACGCAGGCCGACTCGGCTTCCTCGATCACGGTGCCGGCGTTGTAGGCCCCGCCTCCCTTGAGTTCACGGACCCCGATGCTCGCCGAAGTCCGAACGGCCCTGCCCTCCCCCTCGAGGCGGAAATCCCGGATCGCTCGCAATACACGCTCCGGCCACCCCTCGCCGACCGATGCCGGCAGGTAGATGCCGAATTCGTCGCCGCCCATCCGCCCCACCGGCACGTTCGCCGGCAACGTCACCCGCAGGTAGCCGGCGAGTCGACGGACCAGTTCGTCGCCCATGCGGTGCGATCCGCCTTCGTTGACCAGCCGGAAATGGTCCAGGTCCACCCACAGCAGGGCTCCCTTCTCGGCACCCTTTTCCGGGTCCTCGGCGTGCAACCGCGACTCGATCTCCTCGAAAAACCGGCGGCGGCTCAGAAGGCCGGTGAGTTCGTCGTGGGTGGCGCGATAGGCAAGTTGCCTACTGGTCTGGTCGAGTTCCGTAATGTCCATCATCGACACCACGAGTCGGCGCGCCCGCTCGTCGTCGACGCCGCCGTTCATCCGGGCCGCCGTCAGGTTGAGCACCCGCCGCGGATAGCCGTGCACCAGCGTCACCGCGTATTCCACCCACTGGCGGGCCGACAGGCGGTCGAGCATGCCGGCGAGTGAAAACTCGTGGTCGTCGTGGCGCATCTTCAGGGCGAAGACGTCGGTCAGGCGTTGGCCGATCGCGTGCGACGGCTCGACGTCCGCAGGCAGCAGCCGCTCGGCCGATGGATTGAGGAACTGGATGCGGCCCCCACCGTCGAGGGTGACCACGCCATCGTGCATCGCCATCAGGGCGGCCCGGTGCTCTCGCTCGCGGTGTTCGAGGAGTCGGCGTCCGCGCCATTGCTGCCACAGCATCAGCGAGAGCAACACGCTCAGCGCCACCAGGACCACCCACCACCGCGCCCGCAACCAGTCGAGGACGCTCATCGGAGGGGTCAGCCAGCGATCGGCGAGCACCTGCAGGTCGCTGTAATCGACCGGGTCCGACCAGCCGGCAAGCCCGGCGGCCCGGGCGGGGCTGGAATCGCTCGGCATCGATAGCAGCACCGAGCGGACCTCCTCGCGCAGGGCCGGCTCGGCCCGCGTCGTGGCGGCCATCGGCCACTGTGGCACCAGCCGGGTCGACAGGGGATGCGCGTAACCCGGCTCGCTGACGCGATTGAGCACGGTGAAGGTGTCGGGTGAGTAGCGTCCATCAGCCACCTCGCGGGTGAGCACATCGGCACGCACGATGCCTGCGTCCGCCCGCCCTGTGGCGACCGCGCCCAGCACATTGCTCATCGGCAGGCCGACATACAGGGGCAGGATGTCGGCCTCGATCGATAGGCCGGCGCGCTCGATCTCTTCCATTCCGAGGATCCACGCGCCGAGCGCGTTGGGCGCCACCCCGGCGACAATGGTGCCGCGCAGGTCGGACAGGTCCCCGATTTCCTGGCGCTCGGCGAGGCGGACAATGACCGAGCCGAAACGATCGCTCGGACCACCCGGCCCGTCAACGACCCGGGTCGCCATGGCCTCGAGCCCGTGATCGTCGCGCAACCCGATGAACTGCAGGGGCTGGAGGTGAACGAAGTGCAACTCGCCCTGACGCACGGCGCGTGCCATCTCCTGCAGGTAGAGGGGGCGAATCTCGAATCGAGTCCCCTCGATGCGGTGGCTGAGGTAGTCGGCGGTGGGATTCCAGCGGGCCCTGGCCTCTTCCTTGCTGGTGATGGTGAGCACGCCGATGCTGACCAGCCGGTCCTCGCTCGCCCAAGCCTGGGCAAGCGCCGGGGCGATCCCGGCCGGCAGCATGCTGACGACGAGAAGCAGGACGGCCAGGACCGGTCGTGCCCAGCCTGCGCACGAACCGACGCCATCGACACGGGCAACCTGGGAACGCGTCACGTCCCGGCCTGCAGGCGAGCGCACCCGGCCCGCGACGAAATCACCGTGATCTGCCACACGTTGCATCTATCGGAAATCCCTTGCCTGTCACACACGTCCCGGCGGACACGTGACGACGTCCCTGTGTCTGCGCCCCGGGGGCTGTTCCCGGATTGCGCGATGGCGACCGTCAGCCGCGGCGCCCTGCCTTAGCCCCGATGCGCAGGCGCAGGGCGTTGAGCTTGATGAAGCCCTCGGCGTCCTTCTGGTCGTAGGCGCCGGCATCGTCCTCGAACGTCGCGACGGCCGGGTCGAACAGGCTGTCGTCCGACTGGCGGCCGGCCACGATGACGTTGCCCTTGTAGAGGCGCAGGCGCACGTCGCCGTTGACGTTCTTCTGCGTGGCGTCGATGGCCTTCTGCAGCATCTCGCGCTCCGGGGCAAACCAGTAGCCGTTATAGACCAGTTCGGCGTATTTCGGCATCAGCTCGTCCTTCATGTGCGCCTCGCCGCGGTCGAGCGTCAGCGACTCGAGTGCGCGACGCGCCTTCAACAGGATGGTGCCGCCCGGCGTCTCGTAGCAGCCGCGCGACTTCATGCCCACGTAGCGGTTCTCCACCATGTCGAGACGGCCGATGCCGTTCGCGCCGCCCAGCTGGTTGAGCTTTTCGAGCAGTGTCGCCGGCGAGAGCTTCTCGCCGTCGATGGAGACCGGGTCGCCCTGCTCGAAGCCGATGACGATCTCGGTGGCCTCGTCCGGGGCACGTTCCGGGCTGACCGACCAGCGCCACATCTCCTCTTCCGGCTCCCACCACGGATCCTCGAGGTTGCCGCCCTCGTAGGAGATGTGCAGCAGGTTGGCATCCATCGAGTACGGCGACTTCTTGCCGGCGGCGGCGAAGTCGACCGGGATGTCTCGCGACTTGGCGTAGTTCATCAGCTTCTCGCGCGAGTTGAGATCCCACTCGCGCCACGGGGCGATCACCTGGATTTCCGGGTCGAGTGCGTAGGCGTTGAGCTCGAAGCGCACCTGGTCGTTGCCCTTGCCGGTCGCCCCGTGCGCGACGGCATCCGCGCCGGTCTCGCGGGCGATGTCGACCAGGCGCTTGGCGATCAGCGGGCGGGCGATCGATGTACCCAGCAGGTACTCGCCCTCATAAATGGCGTTGGCGCGGAACATCGGGAAGACGTAGTCACGGACGAAGGTCTCGCGCAGGTCGTCGATATGGATCTCCTTGACGCCCATCTTCTCGGCCTTCTCGCGCGCCGGGTCGAGCTCCTCGCCCTGCCCCAGGTCAGCCGTGAAGGTGACCACCTCGCAGTCGTAGGTCTCTTCCAGCCACTTGAGGATCACCGAGGTGTCCAGGCCACCGGAGTAGGCCAGTACCACCTTGCCGAGCTTCCTGGGGGTCGAGGGATTGCTCATCAGAACTCCTGAAATTGGGTTTGTGTTTGCGGTCGGGATTGGCACGAATGGGCGCCATTATATAGACACCGATGCGCCTTGACAGGGCATCGGGTTTTTCGATCTCCCGATTACCGCGCGGCGAACCGCGTCAATACGGCGATTTCCACCTGCTCTCCCCGGCCTTGGCGCGATATGAAACGGCTTCACGATGCGCCCGAACATAGGAAAAATTGAACGAATCGCGCATAATGAGGCACAAATTTTGGTCCGGTGCGACCACCTGAAGCCCGACATGATGCGCTTTGCAAGGGTTTCGGACGCACCCAACGACAGCTTTGAGGAGTGCTTGTGACCGATTACATCGATCAGGATCCGCAGGAAACCCGGGAATGGCTTGACGCGCTCGAGGCGGTCGTCAGCTTCGAAGGCACGGAAAAGGCCCGACACTTGATCGGCCACATGATCGAGCTGGCTCGCCAGCACGGCATCGACACCCCGTACGCCGCCACCACCCCCTACATCAACACCATCCCGCCGGAAGACGAGGCGCAGTATCCCGGCGACCGGCAGCTCGAGCAGCGCCTGCGCGCCCTGATCCGCTGGAACGCCATGGCGATCGTGGTCCGCGCCAACAAGGAAAACTCGGTCGGTGGCCACATCGCCTCCTACCAGTCGAGCGCGACCATGTACGAGGTGGGTCTCAACCACTTCTTCAAGGGACACGACCACCCCGACGGGGCCGACATGGTCTTCTTCCAGGGTCACGTGGCCCCGGGGATGTACGCCCGCGCCTACCTCGAGGGACGCATCAGCGAGGAGCAGTTGATCAACTTCCGCCAGGAGGCGCAGAAGGACGGGCTGAGCTCCTATCCCCACCCCTGGCTGATGCCGGACTTCTGGCAGTTCCCGACCGTCTCGATGGGCTTGGGCCCGCTGATGGCGATCTACCAGGCGCGCTTCATGAAGTACATGGAGGCGCGTGGCTTCGGCAAGGTCGGCAGCCGCAAGGTCTACGCCTTCCTCGGCGACGGCGAGATGGACGAGCCCGAATCCATGGGCGCGATCGGCCTGGCTGTGCGCGAGAAGCTCGACAACCTTGTGTTCGTCGTCAATGCCAACCTGCAGCGCCTCGACGGGCCGGTGCGCGGCAACGGCAAGATCATCCAGGAGCTCGAGGGCAGCTTCCGCGGCGCCGGCTGGAACGTGATCAAGGTCATCTGGGGCCCGGGCTGGGACGAGCTGCTCGCCCGTGACAAGTCCGGCAAGCTCAAGCAGCTGATGATGGAGACCGTCGACGGCGAGTACCAGGCCTACAAGGCCAAGGGTGGCGCCTACGTGCGCGAGCACTTCTTCGGCAAGTACCCGGAGACCGCCGAACTGGTCAAGAACATGACCGACGACGAGATCTTCGCCCTGACGCGCGGCGGTCACAGCCCGCGCAAGATGTACGCGGCCTACAAGGCGGCCAACGAATGCAAGGGCAAGCCCTCCCTCATCATCGCCAAGACCGTCAAGGGTTACGGCATGGGCCCGTTCGGCGAGGGCGCGATGTCGGCCCACCAGCAGAAGAAGCTCGACAACGAGGGCCTGAAGTACTTCCGTGATCGCTTCGGCCTGCCGATCTCCGACGAGCAGCTGGAGAAGAACGTCCCGTTCTACAAGCCGGACGACAGCCACGAGCTGATCAAGTACATGAACGAGCGGCGCACCGAGCTCGGCGGGCACCTGCCCAAGCGCGTCGATCGCGCCGAGCCGATCCCGGCGCCAGAGCTCAAGGCCTTCGACATGATCCTCAAGGGCACCGGCGAGCGCGAAATGTCCTCGACCATGCTCTTCGGTCGTATCCTCGCCATGATCCTGCGCGACAAGAAGCTCGGCAAGCGCGTCGTGCCGATCATCCCGGACGAGGCGCGTACCTTCGGGCTCGAAGGACTGTTCCGCCAGGTCGGCATCTACGACCCGGCCGGCCAGCTCTACGAACCGGTCGATTCCGACCAGGTCGCCTGGTACAAGCAGGCGGCCAACGGACAGGTGCTGCAGGAAGGCATCAACGAGGCCGGCTCGATGTCCTCGTGGCTGGCCGCGGCCACCGCCTACGCCAACTACGGCGAGGCGATGGTGCCGTTCTACATCTACTACTCGATGTTCGGCTACCAGCGCATCGGTGATCTCGCCTGGCTGGCCGGCGACATCCGGGCGCGCGGCTTTTTGATCGGCGCGACGGCCGGTCGGACCACGCTCGAGGGCGAGGGCCTGCAGCACAACGACGGTCACAACATCATGATGTTCTCCGCCGTGCCCAGCTGCCGGGTCTTCGACCCGACCTACGGCTACGAGATGGCCGTCATCATCCGCGACGGCCTGCGCTGCATGGTCGAGGAGAAGCAGGACTGCTACTACTACATCACCGCGATGAACGAGAACTACTCGCATCCGGCGATGCCCGAGGACGTCGAGGACGGCATCCTCAAGGGCGCCTACCGCCTGCGCAAGAGCGGCAAGAAGCTCAAGAACCGTGTCCAGCTGATGGGCTCGGGCACCATCCTGCGCGAGGCCGAGGCCGCCGCGCTGATGCTCGAGGACGAGTGGAAGGTCGCCGCCGACGTCTGGTCGGCCACCAGCTTCACCGAGCTGGCGCGCGAGGGCCAGGCCTGCGAGCGTCACAACCGCCTGCACCCGGACGCCGAGCCGAAAAAGCCGTATATCACCGCGGCACTCGAGGAGCGCGAGGCACCGGTCATCGCCGCGACCGACTACATCCAGGCCTACCCGGACCAGATCCGGCGGTTCGTGCCCGGCTCCTACACCACGCTGGGCACCGACGGCTACGGTCGTTCCGATACCCGCGCGGCGCTGCGCCGCTTCTTCGAGGTGGATGCCGCCCATATCGTGGTCGCCGCGCTCAAGGCGCTGGCCGACGAGGGCAGCATCCCCGCATCGAAGGTCAGCGAGGCGATCGAGAAGTACGGTATCGATCCGGACTGCGGCCCGCCGATCGAGCGCTGAGACTCGCCACGCCCGCCATCGGTGACCGAATTGGTCGGCCGGTGGCATGGCCCCATTCGACCGATGCCCGCCGTTGGCGGCGGGCTCGCACGCAACGCTTCATGGAGACAGGCTGATGGCCACCAAGTCGATCACCCTTCCCGACATCGGCAACTACGACAACACCCCCGTCATCGAGGTGCTGGTCTCGCCCGGTGACCGGGTGGAAAAGGAAGATTCGCTGATCACGCTGGAATCCGACAAGGCCACGATGGAGATCCCGTCCCCCTACTCGGGCGAGATCAAGAAGGTGCTGGTCAAGGTCGACGACACCCTCAACAAGGGTGACCTGATTGCCGAGATCGAGGCCGACGAGGAAGAGACCGAGGCCCCGTCCGACGAAAAAGCCAAGGCGGAAGAATCGAGCGAGAAGGAGGAGAAGGACGAGAAGGAGTCGGTCGAGGCCGAGAAGCCCGCCCCGTCCGCTCCGTCCGAGGAAAAGCCCGCCCAGGAAGCCGCCCCGCCGGCCGAAGCACCGGTCAACCGCCAGGGCGCCGGCGCGAAATTCCACGCCAGCCCCTCGGTGCGCCTGTTCGCCCGCAAGCTGGGCGTGGACCTGACCAACGTCTCCGGCAGCGGCCCGAAGGGGCGCATCATGCAGGAGGACGTCGAGGGCGCGATCAAGAAGGTGATGGAAGGCGCCGCCAAGGGCGGTGCCGCCACCGGCGCGGGCATCCCGCCGCTGCCGGAAATCGACTTCTCCCAGTTCGGCGAGATCGAGGAGAAGCCGCTGTCGCGGATCAAGAAGCTCTCCGGCAAGCATCTCTCGACCGCCTGGCTCAACATCCCGCACGTCACGCAGTTCGACGAGACCGACATCACCGAGCTGGAGGCCTTCCGCAAGTCGCTGAAGGCCCGCGCGGAAAAGCAGGGCATCAAGATGACCCCGCTGGTGTTCGTGTTGAAGGCACTGGCGCACGTGCTGCGCGAGTTCCCCAACATGAACGCCTCGCTCGCCCCCGATGGCGAGAACCTGATCGTTAAGAAGTACATCAACCTCGGCGTCGCCGTGGACACCCCCAACGGCCTGCTGGTGCCGGTCGTGCGTGACGTCGACCAGAAAGGCATCTTCGAACTCTCCGAGGAACTGATGGCCATCTCGGAGCGGGCCCGCAACGGCAAGCTCACCGGCGAGGATCTCTCCGGCGGCACGTTCTCGGTGTCCAGCCTCGGTGGGATCGGCGGCACGCAGTTCACACCGATCGTCAACGGCCCCGAGGTGGGCATCCTCGGCGTTTCCAAGGCGAGCATGCAGCCGGTCTGGAACGGCTCGGAGTTCGAGCCGCGGCTGATGCTGCCGCTGGCGCTGTCCTACGATCACCGCGTCATCGATGGCGCCGAGGGCGCGCGGTTCATGACCACGCTCTCGCGCACGCTCACCGATCTTCGCGAACTGATGCTGTAAGGAGCGCCGGATGACCATCGAAACCATCAACCTGCCCGACATCGGCAACTTTGACGAAGTCGAGATCATCGAGGTGCTGGTCGAGGCCGGCGACACCATCGAGGCCGAGGACTCGCTGATCACGCTCGAGACCGACAAGGCGACCATGGAGGTCCCGGCCCCGGCCGCCGGCAAGATCACCGAGATGCTGGTCGGCGTGGGCGACAAGGTCAGCACGGGAAAACCCATCGCCAAATACGAGCCCGCCGCCGGCAGTGGCGAGGGTGAAACCGCCGAGGCGTCGGCCGAGTCATCCTCGGAATCGACGAACGAGTCGCCCTCTCCCGCTCCGGCGGCAGCCGCCACCGACGAGAAGGCCGACGTGGAGTGCGAGGTCTGCGTGCTCGGCTCCGGCCCGGGCGGCTACACCGCCGCCTTCCGCGCCGCGGATCTCGGCAAGAAGGTGGTGCTGATCGAACGCTTTCCCGTTATCGGCGGCGTCTGTCTGAACGTCGGCTGCATTCCCTCCAAGGCGCTGCTGCACGTCTCCGAGGTCCTCAACGAGACCCGTTCGATGAGCGACCACGGGGTCACCTTCGCCGAGCCCGAGATCGATCTCGACAAGCTGCGCGGCTTCAAGGAAAAGACGATAAGCAAGCTCACCGGCGGGCTCGAGGCCCTGGCCAAGCAGCGCAAGGTCCAGATCGTGCGCGGCTATGGCCGCTTCGTCGACCCGCATCACGTCAAGGTGGTCGACGACGAGGGCAAGGAGACGCTGGTGCGTTTCGACAATGCCATCGTCGCCGCGGGCTCCCAGCCGGTGAAGCTGCCGTTCATCCCGCACGACGATCCGCGGGTGATGGATTCCACCGACGCGCTCGAGCTCGAGGAAATACCCGGCAAGATGCTGGTGATCGGCGGCGGCATCATCGGCCTGGAAATGGCCCAGGTCTACGATTCGCTCGGTGCCGAGATTTCCATCGTCGAGCTGGCCGACACCATCATCCCGGGTGCCGACAAGGATCTCACCCGCCCGCTGCTGAAGATCCTCAAGAAACGCTACAAGGACATCTTCCTCGGCGCGAAGGTGACCGACGTCGAGGCGAAGAAGGACGGTCTGCATGTGACCTTCGAGGGCAAGAAAACGCCCGAAACCGCTGTTTTCGATCGCATTCTGGTCGCGGTCGGTCGCGCGCCCAACGGCAAGAAAATCGATGCCGAGAAGGCCGGCGTGTCGGTCGACGAGCGTGGCTTTATCGCCGCCGACGAGCGCATGCGCACCAATGTCGAGCACATCCACGCCATCGGCGACGTGGTCGGCCAACCCATGCTGGCCCACAAGGCAGTGCACGAGGGCAAGGTCGCCGCCGAGGTCATCTGCGGCCTGCCGTCGGCCTTCACGCCGATGGGCATCCCGAGTGTCGCCTACACCGATCCCGAGGTCGCCTGGGCCGGCAAGACCGAGGAGGAGCTCAAGGCCGAGGGCGTCGAGTACGAGAAAGGGGCCTTCCCCTGGGCCGCCTCGGGCCGTTCGCTGAGCCTCGGCCGGGATGAAGGCATGACCAAGGCGCTGTTCTGCAAGAAGACCCATCGCCTGCTGGGCGCCGGCATCGTCGGGCCGAACGCCGGCGAGCTGATCGCCGAGGCGATGCTCGCCATCGAGATGGGGGCGGACATGGCGGACATCGGCCTGACCATCCACCCGCACCCCACCCTGTCGGAAACCCTCGGCTTCGCCGCCGAGATGGCCGAAGGGACCATCACGGACCTGTTGCCGCCGAAAAAGCGCTGACATACCTGTCGGCTGAGGGAGCATACCAGTGGAATATCTGCTGTTCGCCATACTGGGCATGGTCGGCGGACTGGCCGCGGGGCTGCTCGGTATCGGGGGCGGGCTTATCATGGTCCCCGTCCTGCTGATGATCTTCCCGACCATCGGCATCACCGGCCCGCACCTGGTCCACATCGCGATCGGGACCTCGCTCGCGGCGATCGTGTTTGCCTCGATCACCTCCGTCTACAGCCACCACCGCCACGGCGGCGTGCTCTGGGGCGTGTTCGCCCGCTTCGCGCCCGGCATGGCGTTCGGTGCGATACTCGGCTCGATGGTGGCGCACTACCTCCCGGGCGGCATTCTCAAGATCGTCTTCGGCGTGCTCGAGATCGCGGTGGCGCTGCAGATGGCCTTCGGCAAGACCCCGCCGGCCAGTCGACAGCTGCCCGGCATCGTGCCGCTGACCGGCGTGTCGAGCACCTTCGGCGCGATCGCCTCGATCATGGGCATGGGCGGCGGCGCGATGACCACGCCGTTCTTCCTCTACTGCAACATCACCGCGCGCAACGCGATCGCGACCAGCGCCTCGCTGACCCTGCCCACCGCGCTGTTCGGCGCGGCGGGCTACGTGGTCAGCGGCTGGGCGATCGAGGGACTGCCGGAGATGACGGCCGGCTACGTGTATCTGCCGGCGCTGATCGGCATCGCGGTGTTCTCGGTGCTGTTCGCCCCCATCGGTGCCAAACTCGCGCAGATTCTGCCGGCCCGTACGCTCAAGCGCATCTTCGCCCTCGTGCTCGTCGGGCTGGGCATCCACATGATCCTGTCCTGACCCGCAAGGGACGTCGATTCACCCGGGAGCTCGCCCATGACAGCCAGTAAACGCATCGCGGTCTATCCGGGCACCTTCGACCCGATCACCTACGGGCACGTCGATCTCGCCCAGCGGGCCGCCAGACTGTTCGACGAGGTGATCGTCGCGGTGGCCGGGGATTCGGGCAAGCGCACCCTGTTCGACGTCGACAAGCGCCGGGAGCTCGCCCGGGAGGCGATCGGTGACAGCGGCGACACGATCCGGGTGGCCTCGTTCGACGGCCTGCTGGTGGACTTCGCTGCCGAGGTGGGGGCGACGGCGCTGGTACGTGGGCTGAGAGCGGTGAGCGACTTCGAGTACGAGATCCAGCTCGCGGCGATCAACCGTCGCCTCAATCACGAGCTCGAGACGGTCTTTCTCTCGCCGGCCGAGGATCTCGGCTTCATATCGTCGAGCATCGTGCGCGAACTCGCCCGCCTCGGCGGCGATGTCACCGATTTCGTGCCTCCGGGCGTCGTTCGGGCACTGGCCGAGATTAACCGAGCGTAATGCTGTGGAATTTTGCCGCAAGTCGCGCCAAACTACCCTTTAGCTGTTATCCTATGCGGCATTAACCGACGAGATACTTGGGGAGGAATCCGCATGTCCCTGCTGATTACCGACGAATGCATCAACTGCGACGTCTGCGAGCCGGAGTGCCCGAATGGCGCCATTTCCCAGGGTGACGAGATCTACGAGATCGCGCCCAACCTGTGCACCGAGTGCGTGGGTCACTACGACGAGCCGCAATGCGTCGAAGTCTGCCCGGTCGACTGCATCATCACCGATCCGGACAACGAGGAAACCGAGGATCAGCTGATGGGCAAGTACCACCAGTTGACCGGCAACTGATGGATCGGTAATCACCTCGGCCGGAAACCGGATAGAAGAAAGGCCCGCCACGTTGGCGGGCCTTTTCCGTTTCAGGCCGGCTGCCACCCGAATGGACGGCGACTCACTCGAGGTAATCGACCCGTTTCCGGATGAACTCGGTGACCGAACCGAAGGTCTCGAACCATTCGGCGTCGATCTCGTCGTCCGAAAGCTGGATGTCGAACCGATCCTCCAGGGCCGTGAGCAGCAGCACGACGCCCATCGAATCGAGCTCGGGGATCTCGCCGAATAGGCCGCTTTCCGGCGTGAAACGCTGCACGGGCCCCGGCAGATCAAGCGTCTGCACGACCACCTCTCGCACTACCTCGAATACCGGGTCCCGGCCCTGGTCGGCTGCCGTCATGCCGTCGCCTCGAGGCGCTCTATCCCGCCCATGTACGGACGCAGGGCCTCGGGGACCACCACATCACCGTTCTCGCACTGATAGTTCTCCAGAACGGCTACCAGTGTCCGGCCCACGGCCAGTCCGGAACCGTTGAGGGTATGCACCGGCTCGGGCTTGCCCTCGGGGCTGCGGGTACGCGCCTGCATGCGGCGCGCCTGGAAATCGCGGGTGTTCGAGCAAGACGAGATCTCGCGGTAACGGCCCTGCCCCGGCAGCCAGACCTCGAGGTCGTAGGTCTTGGCCGCGGAGAAGCCCATGTCTCCAGTGCAAAGCACCAGGCGGCGGTAGGGCAGCCCCAGCCTGTCGAGCACCGTCTCGGCGTGCCCGGTCAGTTCCTCCAGTGCGCGCTCGGACTCCCCGGCCGGGACGATCTGGACGAGTTCGACCTTCTCGAACTGGTGTTGTCGGATCAGGCCACGCGTATCGCGGCCGGCGGCCCCCGCCTCCGAACGGAAACATGGCGTGTGCGCCACCATTCTGAGCGGCAACTCCTCGCGCTCGAGTATCCGGCCACGCGCCAGGTTGGTGACCGGCACTTCGGCGGTGGGAATCAGGTACCACGGCGCGTCGCCCTCGAGCCGGAACAGGTCCTCGGCAAACTTGGGCAACTGCCCGGTACCGAACAACGAGTCCGCGTGGACGATGAACGGCACCTGCACCTCGGTATAGCCGTGCTCGCGCGAGTGCAGGTCGAGCATGAACTGCGCGAGCGCCCGATGCAGGCGGGCTACCGGGCCGGACAAGGCGACAAAACGGGCGCCGGTCAGCTTGGCCGCCGCCTCGAAGTCCATGCCGGCCAGCCCGGCACCCAGGTCGATGTGATCGCGAACCTCGAAGTCGAACGACGGTATCTCGCCGACCGCGTGCATCTCGACGTTATCGTCTTCGCTCTCGCCCACCGGCACGTCCTCGTCCGGCAGGTTGGGAATGCCGGCGAGGAACGCATCCAGTTCGTCGGCGATCTCGCCCAGGCGGGCCTTGGCGGTGTCGAGGCGATCGCCCAGTTCGCCGACCGCGGCGATCAACGGCTGGATATCCTCGCCGGCGGCCTTGGCCTTTCCGATCTTCTTCGACTCGGTGTTGCGCTCGGCCTGCAGCGATTCGGTCTCGACCTGCAGGGCCTTGCGCTCGGACTCGAGCGACTCGAAGCGCTCGCGATCGAAGGCGAAGCCGCGCCGGGCCAGCCGTGCGGCGACATCGTCGGTTTCCTGGCGAAGAACTCGGGCGTCAAGCATGGGTCATCCAACGGTTGCGTAAGGAAGTCCGACCGGCGACGTGACCCGGCCGATGAGGGAAACTCTGCACGAATGCCATACCACTCTGGCCTGGCGAGCCGTTCGTGATCAAGGCGCGGCGTCGCCGGCGTGCCGGTGGCCACGTCAAGACGACGCAACGCCGAGCACGCGCGGCTCGGCAGGCCGCCCCGCAGGGCGCACCTTGAGCCGGGCATCTGCTGCGTCGCGAGGTCCATCCTTGGACCTCGCCCTTCGGGCCGGTTCGAGCCGGCCGAATCGGTGTCCTGCCGATTCGGTTTCGTCCCAGGATGCGGGAATCACCCTTCCGCGGCGGACGAACGCCTTGCATCTGCCCGGCTCAAGGCGCGCATCAGCGGTATGGCATTCGTGCAGAGTTTCCTTAGCGACGTCAGGCGATGTACTCGACCTCGACGATCTCGAAGGTCCGCGTCGTGCCGCCCGGCGCGTTGAACGTGACCTCGTCGCCCACCGACTTGCCGATCAGGGCACGCGCGATGGGCGAGTGGATCGAGATCAGGTTCTGCTTGATGTCGGCCTCGTCGTCACCGACGAGCTTGTAGCGGATCTCCTCTTCGGTATCCAGGTCAAGCAATTCGACCGTGGCCCCGAAGATCACCTTGTCGCCCGGCGGCATGCGCGTGACATCGATGATCTGCGCGTGCGAGAGCTTGGCCTCGATCTCCTTGATCCGTCCCTCGACGAAGCCCTGTTCCTCGCGGGCCGCGTGGTATTCGGCGTTCTCCTTGAGATCGCCCAGTTCGCGCGCCTCGGCGATCGCCGCGATGATGCGGGGACGCTCGACGCCGCGCAGCCGCTTGAGTTCCTCTTCCAGCTTGGCCGCCCCGGCGGCCGTCATCGGTGTCTGGTTCATGTGACGCACTCCTGATGCAGGTCCTGCAAACGGTTGACGGAGACCGGCTGGTGCAGGTATTTCAACGCCAATGCCATCGCCTCGGCACCGGCCAGGGTGGTGAAGTACGGGATCCGGTAGTGCAGTGCCTCGCGGCGAATCTCGTAGGAATCGCTGCGCGACTGCTGGCTGTTCGATGTCGTGTTCACGATCATCGCGATGTCCTTGTTCTTGATCATGTCCACCACGTTCGGTCGTCCCTCGGTCACCTTGTTGACCGTGGTCACGGCCAGCCCGTTCTCGTCGAGGAAACGCGCCGTCCCGCGGGTGGCGACCAGCGAGAACCCCCACTCGACCAGCGCCTTGGCGACCGGCAGCATGCCCTTGTAGTCCTGCTTGCGCACCGAGATGAATGCCGTGCCCGACAGTGGCAGCGAGTTGCTCGCGCCGGCCTGGGCCTTGGCGAAGGCCTCGCCGAACTCGCGCCCGACGCCCATCACCTCGCCGGTGGACTTCATTTCGGGGCCGAGCAGCGGGTCGACGCCGGCGAACTTGATGAACGGGAACACCGCCTCCTTGACCGAGTAGAACGGCGGGATGCGCTCGGCGGTGATGCCCTGGCGCTTGAGGCTGATGCCCGCCATCGTCCGGGCGGCGACCTGGGCGAGCGGCACGCCGACGGCCTTGGAGACGAACGGCACCGTGCGCGAGGCGCGCGGGTTGACCTCGATGATGTAGATGTCGTCGCCCTGGATGGCCACCTGGGTGTTCATCAGGCCGACGACGTTGAGTTCGCGCGCCATGGCCTTGATCTGCTCGCGGACGCGGTCCTGCACGGAGCGCGGCACGGTGTACGGAGGCAGCGAGCAGGCCGAGTCGCCCGAGTGGACGCCCGCCATCTCGATGTGTTCCATCAGCCCGCCGATCACCACGTTCTCCCCGTCGCAGACGGCATCGATGTCCATCTCGGTGGCATCGTCGAGGAACCGGTCGAGCAGCACCGGCGACTCGTTGGACACCTTGACCGCGTCGCGGATGTAGCGCTTGAGGCCGTCCTCGTCGTGGACGATCTCCATCGCCCGGCCGCCCAGCACATAGGACGGGCGCACCACCAGCGGATAGCCGATCTCGGCGGCGAGATGGATCGCCTGGTCGGCGGACTTGGCCGTGCGGTTGGGCGGCTGCTTGAGATCCAGCTTGTGGATCATGTCCTGGAAGCGCTCGCGGTCCTCGGCCCGGTCGATCGCATCCGGCGTGGTGCCGATAATCGGCGCGCCGGCCTTCTCCAGGTCGCGGGCGAGCTTGAGCGGTGTCTGGCCGCCGAACTGGACCACCACGCCACGCGGCTTTTCGACCTCGATGATCTCGAGCACGTCCTCGAGGGTCAGCGACTCGAAGTACAGTCGATCGGAGATGTCGTAGTCGGTCGATACCGTTTCCGGGTTGCAGTTGACCATGATGGTCTCGTAGCCGTCCTCGCGCAGGGCGAGCGCGGCGTGCACGCAGCAGTAGTCGAACTCGATGCCCTGCCCGATCCGGTTGGGCCCGCCGCCCAGGATCATGATCTTGTCCCGGTTGGACGGCTCGGCCTCGCAGAACGGCTCGTAGGTCGAGTACATGTAGGCCGTGGAGGTCGGGAACTCGGCCGCGCAGGTGTCCACCCGCTTGTAGACCGGACGCACGCCGAGGGCATGACGATGCTTGCGCACGGTGCTCTCGGTCTCGTCGAGCAGCTTGGCCAGGCGCGCGTCGGAAAAGCCCAGGCGTTTCAGCTGGTACATCTGCGCCGTGCCGATCTCCTTGAGGTGACCGCCGCGCAGCGCGTCCTCGGTGCGCACCAGGTGCTCGATCTGGCGCAGGAACCACGGGTCGATGAACGAGTGCCGGTGAACCCGCTCGACGTCGAAACCGTGCCGGAACGCATCGGCCACATACCAGAGCCGGTCGGCGCCCGGCGAGTGCAGTTCGCGCACCAGCCGATCCTCGATGTCGTCATCCGACAGGCTGCCCTCGAGCACCTCGTCGAGGCCGTCGCGACCGATTTCCAGCCCGCGCAGGCCCTTCTGCAGGGACTCGCTGAAGGTCCGACCGATGGACATGACCTCGCCCACCGACTTCATCTGCGTGGTCAGCCGGTCGTTGGCCGCCGGGAACTTCTCGAAGGTGAACCGCGGGATCTTGGTGACGACGTAGTCGATGGTGGGTTCGAACGAGGCCGGCGTGGCGCCGCTGGTGATGTCGTTCTTGAGCTCGTCGAGCGTGTAGCCGATGGCGAGCTTGGCGGCGACCTTGGCGATGGGGAAGCCGGTGGCCTTCGAGGCCAGGGCGGATGAACGCGACACCCGCGGGTTCATCTCGATGACGATCATGTCGCCGTTTTCCGGGTTGACCGCGAACTGGACGTTCGAGCCACCGGTCTCCACGCCGATCTTGCGCAGCACCGCCAGCGAGGCGTTGCGCATCACCTGGTATTCCTTGTCGGTCAGGGTCTGCGCCGGGGCGACGGTGATCGAGTCGCCGGTGTGCACGCCCATCGGGTCGAGGTTCTCGATCGAGCAGATGATGATGGAGTTGTCGTTCTTGTCGCGCACGACCTCCATCTCGTATTCCTTCCAGCCGAGCACCGACTGCTCGATCAGCAGTTCGTTGGTCGGCGAGAGATCCAGGCCGCGACGCACGAGTTCCTCGTACTCCTCGCGGTTGTAGGCGATGCCGCCGCCGGTGCCGCCCATGGTGAACGACGGGCGGATGATGGCGGGAAAGCCGATCTCGACCTGGGCGGCGACGGCCGCGTCGAAGGTGTGCACCACGGTGGAGGCCGGCGTCGAAAGGCCGATCTCGGTCATCGCGTCCTTGAAGCGGTCGCGGTCCTCGGCCATGTCGATGGCGTCCTGGCTCGCCCCGATCAGCTCGCAGCCGTAGCGGTCGAGTACGCCGTGGCGATGGAGGTCGAGCGCGCAGTTGAGTGCCGTCTGTCCGCCCATGGTCGGCAGGACGGCGTCCGGGCGCTCCTTCTCGATGATGGCGGAGACCGCCTCCCAGGTGACCGGCTCGATGTAGGTCCGGTCGGCCATCTCCGGGTCGGTCATGATCGTCGCCGGGTTC
>CAYUAO010000001.1:8195-74120 GCA_964442775.1 uncultured Halothiobacillus sp. | reverse complement strand
GCGCTCATGTGCAGGTAGCGCGGCACGCCGGCATCGGCCGCGGCGCGCAGGGCCGCCTTGGTCAGCTTGATGTGCACCCGCTCGAAGCCCTTGCCGTCGTGCCGGCGCTCGTTGAGGATGCCGACCAGGTTGACCAGCAGGTCTGTCCCATCGAGCAGCTCGGCCAGGTCCGGGGCACCGCGATCGGTCGCCAGGTCCGAACGGGCCGGCGAGTTCATGTCGACCAGCACCACGCTCGGCCACAGGCCCATGTCGCGATGACGCGCCGCGTGACGACTGGGCACCACCACCTCCCAGCCACGCCGGGAAAGCTCGCGCACCAGGTGCCGACCCACGAAACCGGTTCCGCCCAGAACGACCGCCCGGGGCAATCCTTCAGGCTCGTTGCTACCGCCAACGGCGTGAGATTCGTCCATAACGTCCCTGACAGTTCGTCTGCCGAAATTGATCGAACCGGTAGAGTACACTCGTGTCCCCGGACAGACATAGCAACGAGTAACGGCCAGGCCACGGAATACCATGACAGCTAGCGACCACGACACCCCCGGGCAGATGCAATCGACCGACACCCTGGTGATCGGCGCGGGCGCCAGCGGGCTGGCGGCCGCCTGGAGACTGGCCCGCGAAGGCCGGCAGGTCACCGTCCTCGAGGCGGGCGACACGCCGGGCGGCAACATCCAGAGCCGCCGCGACGAGGAATGGCAGGTCGAGATCGGCCCGAACACCCTGATGGTCAAGCCGCCGCTCCACGCCCTGCTCGACGAGCTGGACCTGACCGACGAGGCAATCTTCGCCGGCGAGGCCGGCAAGAAGCGCTACATCGCCAAGGGCAAGCAGATGTACGCCCTGCCCACCCATCCGCTCAAGGCGCCGTTCAATCCCCTGCTCGGCCCGCGCAGCATCCTCCGCATCCTGCGCGAACCCTGGGTGCGCCGTGGAACGGGTGAAGAGACGCTCGCCCGGTTCGTCGAGCGTCGCCTCGGCCGGCACCTCCTCGACTACCTGGTCGACCCGTTCGTCTCCGGCGTCTACGCCGGCGACCCGGCCCGGCTGTCGGTCGAGGCGGCCATGCCGAAGCTCGCCGCGCTGGAACGCGAGCACGGCTCGCTGATCCGGGGCGGGCTGGCCGCGATGAAGCGCGCCAGGCGGGAACGCCGCGAGGGCGGGGAGTCCATGCCGCGCGAGTGGCGCGGCAAGCTGATCAGTTTTCCCGGTGGCATCCAGACGCTCACCGACCGGCTCGCCGCCGGCATCGACGACGCCGCCGACGGGGCCATCGTCTGTGGTCGCCACGTGGAAACCGTTGAACCGACGGCGGACGGCTGGCGGGCGATCGACCGGCAGGGCACCGTCTGGCAGGCCCGCCGACTGGTCCTGGCCACACCGGCACATGTCAGCGCGGAGTTGCTGCGCCCGGTCGACGCCCTGCTCGCCGAACCGCTCGACGAGATCGTCTACCCGCCGGTCGCCGCCGTGGCCCTGGGCTTCCCCTCCGGCGTGGTGGCCCACCCGCTCGACGGCTTCGGCGTGCTGATCCCGCGCCGCGAGGCCCGTCGTACGCTGGGTGCCCTGTTCTCCTCGACGCTGTTCCCCAACCGTGCGCCGCATGGCCACAAGCTGATCACCGCCTTCATCGGTGGACGACAGGATCCGGAGGCGCTGGAGATGAGTGACGCCGAGCTGGCCCGCCAGGTCGGCAACGACCTGGGCGATCTGCTGGGCCTGGAGGGGCAGCCGGTCTGGCAGCGCGTGGCCCGCTGGCCGTGCGCCATTCCGCAATACGAGCTGGGCCACCTGGCCCGCATCGAGCGCCTCGACCAGGCCCTCGAGAACCACCCCGGCCTGTCACTGCTCGGCAACTGGCGCGGCGGGATCGCGGTGGGCGACTGCCTGGAGAACGGCCAGGCCCTCGCCCGGCGGATTCTCGCCGACGAGGACTGACCACCGAGCCGCGACCGACCGGATCTCGGGTCAGTCGTCGTCCCGGTCGAGACGACGCGGATCGCGCGGCGCCTCACGCCGGATGTCATCCGGGTCGGCGTCGTAGACATTGCCGTCACCCGGACCGAATGGCCCCTGCGACCCGCCACCGAAGCCGCCACGCTCGACCACGACCTGCTGCAGACGCCCCGCCAACCAGGCGCCGAAGGCCAGGCGCCTCAGGAACGGGATCACAAGTACCAGGCCCAGCAGGTCGGTCAGCGGTCCGGGCAACAACAGCATCAACCCGCCGACGAAATTGGCCGCCACGCCCAGCCCGTCGATCTGACCGCGCCCGGTGGCGGCGACGTCGCGCTGCGCGCGCGCCATCGCGTTGGGTCCGGCGGTGCGCATCAGCCACGCCCCCCAGACGCCGGTGACGACGATCCACAGCAACGTGACGAGAAACCCCATCGCCGCGCCCATCGCGATCAGGAGCACCAGTTCCACGAGGGGCAGAAAGAGGATGAATCCGGAGAGTTTTCGCATGATTTCTCGGGGTAGGGATGGATTTGTTTGCTGTCTATGCATTGCGGCGCTAGGCTTTCGTCCGTGAGCCTTATTCGACGTCGACGCGAACGCGCAAACGGCGGCGGACAGGCGACCCGCGCGGCTTTCTGTCGGCATCCGGGGAACTTGCCACCGGCCGGCGGGCCCAAGAGCCGTCGGCACGGATCGCGTCACGCCGAACATGGACTCGACCACGGACACTAATGACGATCGAGCAAAGCACAATAGCACTGGTCATCACGACACTGGACGACCCCGGGACGGCCGACGAGTTCAGCGCGCGGCTGCTCGCCGACGGGCTGATCGCCTGCGTGAACATCGTCGGCCCGGTTCGCTCGGCCTATCACTGGGACGGCGAACTGTGTCGCGACGAGGAATACCAGTTGCACATGAAGACCGGCCTCGACCGCATCGACGATCTCAAGGACGCGATCGAGCGCTACCACCCCTACGACTGCCCCGAGGTGGTCATCCTGCCGGCCGAAAGCAGCCAGTCCTACTTCGAATGGGTACAGCAATGCGTTCAAACCACTCCCTGACCGCACCCTGGGTGCGAATCGCCGCCTTCCTGCTCGCCGCCGTCGCACTGACCTGGCAGACGACGGTGAGCGCCGAACCCGAACTGCTCGGGCCGGAGGAGGCCTTTGGCGTCGAGGCCAGCCACGACGACGGCGAACTGCGCCTCGATTTCCGAGTGGTCGAGGGTTACCACCTCTACCGGGACAAGTTCGAGATCCGCGGCGGCGAGGGCGTGAAGCTGGGCGACCCCGACTTGCCCGAGGCGGTCATCGACGACGACCCCGCCTTCGGCGAGACGCACGTGTTCAAGGAGGATTTCACCGCCCGCGTGCCGATCGACTCTGCCCCCGGTGGCGAAACGACCGTCGAGGTCGAATACCAGGGTTGCTCGGACATCCACGGGGTCTGCTTCCCGCCCGAAACCCATGAATTGACCGTCGATCTTCCCAAGACCGGAGGTGACTCCGCGCAGACCGAGGCCGCCGACAGCCAGGCGACGCCGGACACGACCGAGACGAACGCGGGCCCCGACTCTCGCGATGGCGGGGTCGGCCTGGGCGGGCTCCAAGGCGGCAGCGACGAGCCGAAGGACCCCGAGGAGGCCTTCGTCCCCGAAGTGGTCGTCGACGGCGATAGCGTGTTCGTCCGCTTCGACATCACGCCCGAATACTACCTGTACCGCGATCGCACCAAGGCGGCGGTCTCGGGTGATGCGACCATCCGTGCCGCCCACATCGGCGAGGGCGAACGCAAGGACGACCCCAACTTCGGCACCGTGTGGGTATTCCACGACCAGCTGGAGACCGAACTGGCCGTCGAAGGCGACGAACCCTACACCCTCGTGATCGGCTACCAGGGCTGCGCCGACATGGGATTGTGCTATCCGCCGATGGAGAAGGCCTGGCGCATCGATCCGGCCGACGAGAGCGCCGAACGCCTCGACGAGGTGCCGGGAGACGCCGGCGAACTCACCCCCATCGAGAAGATGGAGCCTCTCGGTGACGACCGCGGCGAGACGCCGGAGACTGGCGAACCGTCCGGCGAGTCGGCACCCGACGAGACCGGGGACGCGGCCCAGACGGCCGCCCCGGCGGGTTCCGAAACCGACATGATCACCCAGCGCCTGGTCGAGGGGACCCCCTGGGCGATCATCCTGGGCTTTCTGGTCTTCGGTCTGCTGCTCGCCTTCACGCCCTGCGTCTTCCCGATGATCCCGATCCTGTCCGGCATCATCGCCGGGCAGGGCGAGCACATCACCACCCGCAAGGCCTTCGTGCTCTCGGTGGTCTACGTGCTGGCGATGGCGGTCACCTACACGATCGCCGGCGTGCTCGCCGGGCTGTTCGGCGCCAACCTGCAGGCCGCCTTCCAGAACCCCTGGGTGCTCTCCGTGTTCGCCGCGATCTTCGTCGCGCTGGCGATGTCGATGTTCGGCTTCTTCGAGCTGCAGCTGCCTGCCTCGATCCAGTCGCGCATCATGCAGGCGCAGAACCGCCAGCAGGGTGGCACGCTCACCGGCGTGGCCGTGATGGGCTTCCTCTCGGCGCTGATCGTCGGCCCCTGCATGGCCCCGCCGCTGGCCGGCGCACTGATCTACATCGGCCAGACCGGTGACGCGGTCATGGGCGGGCTGGCACTGTTCGCCCTGTCGATCGGCATGGGCCTGCCCTTGATCCTGGTCGGCACGCTGGGTGGCAAGTACATGCCCAAGGCCGGTGGCTGGATGGATGCGGTCAAGGCCGTGTTCGGCGTGCTGCTGCTGGGCGTGGCGATCTGGATGCTCGAGCGCTTCCTGCCCGCGGCGGTCACCCAGCTGATGTGGGCGGTGCTGCTGATCACCTCGGCGGTCTACATGGGCGCGACCGAGTCGATCCGCGAGGCGGCGTCCGGCTGGATGCGGCTGTGGAAGTCGATCGGCCTGGTGCTGCTCCTGTGGGGCGCGCTGATGCTGATCGGGGTCGCCGCCGGCGCCAAGGGCACGGCGCTTGCTCCGCTCGCCGGCATCTCGCTCGGCGGCGGTGGCGGCAGCGAAGCGGCCGAACTGGAGTTCCGCATGGTCGCCAACGAGGCCGAACTCGACAAGGCGCTGGAACAGGCGAAGAACGCCGGCCAGCCGGTGATGCTCGACTTCTATGCCGACTGGTGCGTCTCCTGCAAGGAGATGGAGCACAACACCTTCAGCGATCCTGGCGTGATCGAGGGCCTGAGCGACTTTGTCGTGCTGCAGGTCGACGTGACGGCCAACAACGCCGATCACAAGGACCTGCTCAAGCGCTTCGACCTCTACGGGCCTCCGGGCATCATCTTCTGGGACGCCGAGGGCGAACGGGTGCGCGAGCACTGGGTCGTCGGCTACCAGCCGCCCGACGAGTTCCTCGGCCACGTCACGGCCGTGGCCGAACGCTGACCTCTCCGGAGCCCCGCCTGCGCGGGGCTTTTTCATTCAGCACCCGACAGACGCACAAGTTCGTGAAAAATCGCCCAATGGGTGGCGATTAGCAAAAAAAGGACACCGAACGCGTGACTTAGCCACCCCCAACCGGCACAATGCGGGGAAATCAACGACCCGGCGGGGGCACGGTCATTCCGCCCGCCGACGAGAGCGAGTCTCCATGAAACGGATCCTGGTACTCAACGGCCCCAACCTCAATCGACTCGGCAGCCGCGAGCCCGAGCGCTACGGCCGACTGACGCTGGCCGACATCGGCAGCCGGCTCGACCAGGCCGCCCAGGGCCACGGGGTCGCCCTGGAGCACTTCCAGAGCAACCACGAGGGCGAGGCCATCGACCGGCTGCACCGCGCCGCCGACGATGGGCTGGACGGGGTGCTGATCAATCCCGGCGCCTGGACCCACACCAGCGTGGCCCTGCGCGACGCCATGCTCGCCATTGACCGGCCGTTCATCGAGATCCACCTCTCCAACATCCACGCCCGCGAATCCTTCCGGCAGCACTCCTATTTCTCGGACGTCGCCGTCGGCAGCATCGTCGGGCTGGGCGCGTTGGGCTACGAGCTGGCCCTGACCGCCCTGATCGCTCACCTGGACGCACCGTCCGCCTGATACGAAAGCACAACGCAAGAGACTCACGTCTATGGATATCCGCAAGGTCAAGAAACTGATCGAACTGCTCGAGGAGTCGGGCGTCGCCGAGATCGAGATCAAGGAGGGCGAGGAGTCGGTTCGCATCTCGCGCCACTCCCAGCAACCGCCGATGATGCAGCCCGCCGCGCCGGCACACGCCCCGCAACCGGCCGCCCCGGCGCCGGGCGAGCCGGCACCCGCCGCGGCGCCCGAGACCCGCGGCAAGACCATCAACTCGCCGATGGTCGGCACCTTCTACCGCGCCTCCTCCCCGGACGCGAGCCCATTCGTCGAGGTGGGCACCACCGTTAGCAAGGGCGACACCATCTGCATCATCGAGGCCATGAAGATGTTCAACCAGATCGAGGCCGAGGTCGACGGCACGATCAAGGACATCCTGGTGGAAAACGGCCAGCCGGTGGAATACGACCAGCCGCTGTTCGTGATCGAGTAAGGCCCCGCCTGCCCGATCCCGCATCCAGCCGCTTTCGTCTTCCCAGGAGTTTTCCCAAGATGCTGAACAAGGTCCTGATCGCCAACCGCGGCGAGATCGCGCTGCGCATCCTGCGCGCCTGCCGCGAGCTCGACATCGGCACGGTGGCCGTCCATTCCACCGCCGACCGCGATCTCAAGCACGTCCGCCTGGCCGACGAGTCGGTCTGCATCGGCGGCCCCCGGTCCAACGAGTCCTACCTGAACGTGCCAGCGCTGATAGCAGCCGCGGAACTGACCGACTCCTCGGCCATCCACCCCGGCTACGGCTTTCTTTCCGAGAACGCCGACTTCGCCGAGCGGGTCGAGGAATCGGGCTTCATCTTCATCGGCCCGACCGCCGAGTCCATCCGCATGATGGGCGACAAGGTCACCGCCAAGGAGACCATGCGTGCCGCCGGGGTACCCTGCGTGCCCGGTTCGGAAGGGGCGCTGACCGACGACCCGGAAGAGAACCACCGCCTGGCGCGCGAGATCGGTTACCCGGTCATCATCAAGGCCGCCGGGGGTGGCGGCGGGCGCGGTATGCGCGTCGTGCATACCGAGGCGCACCTGCACCACGCCATCGAGATGACCAGGAGCGAGGCGGGCGCGGCCTTCGGCAACGCGGCGGTCTACATGGAAAAGTTCCTCGAGCACCCACGTCATATCGAGGTGCAGATACTCTCCGACGGCCAGGGCAACGCCATCCACCTCGGCGAGCGTGACTGCTCGATGCAGCGCCGCCACCAGAAGGTGATCGAAGAGGCGCCGGCGCCGGGCATCACGCCCGAGCAGCGCGCGCGGATCGGCGAGGTCTGCGTCGCGGCCTGCAAGCGCATGAACTACCGCGGCGCGGGCACCTTCGAGTTCCTCTACGAGAACGGCGATTTCTACTTCATCGAGATGAACACCCGCCTGCAGGTCGAGCACCCGGTCACCGAGATGATCACCGGCATCGACCTGGTCAAGGAACAGCTGGCCATCGCCGCGGGCATCCCGCTGCAACTGACCCAGGCCGACATCGAGTTCCGCGGACACGCGGTCGAGTGCCGCATCAACGCCGAGGACCCGGCCACCTTCGCGCCCAGCCCCGGCAAGATCAGCAACCTGCACTTCCCCGGCGGACTGGGCGTGCGGGTCGACTCGCACATCTACAACGGCTACTCGGTGCCGCCGTTCTACGACTCGATGATCGGCAAGCTGATCACGCACGCCGGCGATCGCGACGCGGCGATCCGTCGCATGCGCGGGGCCCTGGAGGAAATGCTGGTCGACGGGATCAAGACGAACATCCCGCTGCACCGCGACCTGATGGCGGATGCCGGCTTCGTCGCCGGCGGAATGGACATCCACTTCCTGCACAAGCGGCTTGGCATCTCCTGAAAAACGTCGTGAGTCGCCCGAGTGCCGGTCCCCGCACAACGAGCGACGTGACATATCAAGCGGATAGGTGAGGAGTGAGCGAGCACGTGACGCAGCATTCGGGTGACGCAACCGTTTTTTCGAGGTGTCCCTGATGGCCGACGAGTGGCAGCACCTGTGGCTCGAAGTGCCGCGCGACGACGTCGAGGCGGTCGAGGACGCCCTGCTGGCGGCCGGCGCGCTGTCGGTCACGCTCGAGGAACTGGGCGATGAACCCGTGCTCGAGCCGCAGCCGGGCGAATCGCCGCTGTGGGCCGAAACCCGCGTGGTTGGGCTGTTCGCGGGTGACATCTCGCCGGCGATGATCGTCGGCGTCCTGCACGGGCTGCTGCATCCCGCCCTGCTCGACCGGCTGGGGCACTCGGTGTTCGACGAGGACGACTGGGTGCGCCGCACGCAGGCCGATTTCTCGGCCATGCCGGTCGGCGAGCGGCTGGTGATCGAGCCGGCCTGGGAGGAGACCGTCGCCACGGGCGATCGCCTGCCGATCCGCCTCGACCCTGGACTGGCCTTCGGCACCGGCAAGCACGAGACCACGCGTCTGTGCCTGGAATGGCTGGAATCGCAGGAGATCACCGGGCAACACTGGCTGGATGCCGGTTGCGGCTCGGGGATACTGGCCATCGCCGCCCTGCGCCTGGGCGCGGGCCGGGTCGACGGCACCGACATCGACCCTCAGGCGCTGACCGCCAGCCGGGGCAACGCCGAGCTCAACGGCATCGAGCCAGCCCGGTTCTCGCTATATCTGGCCGACGAATATCCGACCGACCGGCAGGTCGACGGCCTGCTGGCGAACATCCTGGCCCCCACCCTGATCGAGCTCGCCCCGACGCTTAGCCGGCACCTCAAGCCGGGCGCCCGCTTTGCGCTTTCGGGCATCCTCGCGCACCAGGCAGACGCCGTGGCCGCCGCCTGGACGGCCGCCGGCAACGAGGTCGACACCTTCCGCGAGCTGGGCGACTGGGCGCTGGTGGCCGGCCACCGGCCGAGCTGAGTCGACCCTGCCCCGACGCCGGTCGGCGCGGCTCGGACCCGGCGACCGATTCCGCCAGGGACCCATCTTCATCTGAAGGGCAACGGGTTCTTCACGGGCGGACCGCGCCTTTACCCGGGCTAGTCCCTGCCGGTATCACGGTCCGCTGCTGGCCGGTCGCGGCGAATGTCCTCGAGCAGCGCCTCGATCCGCTCGAGTCGCTCGACCATGTCCCGCTCGGCCTCCTCGTCCTCCGCGGCGGTCGCCTCCATCCGCAGACCGACCAGGAAGGCGGCGATCGAGGCGCTGATCAGGCTCATCCAGACCACCGCGACGGCGACGAACCCGAGCCCGATCAGTCGCCCGGCGTCGCTGTGCGGCACGTAGTCGCCGTAACCGACCGTCGCGAGCGTCACCAGCGTCCACCACACCCCGTCGCTGAATTCGGGGAACGTCTCCGGCTCGACCATCGGCATCAACGCCCCGCCCAGCACGATCAGGAAGGCGGTCATCAGGCTGATGGCGAAGAAGACGTGCCTCCCCAGCTCGCGGAAATAGCGTCGACCCAGCCGCAGGGCCGTGATGAACACCAGCAGCCCGCGCAACAGGCGCAGGCCCAGCAGCAACTCGACGGCCTCGAGCAGGATCAGCGGCAGGCCGAACAGGACCACCGCGACCATCAGCCAGTTGGTCTTTAGATAGAACAGGCGGTCGCGCACGGTGGACAGCAGGATCACCTGCTCGACCAGGAAGAAGCCCCAGATCAACTGGTCGATCCAGAAGCCGTCGGTCGGGTCCATGGCCCCACTGTGCATCAGGTACCACTGGAAAGGGATCCAGAAGGTGATCAGCAACAGCGGCAGTTCGAGGCGCGCGCCCCAGCGCCGGGCCGTGGGGCGCTCGAAATCCGCCACGCCCGCGATACCGAGCAGGCGCGTGAGGACCAGTCCCCACTGGATCAGGGCGCGGGCGCTGCGCTTCTCGAGGTTCGCGCTCACCGCGTCACGAACCCAGTCGGCTCCCGCCTGCCATGCGCGTCATCCACCGACGCAGCGGCGGCACGCCGGCGACCACCTTGGTGGCCGCCGTACGGGCGGCGACGGTCAGGGGATCGCGGCGACGGTAGCCCCAGTCGAAGGCGTCCATCATCGACTGGACCAGCTGGTTGTCCGTCCGGCGACGCCGTTCGTAGGCGCGCGCCAGCCGCGGATCGCCCGGACCGCGATCGCCCGCCTCGTCGATGACCGCCGCCAGCGACTCGACGTCGGCGAATCCGAGATTGGCGCCCTGCCCGGCCAGGGGATGGATCGAGTGGGCGGCATCGCCCACCAGGAGCACCCGGTCGCCCCAGTAGCGATGGGCGTGCATTCGCCGGATGGGAAACCAGCCCTGGGCGGCGACCGACTCGATCTCGCCCAGTTCCGGCGGGAAGTGCCGCATCGCCTCGACGCGCAAGGCTTCCGGGTCGAGCGCGTGGCGGGCACGCACGCGCTCGGGATTGTCGTACCAGACCAGCGAGCCGCGCGGGCCGGCGAGCGGCAGGAACGCCTGCGGACCGTCCGGCGTGAACCGCTGCCAGGTGATGTCCTGCTGCGGGTAGGCGGTCTCGACGGACAGGATCTGGGCGGCGACCGCGTAGTCGCGGCTGGTCGCGCCGATCGACGCGGCTTCGCGCACCCAGGAACGTTGCCCGTCGGCTCCGATGACGAGATCGGCGCGCAACTCGCGGCCGTCGGCGAGCGTCAGGGTGACGTCGCGGTCGCCCGCCTCGAGGACTTGGGGCTCGCTGCCGGTGAAGCATTCGACGTTGTCGAACTCGCCGAGTCGCGACCACAGCGCCAGCTGCACCCGACGATTCTCGACGATGTAACCGAGATAGGGTCGCCCCACCTCGGCGGCGTCGAAGGTCAGGTCCCCCGGCCCGGCGACGTCGAACACGCGCATGCGCCGGTAGAGCGCAGCACGCTCGGCGCGTATCCCGGCCCAGGCACCCAGCCGGTCCAGCAAGGCGATGCTGGCCGGCGCCAGCGCGGAGACCCGCAGGTCGAACGGATCCTCGCCGGACAGGGGCGCCGGCGGCTCGAGTTCTATCAACGACACCTCGAGGTCCTGCTGCGCCAGCGCCACTGCGGTCGCGGCGCCCACCATGCCGCCGCCGACGACGATCACGTCCGCGTCGTGTCGTCGGGTCGTCACGGCCATCAGGCAACCCCCCTTGTGGCGCGCACCAGACGGTTCTTGAAGGGCAGCAACCCGTCGAACAACGACAAGGTACCGCCGCGCAGGTGACCCAGCCCCGGCACATCCAGCGAGAAGCCGCGCACCAGCCCGTCGGTCAGGCCGATGGTGCGCCGATAGTCGGCCTCGCGCAGCTCGCGGTAACGTGCCAGGGCCGCGGGATCGCCCGGATCGACCGCCACGCCGCGATCGGCGCGCAGCACGCGGGCGAGATCGCGGATATCGCGCAGGCAGAGATTGAAGCCCTGTCCGGCGACCGGGTGCAGGGCGTGGGCGGCATTGCCCAGCACCACCAGCCGATCGGCCACCGGCTGCGTCGCGGTCACCAGGCTCAGCGGATACTGCACTCGCGGGGTGACTGCCGAGAAGCCGCCAAGCCGATGGCCGAAGGTCTCGTCCGCCGCCCGGGCGAAGGCGGCGTCGTCCAGCCCGGCCAGCCGCTCGGCCTCGGCCCGGCGCGCCACCCACACCAGCGAAACCCGCCCCTCGGCCGCCGGCAGCACTGCCAGCGGCCCGCCGGTGGTGAAGCACTCGAACGCCACCCCGCCGTGCGCCCGCGCCGGCATGGCGGTGGCCACGGTGGCGACCTGGTCGTATTCCCGGCGCCGGACGCCCATGTCAGCCCGCTCCCGCACCACCGAGTCCGCGCCGTCCGCCGCCACCAGCAGGCGGGCGCGCCGCGTCGACGCGCCGTCTTCGCCGTGGTCGATCTCGACGGTCACCCCATCGGCATCCGCGTCATGGTGCCGGTAGCTCGCCGGGCGATGATAGCGGACCGTCCCCCCGCCGGTCGGCGAGGAGTCACGCAGGGATTCCAGCCGCTCACCCAGCGCCCGGTTGGGCATGACGTAGCCCAGCGCCTCGACCCCGGCCGAACGGGCGGTGATCCGGGTCAGTCCGAAATGGCCGCGGTCGAACACCCGCACCTCGCGGATCGGTTCGGCGCTTGCCGCCAGCGGCGCGTCGACCAGGCCGAGCGTATCCAGGTACTGCCAGCCGGCATCGGCCACCGCGGTCAGGCGACGGTCGAAGCTGACCGATTCGTCGGGCCGGCGAGGCTCGATCACCTCCACCGACCAGCCGTCCGCAGCCAGGGCGCGGGCCAGCACGCCGCCGACCATCCCCCCGCCGACGATCATCACGTCGGTGTCGAACGGCTGGTCACGCGGGATCGTGTCGCGGGTCATGGGTCGCCTCACTCCAGTTCGGTTTCGGGAACTACTCGATGGGCTGGCTGGCCGGATCGTGCCGGCCGGCGAACAGGGCCTCGATCGCCTCGATTTCCTTGGGCACTCCGCGGGTGAGCACGTCATGTCCGTCCTCGGTAACCAGCACGTCGTCCTCGATGCGGATACCGATACCGCGGTATTCCTCGGGCGCCTCCGACTGCGGGTCGACGTACAGGCCCGGCTCGACAGTCATCACCATGCCCGGCTCGAGTTCGCGCCAGTCGCCGTCGACGCGATAGCCGCCGACGTCGTGAACGTCCGAGCCCAGCCAGTGGCCGGTGCGGTGCATGAAGTAGGCGCGGTAGCGCCCGGCCTCCATCGCCTCGTCGAGCGGTCCCTCGATCAGCCCGAGCTCGATCAGTCCTTCCGTGATCACGCGCACCGCCGCCTGGTGGGGGGCGTCGAAGGACACCCCGGGCCCGATCGCCTCGATGGCGGCCAGCTGCGCATCGAGCACCACCTGGTAGAGCGCGCGCTGCGGCTTGCTGAACGTGCCGCCGACCGGCCAGGTGCGGGTGATGTCGCCGGCGTAGTAGTCGACCTCCGCGCCGGCGTCGACCAGCACCAGGTCACCGTCCTTGAGCTCGGCGGCATTCGCCCGGTAGTGCAGCACGCAGGCGTTCTCGCCGCCGGCGACGATCGGCGCGAACGACGGTTCGCCGTGTGCGCTGGCAAACACCTTCTGCAGGATGGCGGCGATCTCGAACTCGAACAGTCCGGCATGCACCCCGCGCGCGGCGGCCAGGTGCGCCTCGACCGACACGGCGCACGCCCGGCGCAGCCGGTCGATCTCCTGCGCAGACTTGATCAGGCGCTGTTCGTGGATCGGGCCGGCGACGTCCTTGAGCGTCTGCGGCGGCTGCACGCCTGCCCGCGAGCGCCGACGCAACTCGTCGAACCAGCCCAGCGCGCGGACCACCCAGTCGTGCTCGTCGAAGGGCAGGTAAAGCTTGTTGTAGCCCTCGATCAGCCCGGGCAAGCGCTCGTCGATCTCGTCGATCGCGAAGGCCTGGTCGATACCCAGCGCCGCCGGCGCCCGCTCGGTGCCCAGCTGCGGGCCTTCCCAGCGTTCGCGTTCGGGATCGCGCTCGTGGACGAAGGCGATCACCTCGCCCTCGGGGCGCTTGGGACAGATCAGCAGCAGCGCGTCGGGCTCGGCCAGGCCGGTGAGGTAGTAGAAGTCGCTCGACTGGCGGAACGGCCACGGGTTGTCGTGGTTGCGCTGCTGCTCCACCGCCGCCGGCACGATGGCGGCGCTGCGCTTGCCGATCGCCTTGAGCAGGCGTTTGCGACGGCGCTGGTACTCGCGTCGTTCGGTGGGGGTCGGTCCGATCGATTGCATCTGGTCGCTCGTGTCTGGAATCGCTGAATCGGGCTACTGCAGGCGCTTCGAGCCGGCCGTCTCGGGAACCGGAGGATGCAGCTGCAGGTACATCACCAGCAGCGCGGAACTCAGGTACTCCTCGATCTGGTGGATGTCGAAGGCGTCGTCCTCGGTCTTGACCGACTCGGGATCGAGCTGGGCGATGTCGCCCAGGTCGTCGAACACCTCGCGGGCCTCCTCGCCCAGCGCCCGGCGGGCCGGACCGTTCTCGATCGCGTATCCGTAGAGTACGCCCTGGGCGAAGTCGATCAGCCCCTCGACCTGGGTCTCGAGCTCGGCCTCCTCGTCGGGCAGCACCAGGTCGAGCCCGAGGTTGTCGGCGGTGGTGACCTGCTCGACCAGGCGCTGGTAGAGCTCGGCCAGCGCATCCGGCACGGCCGCCGGCGGCTGTTCCTCCTCGACCAGCTCGGCGAGCCAGCGCGCCTGTTCGGTCGGGCCACCGCCGATCCACATGCCGATGAGCACCCCGTGCGCCTCGGCGGGATTGGCAAGCGCCCCAATGGAGTCGAGTGCCTGCTGGATTCGTTGATATTCGGTCATTGCGCGTCCCGTTGCTTGTTCTCCCGTGCCCGGCCATGTCGATCACGACGCGGACCCCGGTGTGGCGGGTGGGCACATTGTCACCGCTATGCCGGGCAAATGATAGACTCTCGCGGGACGTCGGGGCTGCGCCCCTTCCGTCATTCCCGCCCGGCACGAAGGGCGATTCACGCGGAGATTCGACACCATGGCCGAAGGGCTCGCCGACAAGATCGAACGACTGCTCGCCGCCGCGGAGCAGGCCCATGCCGAACGCAGCGAATTGCGGGCGCAGGCGACCGCACTGGGCGAGGAAAACCGCGAGCTACGCCGACTGATCGAGCACAGCCACGACCGGATCGAGGAACTGGCCGGCCAGTTGCGGCGTCTCGAGGACGAGGCCGCCCGGAACCAACGCGAGGATTGACCCATGAGCCAGCCGAATCGCCCCGTCACCGTCCGCGTGATGGAAAAGGACTACCGCATCGTCTGCCCGCCCGAGGAACAGGGGATGCTGCTGCGCACGGCCGAATACCTCAACGACGAGATGGCCGAGATTCGCAAGACCAGCAAGGTGCTGAGCACCGAGCGGATCGCCGTGCTCGCCGCGCTCAACATCACCCGTCAGCTGCTCGAGGGGCGCGAGCTCGAGTTGCCGACCGACCTCGACGACGGCGAGCTGGCCGGCCGCATCGACCGGCTGCTCGAAGCGATGGAGCGCGACTCGGCCTGACGGGCATTCGACAGCCGCCCCGGTCCCACCCCTCACCGGATCGGCGATGAATTATTCCTCTTGAAAGCCGCGGCCACCGGGCCTAGCATGAAGACAGTCTTCTGGGACGTTCGCCAGGTGGCGCTCAATCCCTTGAGCCTTAAATTGCGACACAGGGGGCGACAAGCGGTTCTGTGTGCATGTCCGCTCTGGCGGAAAGCCTGATGAGCCGGGCGGAGCCCCCGACTTGAACCTTCCGGTTCAAGGTCGTAGCGCCGCCAGCGGCGCCCTGGAAGACACCTCACACCGACAGGCCTGCACGAATGCGATACCGCTCACGAATGGCATCGAGTTCGTGCAGGCCTTTTTTGCCCGAATCATGCTAAAGCCCGACAAAGCCGCCCTGAGAAAATCGCTACGCGCCCGCCGCAAGGCCCTGGGCGGCTTTCACCGCTTCCTGGCCATGCGCCGGATCGAGTCCCGTCTCGAACGGCTGACCCGCCGGCTCTCCTTGACCGCGGTGGCCGCCTACTGCGCCTTCGACGGGGAGCCCGAGCTCGACGGCTGGTTCAGGCGCCACCGCGGCCATATCTGGCTGCCACGCGTCCTGCCCGACTACCGCCTGGCCTTTCACCACGCCGACCCGCCGACCGCCTGTTCCCGCCGGCGCATGCCGCGTACCAACCGTTTCGGCATCATCGAGTCCGCCGACCCGCGTCGACGTGGCATCAACAGCCTGGATGCCCTCCTGATCCCGCTGGTGGGTTTCGATACACGTGGCAATCGTCTCGGGATGGGCGCGGGGTTCTATGACCGGGCACTGGCCAAGCGCCGCGGGCTCCGGCCGGTGGCCATCGGCGTGGCCTTCAGCTGTCAGGAGGTCGATGCGCTGCCGGTCGACCCCTGGGACGAACCGCTGGACTACATCGTGACCGACCGTGGCGTGATCGACGCCCGTCGTACCGCCGGCCGAAGCGGGTGGGCCGGAGCCCGAATCCAGACACAGAGGAGAGACCCATGGCCTACTGGCTGATGAAATCCGAACCCGACGCCTTTTCCATCGACGACCTCGAGCGGGTCGGCACCGAGCCCTGGGACGGCATCCGCAACTACCAGGCGCGCAACATGATCCGCGACGAAATGAAGCCGGGTGACTGCGCCTTCTTCTATCATTCGAACACCAAGGTGCCCGGCATCGTCGGCATCATGGAGATCGTCAGCGAACCGAAGCCCGACCCCACCGCCTTCGACCCCGACGAGAAGTACCACGACCCGAAATCCGACCCGGACAAGCCGCGCTGGTACCTGGTCGACGTCAAGTACGTCCGCCACACCCAGCGGGTGATCCCGCTGACCGAACTCAAGGCCGACCCGGCCCTCGAGGAGATGCCGCTGGTGCGCCGCGGCAACCGCCTGTCGGTCATGCCGGTCACGCAAGCGCAGTGGGAGCACATCCTCTCGCTCGAGGACCAGAACTGACACAGCCCGCGCCACCCGAACGAAAAAACACCGCGCCGAGGCGCGGTTTCTCGTTGAAGCGGTTGCGTATCGCGGTCAGGCGAGGAACAGCGGGTAGACGGGGTTGTCGCTTTCCGCCCAGTAGGGATAGCGCAACTGCTCGAGGTAGTCGGTCAACTCGCTGACCTCGGCCTCGGGCACCTGGATACCGACCAGCACGCGGCCGTAGTCGGCGCCGTGGTTGCGATAGTGGAACAGGCTGATGTTCCAGCGCGCCCCCAGGTGCGAGAGGAATTTCAGCAACGCCCCGGGGCGCTCGGGGAATTCGAAGCGGAACAGGCGTTCGTCACGGATATCGCCGGCGTGCCCGCCGACCATGTGCCGGCCGTGCAGCTTGGCCATCTCGTTGTCGGTGAGATCGATCACCGGGTAGTCGGCCGCGCGGAGCTGCTCGTGGACGCGCTGGCGGTCGGCCTGCTCGGCGAGCTTGATACCGACGAAGATGTGCGCGCGGTCGGCGTCGGCGTAGCGGTAGTTGAACTCGGTGATCTGGCGCCGCCCCAGCAGTTCGCAGAAGGCGAGGAAGGCCCCGGGCCGCTCCGGGATGGTCACCGCGTAGAGTGCCTCGCGGTGCTCGCCGATCTCGGCGCGTTCGGCGACGAAGCGCAGCCGGTCGAAGTTCATGTTCGCGCCGGAGGCGATCGCCACCAGGGTCTCGCCGGAGAGATCGCGTTCGCGGGCGTAGCGCTTGAGCCCCGCGGTGGCCAGTGCCCCGGCCGCCTCGTTGATGCTGCGGGTGTCGTCGAAGATGTCCTTGATCGCCGCGGCCATCTCGTCGGTATCGACCGTGATCACCTCGTCGACCGCCTCGCGCGCCACCTCGAACGGGTATTTACCGATCTGGCGCACGGCCACCCCGTCGGCGAACAGCCCCACCTGCTCGAGCATCACCCGCTCGTCGGCGGCCATCGCCGCGGCCAGGCAGGCGGCGTCGGTGGGCTCCACGCCGATCACGCGGACCTCCGGTCGCAGGGCCTTCACGTAGGCGGCCACCCCGGCGATCAGCCCGCCGCCGCCGACCGGCACGAAGATCGCGTGAATCGGATCGGGGTGATGGCGCAGGATCTCCGCGCCCACCGTGCCCTGCCCGGCGATGATGTCGGGGTCGTCGTAGGGCGGGATGTAGGTCAGCCCCTCGGACTCGATCAGTGTCTGCGCGTGGGCGAAGGCATCGTCGAAGGCATCGCCGACCAGCACCGCCTCGGCGCCGCGCCGGCGCACGGCGTCGACCTTGATCGCCGGGGTGGTCTCCGGCATGACGATCACGGCGCGCAGGCCGAGCGTCTGGGCGGCGAGCGCCACGCCCTGGGCGTGGTTGCCGGCCGATGCGGCGATCACCCCGCCCCCGATGCGCCCCTCGCGCCAGAGCTTGTGGATCTTGTGATAGGCGCCGCGCAGCTTGAAGGAGAACACGGGCTGCATGTCCTCGCGCTTCAGGAGCACCCGGTTGTCGATGCGTTCGGAAAGCTGGATGGCCGGCTCGAGTGGTGATTCGATGGCCACGTCGTAGACCCGGGCCTTGAGGATGGCCTCGAGATAGTCGCGCAACAGGGGCGTCAAGTCCGCACCTCGTGATGGATGATGGGGGCGCCGATATTCGGGGGCCGTTGCCCGCCAAACGGCGGTAGTGATATAGGATAGAAGGTTATCAGAAACCCGGAGAGCCCCGGGCAACCCCCGGCACAACCTTCGGGGCCCGCGGCGTCGAGCCGCCCCGGTGGTCCCGATACCGACAAGAGTGAAAACTGGAATGAGCAACACCGAACAAGGCAAGAAGCTGGCTGCCCAGGCGGCGATCGAATACGTCCCCGCGGGCAGCGTGGTCGGCGTGGGCACCGGCTCGACCGTCAACTACTTCATCGACGAGCTCGCCAAGATCAAGAACCGCATCGAGGGCGCTGTCTCCAGCTCCGAGGCCAGCACCAAGCGCCTGCGCGATCACGGCATCGAGGTCTTCGACCTCAACAGCGTCGACTCGGTCCCCGTCTACATCGACGGCGCCGACGAGTCCAACGAGAACCTGCAGCTGATCAAGGGCGGCGGCGGCGCGCTGACCCGCGAGAAGATCATCGCCCAAATGGCCGACAAGTTCGTCTGCATCGCCGACGAGACCAAGCTTGTCGACGTATTGGGCGCCTTTCCGCTGCCGGTGGAGGTCATCCCCATGGCACGCAGCATGATCGCCCGCGAGCTGGTCAAGCGCGGCGGCCAGCCGGTCTACCGCGACGGCTTCGTCACCGACAACGGCAACCAGATCCTCGACGTGCACAACCTCTCGATCATGGAGCCGGCGAAGCTCGAGACGGAACTCAACGACCTGCCCGGCGTGGTGACCGTGGGCATCTTCGCCCTACGCCCGGCCGACGTGCTGATTCTCGGCACCGCCGACGGCGACATTCGCAAGATCGGCGGGTAATCGCCGAATGACGGCTCGAATCACCGCCCGTAACCTCGTGCTCGGCGCGGCAGCGCTCGCCTGCGCGTTCGCCGTCTCCGTGCAGGCCGAGGACAACCGGCACCTCCAGATCTTCGGCTACATCGAGAACGTGGAAGTGGCTGAACTTGATCGCAGCATGCGGGCGAAGCTCGACACTGGCGCGACCACCTCGTCGATCGACGCCCGCGAAATCGAGAAGTTCGAGAAGGACGACGAGGACTGGGTCCGTTTCACCGTGGTCGACCGGGACACCGACGACGAGAAGGTCCTGGAGGAGCCGATCAGCCGGACCGTCCACATCAAGCGCCACGGCAAGGACTCCCAGGAGCGCTACGTGGTGGAACTGGATTTCTGTATCGGCGACCGGCTGATCACCGAGGAAGTCAGCCTGACCTCACGCAAGAAATGGAACTACCCTCTGCTTGTCGGCCGCAACCATCTGGCCGGCCACGTACTGGTGGACTCCGCCGTCAAGGACACCCGTGACCCCAGTTGCGATTGACGAGGGTGGCCGCGCCCCGAACCGGGCGACGTGACCGACCGATGCCCCGACTCGAGCCGTGATGCGAGTCGACCCAGCATGCTGTCCATCGCCTACGCCGGAGCCCGCCCGCGATCATGAGACGCCTCCACCTTCTCTCCGTCGTCCTGCTGCTGACCGTGGTCGGCCTGTCGGTGGCCTGGTACAAGTACCACACGCTGGGCTTTCCCCTGACGCCGGACCGGGAGACTGAAACCTGGACGATCGAGGCCCAGATCGCGGTTGATCCGGGCAACGCCCCGGCCTCGGTCCGCTTTGCCCTGCCCAGCGACCCGCCACACTACACCCTGCTCGACGAGGGATTCGTCTCGCGCGGCTGGGGGCTGACCACGCAGTCGAGCGACCGGCAACGTGAAGCGGTCTGGACCAAGCGCAAGCCGGAAGGCAGGCAGACCCTGTACTACCAGGCCACGGTCTACCGGGACCAGGAGGAGATCCAGCCCTCGCCATACCCCGGCCCGGCGGATCCGCCCGATCTCGAGGAGCCGCTCAAGTCGGCCGCCGAGTCGTTCGTCGAGGAGATCCGTGCCGGTTCGGCGGACATCCAGACCTTCGGCACCCTGCTGGTCAAGGAGGTCAACGCCAGCCGCCCCGACGAGAACATCGCCGCCTTTCTCAAGCCGGACGCCACCGAGACCGAGCGCACCCGGCTGGCGATCCGCCTGCTCGCCATCGCGAGGATTCCCGCGCGCATGTCCCACGGTGTCATGCTCACCGACGAGGGGCGCAACCTCGAACCGACCACCTGGCTCGAGGTCCACAACTCGCGTCGCTGGGTGCCGATCGACCCGAAAACGGGGTCGGTGGGGTATCCGCGACAATTCATGGTCTGGTGGCATGGCGACCGATCGGCCCTGAGCAGTTCGGGGCTGCGGGACGTCGAACTGACCTTTGCCACCACCCGCAACGCGCGCGACGCCGTCGAGACCGCCCAGCTGCAGTCGAACATCGCCGATTCCCGGCTGATGGACTTCTCGCTGCTCGACCTGCCGATCGACTCCCAGAACACCTACCGCGTGCTGCTGCTGGTGCCGCTGGGAGCCCTGATCATCGTGCTGTTGCGCAACGTGATCGGCATCCGCACCTTCGGCACCTTCATGCCGGTGTTGATCGCGCTGTCGTTCCGCGAGACGCAACTGGTCGGCGGCGTGGTGTTGTTCACGCTGATCGTCGCGTTGGGACTGGCGATCCGCTTCTACCTCGAACGTCTCAAGCTGCTGCTGGTGCCGCGACTGGCCGCGGTGGTGATCGTGGTGATCCTGCTGATGGCCCTGATCAGCATCGTGTCGCATCGACTGGGACTGGACATCGGCCTGTCCGTCGGCCTGTTCCCGATGGTCATCCTGGCGATGACCATCGAGCGGGTGTCGATCGTCTGGGAAGAACACGGGCCAGGGGACGCGCTGGCGCAGGCGACCGGTTCGCTGGTGGTCGCGGCCCTGGCCTATCTGGTCATGGTCAACGCCTACGTGACCCACCTGTTCTTCGTCTTCCCCGAGCTCCTGCTGGTGGTGCTGGCATTCACCCTGCTGGTCGGGCGCTACACCGGCTACCGGCTGACCGAGCTGTTCCGCTTCCGCGCCTTCAAGACGCTCGCCCATGCCCGGCGGCCGGATCCCCCCTCGCCCAGCCGAAACGGGGATGACCGCTGATGGCCATCGACTGGCCGATCTCCCCGCGGCGGCTCAGGGAGCTGGGAGTTCTGGGCATGAACCAGCGCAACGGCGAGTTCATCGCCGAACGGAACCCGCGACGCTATTACCCGCTGGTCGACGACAAGCTGCTGACCAAGGAACTGGCCGAGGAGGCGGGCCTCAAGGTGCCGGCCCTCTACGGAGTGATCCGCAGCACCCACGATATCAGGCACCTCTCCCGCCTGGTCGGCGAGCACGAGGAATTCGTGATCAAGCCGGCCAACGGCGCCGGGGGCGACGGCATCCTGGTGATCGACGGCAAGCAGTCCGACCGGCCGGTGGTCTACCGCAAGAGCTCGGGGCAGGCGATCGCCGTCGACGCGATCGCGCTGCACATCTCCAACATCCTCGCCGGGGCCTACAGCCTGGGTGGGCGGCCGGACGTGGCGATGATCGAATACCGGGTCAAGTTCTCGCCGCTGTTCGAGAAGATCAGTTTCCAGGGGGTGCCGGACATCCGCACGATCGTCTACCGGGGCTACCCGCTGATGGCGATGGTGCGCCTGCCTACCACCCAGTCCGACGGCAAGGCGAACCTTCACCAGGGCGCGATCGGCGCCGGCGTCGACATGGCCGGTGGCCGGACGCTCGACGGGGTGGCCAACAACCGGCAGGTGACCCATCACCCGGACACCCGCGCCCCCATCAGCGACGTGGAGATCCCCGGCTGGCAGTCACTGCTCGAAATGGCGGCCGAATGCAGCGACCTGACCGGGCTGGGCTACCTCGGCGTGGACGTGGTGCTCGACCGGGAGCTCGGCCCGCTGATCCTCGAACTCAACGCCCGCCCGGGGCTCTCGATCCAGGTTGCAAACGGCGAAGGATTGCGTCACCGTATCGAGCGCGTCGACCTTCACGTCGATCATCTCTCGCGCCCGGAGCCGGCGACACAACGAGCTTCCTGGGCGCGCGAGCACCTCGCCCCCATGAACCTGTGAACGTACCCCCAATGGCAACCGACACGCCCGCGTTGTACGCCGTTATCGGCAATCCGATCGAGCATTCCCGTTCGCCCCTGATCCATCGGGCATTCGCCCGCCAGCTGGGCATCGACCTCGCCTACGAGAAGATCTGGGCGCCGATCGACGGCTTCGAGGAGGCCGTCCACGCCTTCATCGATCGCGGCGGCCGCGGCATGAACGTCACCGTACCCTTCAAGGTGGAGGCCTTCGACCTGGCCGGGACGCACGGCGCCCGCGCCGAACGGGCGATGGCGGCCAACACCCTGGTGTTTCCGGAACGGGCCGGCGAGCCGATCCACGCCGACAACACCGATGGGGTCGGACTGGTGAACGACCTGGGCTTTCACGGTGTGACCGTCGCCGACCGCCGGGTGCTCATCCTGGGCGCTGGAGGCGCGACCCGAGGCGTGCTCGCCCCGCTGCTCGATCAGGCTCCGCGGGAACTGATGATCGCCAACCGGAACCCCGAACGCGCCTACGGCCTGGTCGAGGAGTTCAGTGATGCGGCCGGCGACTGCGTGCTCTCCGGCTGCCCGCTGGCGGGAATCGAGGCATCTCGCTTCGATTTGATCGTCAACGCCACGCCGGCGAGCCTGACCGCCCAGTTGCCGCCGCTGCCGGACGCGCTGGTCGGCGCGGGCACCGTCACCTATGACATGGCCTACGGCGCCGAGCCGACGGTATTCATGACCTGGGGCGAGTCGCGCGGCGCACGTGCCCTCGATGGACTGGGCATGCTGGTCGAGCAGGCCGCCGAGAGCTTCACGCTCTGGCACGGCAAGCGCCCCGACACCGCCCCGGTGCGCGGGTTGCTGCGCGAGGAGATTCGCGCCGCCGCCGAGCGGGACGTCGAGGACTGACGCGCCGGCAGCGGCCCGTCCCCGAACGCCCACGACAAAGGCCCGCCGATTGGCGGGCCTTCTGCCTTGGGAAACGGCGCCAGGTCAGGACGAAAAGCGTTTGTCCTCCTCGGGGCGATTGACCCGCATCAGCAGACGCGCCTCGCTTTCCGAGAGGCCGAAGTCCTCCACCAGTTCGTCGACGCTCACCCGTCCCTGGGACGCCAGCCGCAGCGCATGCCCGAAGCCGGGCTGGTCGTCGTCGGCGGCGACCGCGTCGATCCGGGCGTCGAGTTGCGTGATCCGTTCCCCGACCGCCTCGATGCGTTGGTCGAGCTGGTCGATGTGACGGCCGAAGCCGGCCAGGGCCGACTCGAGGCCCCGATGCTCGCGTTCGAGGCGCTCCATCTGCGTCTGGAACCACCGTTCTCGCGTGAGTTGCGCCTGCTTGAGACCGCGATGCAGGGACAGGGTCACAAGCAGCACGGCCAGACTCGCGACGAGTGCGGCGACGGCAAGCCAGAGTGGCGACACGCTCATGTCGCGGTGAGGTCGGAGAGGCTCTTCATGTCGACAAGGATAATCAATTTCTCGTCCTGCGGCACAATGCCGAGTATGTGCCGCGCGCGGTCGTCGGACACCGACATCATGGCCTGGTCGACGACCGACTCCGGCAAGGCGATCACCTCGGCGACACTATCGACCACCACGCCCACGATCTCGCCCGAGGCCACCTCGATGACCATGATGCGACTGTTCTCGTCCCAGGTCTTCGACTCGAGTCCGAAGAAGGTCCGCGCGTCGACCACGGTCACCACGTTGCCACGCAGGTTGATGATGCCGAGGATCGCGTCCGGCGCGCCGGGAATCGGGGTGATCTCGGCGTCGCGCAGCACCTCCTGGACGTCGAGCACGTTCAGGGCATAGGTCTCGTCGTCGACGGTAAAACTGACCCAGCGCGTCAGCGGCCCCTGGTCCTGCGCCTCGAGTTCCTCGTCGTACGCTTCCGGTGTCCGGGGCGTTTCCATCGCTTGATTCATCATCTGTTCACCTCTTGGATCAGCGGGACGACCTGAGCGCCATCCGCAGCCCGGCCTCGTCGAGCACGGCCACGCCCGCTGCCGGGGCGGTACCCGCCAGCCACGGCCGGCGGGCCGACTTCTGTGCCTCGTTACGCCACTCGACGGCCTCTTCGGTCAGTTCCGGGGGGCGTTCCACCCGTTCACCCACGATCCCCCACAGGCCACCCTTGCCCAGCAGCAAGACTTCACGCTCGGCATCGTCGCGCTCGCGCAGCCCCGTCAGTTTCGCCAGCGACAGGATTAGCCGGGGGCGTTCCTCGATGACCAGGGCCCCGGCGACGTGGGCCGGCGCGCCCGGGACCGCCTCGAGCGGCGGGTCCTGGTGTCGGGAGGCCACGGCATCCGTCGGGATCGCCATGGTCATCCCACCGACCCGCAGCCAGCTCCAGCGCGCATCCGTCACCACATCGGCCGAGGCGGTCGCCTCGTCGTCGACCGGCTGGCCATCCGACGGCGCCGACTCGACCGACGGCTCCTCGTCCACCGCCCGGGCGACCGCCGTGTCGTCACTGCCGGTCTCCTCTGCCCCGAAGTCGTCGGAATCGGCATCGGGCACGGATTCATCGGCCTCGTCGACGAAGTCAGGCTCGGTGACGGAAATCCCGGTCGCCGAATCTCCGCTATCCGCAACTGGCGCCGCCCCCCCGCTCGCGGGGGGCTCCGTCCCCTCGACCGGTTCCTCGAGAGGGGCCCCGGTGGCCACCGTCGTCTCGGCGACGTTGATGACCTTCAACCCCGGCGAGTTGCGCGGTGCGGCAGCCTCCGCGGCGACGTCGGCATCCGGATCACGCAGCAGGCCGTCGAGGTATGCGGTGATCGCGGCGTCCTGGTCGACAATCGGTTGACGGTTTTCCCTGTGCTTTTCGGCGGCCATCAGCGGGACTCCTTCAGACGGGCTCCGCTGGCGCCCAGTTCGGCGGCCGGCGCCATCGCCTGTCCGCCGACATGGGCCTCCAGCCAGTTGAGGAACTGTCGGTACGCCTCGCTGCCGCGCGCGTCCGGCTGGATCAGGGGCAATGGCTTGCCCTGGCGGCTCGCCTCGCGGAACTGGGTATCGATGGGAATCACGTCGGTCCAGACGTCGTCGTGGTAGCGATCGTGGAGGATGCGCAGCGTGTCGTGCGAGGCCCGTGTCCGCCGGTCGAACATGGTCGGCAGGATCACGTATTCCAGCCGCTGGCGGCGCGAGCGCTGCACCATCGCCAGCGTGCGCAGCATCCGCTCGAGGCCCTTGAGCGCCAGGAACTCGGTCTGCACCGGCATGATCAGGAACTCCGCCAGCGCCAGGGCGTTGACCATGGTCACGCCCAGGATCGGCGGACAATCGATCAGGACGTAGTCGTAATCGTCGCGGATGCGGTCGATCGAGCGCTTGAGCACCAGGCCCATGCCGTCGCGCATGCCCAGCTGCCGGTCAAGCGTTGCCAGCGCCGTCGAGGCGGGCATCAGGCTGATGCCGTCGAAGGCCGTGGGATGCACCACGCGGGACGGGTCGAGCGCCTGCCCCTCGGCCGCCGACTTGAACAGCGAATAGACGCTCGCGCCCGGTGCCTCCGGTTCCATGCCGAAATAGACGGTCATCGAACCGTGCGGATCGAGATCGACCAGCAACACCCGCTTGCCCTCCCGGGACAGATGACCGGCGAGACTGACGCTGGTGGTGGTCTTGCCCACCCCGCCCTTCTGATTGGCAACCGCCCAGATCTTCATCGCAATGCCCCTCCGATGGCCGCGCCGATCTGCCCCAGCGGCAGGATCGACTCGGCCAGATTCGCCTTGGCCACGGCGGCCGGCATGCCGTAGATGACGCTTGTCGCCTGGTCCTGTGCCCAGACGTGCCCGCGAGCGGCGGCGACCTGGCGCGCTCCCTCCGCGCCGTCGTCGCCCATCCCGGTCAGCATTACCGCCAGCAGGTCACCCCCGGCGACGCGGGCCGCCGAGGACAATGCCAGTGTCACGCTCGGCCGGTAATGTTCGTCGGCCACCGGATCGCGCAGGTTGAGCTTGTAGGCCCCGTGTCGCCCGGCCAGTTCGCCGTGCTTGCCGCCCGGTATCACGTAGGCAGTCCCCGGCCTCAGCGGCTCGCCGTCGGAGGCCTCGACGACCCGGACCGGCATGGAGTCGTTCAGGCGCTGGGCGAACGGGCCGGTAAAGGCGCCGGGCATGTGCTGGGCGATCACGATCGGCAGCGGAAAGTCGGCCGGCAACCTGCCGAGCACCGCCGGGACGGCCGCCGGGCCGCCGGTCGACGCCCCGATAACCACCAGGCCCTGCCGACTGAGAAAGCCGCTCGGCGCAGCACCACGCCCGCCACGCGGTCGCGTTTCCGTCGCCGCGGGCGCCTCCTGGCGCGCCAGCGGGGCGGCGGGTGCCGATTCGCGCTGCGAGCGCAGCGCCAGCATGCGCACCCGCGAGCACAGCCGCCGCCCGGAGCGGGCCAGCGTGTCCTCGGGGTCGTCACCGTTCTTGGGAAAGAAGTCGACCGCACCGGCGTCGAGAGCGTCGAGGGTCGCTTCGGCGCCCGCCTTGGTCAGGGCCGAAAGCATCAGGATCGGGGTCGGGCAGCGCTCGGTGATCCGGCGCACCGCGGAGATGCCGTCCATGATGGGCATCTCGACGTCCATGGTGATGATGTCGGGCTTGAGTTCACAGGCCTTGAGTACAGCCTGGCGGCCGTTGGAAGCCTCGCCGATCACCTCCAGTCGCGGATCGCTGGCGAAGACCTCGCGCAGCGCCCGGCGGAAGAAGAGCGAGTCATCGACGATCAGGAGACGGATCGGCATCGGTCAGGCCACCGAACGCAGGCGTTGACGACCGCGGCCGGTGTTGCGACGCACCATCCCGGGCAGGTCGAGGATCAGGGCGATGTGGCCATCGCCCGTGATGGTCGCGCCGGCGAAGCCCTCGACCACGCGCAGCAGCTCGCCCAGCGGCTTGATCACCACCTCCTCCTGGCCGATGACGGAGTCCACCACCAGGGCCATCAGCTGCGCCCCGTGCTGGACCATCACCACCTGGTCGGTCTCGGAGCGAGTGCTCGGCGCCTCGCCGCGCAGGGCCAGCCAGTCGGTCATGCGGAACAGGGGCACGGCGCGGTCGCGCACCGTGATGGTCGCCTGGCCGTCGACCACGTTCACTTCCTTGTCGGCCATCTCGAAGATCTCGTTGACCACCGACAATGGAATGGCGTACTTGCGGCCGGACACGATCACCATCAGCGTCGGCAGGATAGCCAGGGTCAGCGGCACCTTGATGTTGATCTGCGTGCCCTCGCCCGGCTCGGAGTCGATGCTGATGGTGCCCGAGAGCTTGGTGATCGCGGTCTTGACCACGTCCATCCCCACGCCGCGGCCGGAGATGTCCGATATCTGATCCTTGGTGGAAAAGCCGGGATGCAGGATCAGTTCGAAGCATTCCTGGTCGCTCAGGCGCGCGGCAGCGTCCGGATCGACCACCCCCTTCTCCACGCCCTTGCGGCGCAATACCTCGGCATCCATGCCGGCGCCGTCGTCCTGGATGGACAGACGGATGTGATCGCCCTCCTGGGCAGCGGACAGCAGCACGGTGCCGGCCCGGTCCTTGCCCTTGGCCTCGCGCTCCTCCGGCATCTCGATGCCGTGGTCGACGGCGTTGCGCACCAGGTGGATCAACGGATCGGCCAGGGCCTCGACCAGGTTCTTGTCCAGATCGGTGTCCTCGCCCTCGAGCTCCAGGTTGACCTGCTTGCCCAGGGTCCGCGCGGTGTCGCGCACCACGCGCGGGAAACGACCGAAGACCTTCTTGACCGGCTGCATGCGCGTCTTCATCACTGCGCCCTGCAGGTCGGAGGTCACCATGTCGAGCGTGGCGATCACCGAGGCGATCTCCTCGTTCTCGAAGCTCGACTTCAGGGTGTTCATGCGGTTGCGGACCAGCACCAGTTCGCCAACCAGGTTCATGATGCTGTCAAGCCGCTCGGTGTCCACTCGCACCGTGGTCTCCACCGGGGCCTTGTGCGCCTCGACCGGCTTGGCCTTGGCGGCCTCGGCCGGCTTGGGCCCGGCGGCCTCCGTCGGCTTGGCCCCGGCCTTGCCTGCGGGGACGGTGGTGTCCGCCGGCTTCTCGGAACCGGTGGCGGTCGCGGCGGTTTGCCCGGGGGCCGGCGTCTCCGGCTCGCTCGGCTTCTCTGCGGCCACGGGTGCCGTGGGCGCCTTGCCCTTGCCGTAGAGCTCGTCGAGCACCGCCTCGAACTCCTCGTCGGTGATCTCGTCGGAGTCCGCGGCGCTGCTCGCCTTGTCCGCCTGGGCCGCCTCGGGTTCGGGGGCCGGGGCCTGGAACTTGCCCTTGCCGTGCAACTCGTCGAGCAGGCTTTCGAACTCCTCGTCGCTGATCAGGTCGTCGTCCGCGCCGCCGCTCGATGCCTGGGCCGTGTCCGATTCGGCCGCGTCCAGGTCGGCGAGCATGCGGTCGAAGGCGTCGTCCTCCTCGGCCACGGGCGCGGGCGCCTCGGGCGGTTCGTCGGCCACGGGTTCGTCGCTGCCCGCCAGGCCCGGCTCGGCCGGGGCGGGCGAGGCCGCGGCGTCGTCCTGGTGCGCGAGTCCCTCGATTTCCTTGAGAAACGCCTTGGAGACGTCCTCCGGGTACTGGCCCGCTCGCAGCGAGTCGAACATGTCGTTGAGCACGTCGATCACCTGCAGCATCACGTCCATGATGCGGCTGTTCATGGTGATCTCGTGATTGCGCAGCAGGTTGAAGATGTCCTCGGCGCGATGGCAGACCTCCACCAGCGGGTGGACCTCGAGGAACCCGGCCCCGCCCTTGATGGTATGAAAGGCCCGGAACACCGAATTGAGCCGGTCGGCGTCGTCGGGTGATTGCTCCAGCTCGACCAGCTGCTGATCCAGCCCGTTGAGCAGTTCACCGGCCTCGATCAGGAAATCCTGCAACAGCTCGTTGTCGGGTTCGAATGCCATGCTTGCCTCTCGTTGTGCTGTGTGTCGATCGGGCCCGGACCGACACGCGTTCGCCCGCACGTGACGGGCGGGCCATTCCCTCGACTGCCCTGGTCAGAAACCCAGACTGGCGAGCAGGTCGTCGACGTCGTCCTGGTTCTTCACCACGTTGTCGCCGGCGCTGGGCAACTGCGGCCCGACACCGTCCTCCACCGACTCGACCCTCTCTTCCTTGCCCCTGGACCCTCGCACCGGGGCGGTTATCTGCAACAGCCCGACCAGTTTTTCCTCCAGCTGCTCGAGCAGGTCGATCACGCGCATCAGGAGCTGACCGGACAGGTCCTGGAACTCCTGGGCCATCATGATCTCGGTGAGCTGCCCCTTGAGGCGCTCGCCACACTGACTGGTGGAATTCAGGTAGCGCGTCATCGAGTCGACCACGCCGCCCAGTCTGGCGTTATCGGCCTCGCTGGCGGCGACTTTAGCCAGTTCGCTCTTGAGACGCTGCGATCGGTCGACGATCTGCTCGGCCGTGGGCGTGGCCTCCTCGGTGACGGTCAGCGTCCGGGTGGCGGCCTGCTCGGTCAGCGTGATGACGTAGCGCAGGCGGTCGCGCGCATCCGGCATCTCGTCCTCGGCCAGCACACCGAGGCGCTCGTCCTCGGCGAAGCTCTTGAGGGTGTCGTGGACCTCGCGCGTCATCCGCCCGACTTCGTCGAAGATGTTGCCCGAATACGCCGCGGTCAACTCGCCGATCAGCTGCGCTTCACCGGCCGAGTCCTCGTTCTCGATCGCCTCCACCAGCGCGCGGGCGTCGGCGAGCCGCTTCTCGCGACCGACCACCGGCTGGAAATCCTGTTCGTCTGCCTGTGTCATCACGCGTCCCTACGACTCGACCCGTTCGAAGATCTTCTCGATCTTTTCCTTGAGCGTGGCGCCGTTGAACGGCTTGACGATGTAGCCGTTCACCCCTTCCTGCGCCGCCTTGATGATCTGTTCACGCTTGGCCTCGGCGGTCACCATCAATACCGGCAGGCTGGCGAGATTGGGATCGGCACGGACCGCCCGCAACAGGTCGATCCCGGACATGCCGGGCATGTTCCAGTCCGTGACGAGGAAATCGAAATTGCCCTGCTTGAGCAACGGCAACGCCGTCTGGCCATCGTCGGCCTCCTCGATGTTGGTGAAGCCGAGCTCCTTGAGGAGGTTCTTGATGATCCGGCGCATCGTGGAGAAGTCGTCCACCACGAGGATCTTCATGTTTCGGTCCATTTTCGCCCCTGGGATCGTTTGTTCAGTACCAGGCAGGTTGCCTTGTTCGAGTCTGGATACGACGGTCTATCGGCGTCGACCGGGAAATATTGAGCCCGCCGGCCGAACCGCGCGGGCAGCCGACTATCGCCAGGCGTTCATGGCGGTCTTCAGCCGCATGATCGCCTTGTTGTGGATCTGGCAGACGCGCGACTCGCTCACGCCGAGCACCGCGCCGATCTCCTTCTGGTTGAGTTCCTCGACATAGTACAGGGACATCACCAGTCTTTCCCGCTCCGGGAGCTCGTCGATGCAGTCGGCGAGATCGCGCTGGAAGTGATCCTCGGCCAGCGCCTCGTCGGGCTGCTGGCTGTTCGGGTCGGCGATGTCGAAGGTCTCGTTCTCCGATTCGCCGCCGTGATCGAGCGAGCCCACGTGCACCGACGAGGAGTCGGTGAGCGCAGCATGGTACTCGTCGAGGGTGATACCCATGCGCTCGCAGACCTCCGCATCACGCGCCTCGCGACCGGTCTCGCCCTCGATCTCGGCCACCGTCTGCGCGATCTCGCGCTGCCGGCGATAGACCGAGCGGGGCGCCCAGTCGTTGCGTCGCACCTCGTCGAGCATCGCCCCGCGTATGCGCAGCCCCGCGTAGGTCTCGAACGAGGCTCCCTTGTCGCCGTCGAACAGGCGCGCGGCGTCGAGCAGCCCCACCATGCCGGCCTGGATCAGGTCCTCGGCCTGCACGTGCGAGGGCAGTCGACCGAGCAGGTGGAAGGCGACCCGCTTGACGAGGTCGGCGTGCTTGGCGACCAGCGCCTCGGTCGAGCCGGCCTGAACGTTCTGATACATGGCACGTGCATTCATAGCAGGTTCTCGGGGTCCAGCTCGGCGTTGTTCACCAGTCGCTCGACGAAAAACTGCAACTGTCCCTGCGGCCCGCGCGGCGCCGGCCACTGGTTGACCTTGTCCGCCATGGCCGTGAAGGCCCGCGTGGACTTGGCACCGCCGTAGAGCTGCACGACGGTCTTCTGTCGCTGCACGGCGCGGCGCAGGTAGTCGTCGAACGGCACCGACCCCATGTGGGTGAGCGTGACGTCGAGAAAGCGCTTGGCCGCCACCGAGAGCTTCTCGAACAGCCGCCGCCCCTCGGCCGCGTCGCGCACCATGTTCGCCACGACGTGGAATCGCGTCACGTCGTGCTCGCGCGAGAGCACCTTGATCACCGCGTAGGCATCCGTGATCGAGGCCGGCTCGTCGCAGACCACGACCACTACCTCGTTGGCGGCCTCGGCGAAGCGCACCACCGAGTCGGCGATGCCCGCGGCCGAATCGACCACCAGGGTATCCACCGGCCAGCGCATGCCGGAGAAGGCAGCGATCAGGCCGGCGTTCTCGGCGGGCGTCAGCGCGGCCATGCTGGCCACCCCGCTGGCCGCCGGGAGGATGCCGATGCCCTCCGGGCCTTCGAGCATGATCTCGTCGAGGGTCGCCTGCCCGGACAGCACGTGGGACAGATTGCCCCGGGACTGTAGACCAAGCAGGACATCGACGTTGCCCAGCCCGAGATCGGCGTCCATCAGCACCACCCGGTCGCCGCTACGGGCGAGCGCCACGGAGAGGTTGACCGAGACATTGGTCTTGCCCACCCCGCCCTTGCCGCTGGTCACCGCGATCACGCGCACCGGGCGACCGCCGTTGGCGTGACGCACCCCGTCGGCCTGGTCGGGTCCAAGGGCGGGTTGGGTTGTCATCCGGCTTGATTGAGCATCCACAGCGGATCATCCCGGTCGGTGTGTTCGAGTTGAGACTGCCCCATTTCCAGGGCCTGCTTGATCAGGTCGGCCGCCTGCGGGAACCAGAGGTCCTCCGGCACCCGCTGACCGACACCGGCGCAGACCAGCGGCAGGCGACGCGGTTCGCCGTCGGGACCGGCCAGCGGCCGGACCAGAGCGGCCAGCCCGCCACCGAGCAGGACGGTCTCGTCGAGCTTGGTGAGCACGGTGCCGTGCAACGGCAGCCCGGCAAAGCGCTTCTTGACGTCCTCGAGCGCCGGGTACTGCGCGTTGGCCGACAGCACCAACAGCAGCTTGACCGCCTCGCCCGCGCCCATCAGCGCCTCGAGCTTCTCCATCATGCGGAAGTCGCGCTGCGACATGCCCGAGGTGTCGATCAACACCAGGTGGCGGTCGGCGACGGCCTCGAGCAACTGCGCGAGGTGCGTTTCGTCGCGGGCGATGTGCAACGGCACATTAAGGATACGCGCGTAGTTGCGCAACTGCTCCTGGGCACCGATGCGGAAACGGTCGGTGCTGATCAGCGCCACGGAGTCGCGACCGCGGTGCAGGACCGCCCGGGCGGCCAGCTTGGCGAGTGTGGTGGTCTTGCCCACGCCAGTCGGGCCGACGAAGGCGTAGACACCGCCGGCCTCGACCGGGTCGTCGGCCCGCTGATCGATCTGGTCGCCCAGCATGCGCAGCGCCTCGACGAAGGCCCGCTCGGGCTCCGACCGGGCCGCGGCACGGCCGATCTCGCGCGCCAGGCCGCTGGGCAGGCCAAGGTCCTGCAGCCGCTGGACGGTGGAGACCTCGGCCGGGTGCGCCTGGCTGAAACGGTGCCATTCCATTACCGACAGCTGCCGCTCGAACAGGTCGCGAAGCTGGGCCACCTCCTCGGTCAGCGTCGAGAGACGCCCCTCGGCGGCGCCCTGATCCTCGACCAGCCAGTCCCAGTGCGACGGGGTCCGGTTCGCCGAACGCTCGGCGGGCCGCTCGACCGCCTCGGCGGGGGCGGACTCGGCCGACGAGCCGGCCAGCTGCTCGCTCCAGGCGGCCAGCGCCTCGGAAAACGCCGCACGGTCCTCGTCTCTCTCGCCGCCGTGCGCCGGTTCGAGCATCTCGTCGGATGTCGCCGGGCCGGCCTTCCCGCCGCCCTCGGCGTCCTCGGCAGCCTCGGCGCGCCGGCTACGCTCGGCGAGCATCTCGGCGGTGGTCTTGGGCGCGTCGTCCTTCCCCTCGGCGGGCTCGGGTTCGGCCGGGGTGGACAACCTCGGCCGCGGCGACTCGCCTCGTTCGACCGGCGTGGCGGGTTTCGCGCCCGCCGCCGACCGTTCCGGGGCACCGGCAATCCGGCTCGCCGATTGCTGGGCCGCCGCCAGCTGAATGGCCTTCTCGTCGAAGTCCATCGCGGCGATCACCTCCACGCCACCGGTGACCGGCTTGTTGGAGAGGATGACGGCCTCGTCCCCAAACACGCGCCGTACCTGGCGCATGGCCTCGCGCATGTCACTGGCGATGATTCGCTTGATTTTCATGTATCCACCAGACCCTTGACGGTTGGGTTGTCCGGTCGAGTCGTCAGCCGTCGTTCTGGTTGCCGACGCTCGCCACCACGCGTATTTCCTTGTTGTCCGGTATCTCGTGATAGCTCAGCACGCTGAGCGTCGGGATCGAGTGCCGGACCATGCGCGAGAGCCAGCTGCGAATCTGCGGAGCCACGAGGAGAATGGCCGGCTTGCCACTCTGCTCCTGACGCTCGGCCGCGTCCTTGAGCGACTTGTGCAGCCGCTCGGCCAGGCCGGGCTCGATTCCGGGGGCCTGATTCCCGCGCTGGGTACTGTTAAGCAAGAGCTGTTCCAACTGCGGGTCAAGCGTGATCACGGGCACGGTCGGCGCCAAGCCGTTGATATGCTGGACGATCATTCGGCCAAGCGCCATGCGCACGCTCTCCGTCAATTCCCCGACGTCCTGGGTACGCTGCCCCTGGATCGTCAAGGTTTCGGCAATCGTGCGGATATCGCGGATCGGAATCCGCTCGGAGAGCAGTTGCCCGAGCACCTCGACGATGGTCGTCATCGGCAGGGTCTTGGGCACCAGGTCCTCGACCAGTTTCGGACTGCTCTGCTTGAGCGTGTCGAGCAGCTCCTGCGCCTGCTCGTAACCGAACAGGTCGGCGGCGTTGTCGCCGAGGATCTGCGACAGGTGTGTGGCGATCACGGTGGCCGGGTCGACCACGGTGTAGCCCAGCGCCTGCGCCTCTTCCTTCTGGTTTCGATCGATCCAGTAGGCCTTGAGGCCGAAGGCCGGATCGGTGGTCTGGATGCCCCTGATGTCGCCGGAGACCTGGCCCGGGTTGATGGCCATGTCGCGGTCCGGAAAGATCTCGGCGTTGCCGATGGGCACGCCGTTGAGGCTGATGCGGTACTCGTTGGGCTTCAAGTCCAGATTGTCACGGATGTGCACCGTCGAGATCAGGAAACCCAGCTCCTGGGAGAGCTTCTTGCGCACGCCCTTGATGCGCGGCATCAGCTGGCCACCCTGGTTGCGGTCGACCAGCGGGATCAGTCCATAGCCCACCTCAAGGCCGATCAGGTCGACCGGCGGCACGTCGTCCCAGGTCAGTTCCTTGACCTCTGGCTTGGCCTGGGCCGGCTCGGCCTCGGCCGCCGCCTTCTCCGCCGCCTCGACCGCGTTGCGGCGAGACACCAACCAGGCGCCACCCCCCGCCAGCGCGGCCAGCCCGAGGAAGGCCACGTTGGGCATCCCCGGCACCATGCCCAGCCCCGCCATCAGCCCCGCGGCCACGCCCAGCACGCGCGGGTCGGAGAACATCTGCTTGTGGACCTGCGAGCCCATGTCGTCCGTCGACGCAGTCACGCGGGTGACGATGATCGCGGTCGCCGTCGAGATCAGCAGCGAGGGAATGGTGGCGACCAGGCCGTCGCCGATAGTCAGCAGGACGTATGTCTCGGCGGCGTTGCCGAAGGGCATGCCGTGCTGGGCGACACCGATCAGCAGCCCGCCGATGACATTGATGAACACGATCAGGATGCCGGCGATGGCGTCCCCGCGGACGAACTTCGAGGCGCCGTCCATCGAGCCGTAAAAGTCGGCCTCGGAGGCGATTTCCTCGCGCCGGGCACGCGCCTGTTCCTGGTTGAGGATCCCGGCGTTGAGATCGGCGTCGATCGCCATCTGCTTGCCCGGCAGCGAGTCGAGGGTGAAGCGCGCGGAGACCTCGGACACCCGACCGGCGCCCTTCGTGATCACCACGAAGTTGATCACCATCAGGATGATGAACACCACCAGGCCGACGGCGTAGTTGCCGCCGATGACGAAGTTGCCGAAGGCCTCGATGACGTTGCCGGCAGCCCCCGGCCCCTCGTGACCGTTGAGCAGTACCACGCGGGTCGAGGCGACGTTGAGCGCCAGGCGCAGCAGCGTGGCAATCAGAATGACGGTGGGAAAGATCGCGAAATCCAGCGGCTTTCGCACGTACAGCACCACCATCAGGATTATCAGCGAGAGGGTGATGTTGAAGGTGAACAGCGCGTCCAGCCCCAAGGGCGGCAACGGCACGATCACCATCGCCAGCAGCATGATGATCATCACCGGCGGCCCGATGCCCTGCCCCCGGTACTGGCGCAGGGTGTCGCCGAGGCGGGCGAGGTTCAGGTTGTTCAGGCTGGGTTTCATCTGGGCGCGTTCTTCTCGATTGCGGTTGCGTTGCGACTCGACGCCTCCGGGCCGTCATCCTCACTCGGAGGCCGGCACGTCGTATTCCTCGGGCACGTCGGGGTCCGGCCGACCCGGCGTCGGGCCGGACCCGCGGGTGGCCTCCTTGAGCTGGTAGACGTAGGCCAGCACCTGGGCCACCGCGGTGTAGAGGGCGGCGGGGATCACCTCGTCGATCTCGACGTGCGCATACAAGGCGCGTGCCAACGGCGGGGCCTCGAACATCTCGACGCCATGCGCGGCGGCGATCTTGCGCAGGTTGAGCGCCATCTCGTCGACGCCCTTGGCCACCACGATCGGGGCGCCCACGCCCTCGGCGTCATACTTGAGCGCCACGGCGTAATGGGTGGGGTTGGTGACCACCACGTCGGCCTCCGGCACCGCCTCCATCATCCGCCGCTGCGACATCTGCATCTGGGTCTGGCGGATGCGCTGCTTGACCTCCGGCCGGCCCTCGGTGTCCTTGTGCTCGTCCTTGACCTCCTGGAAGGTCATGCGGTTCTGCTTGTGGTGCTGCCAGATCTGGAAGGGTACGTCGACCAGGGCGACCAGCAGCAGGCCCAGCGAGACGGCCAGGAAGCTCCAGGCGATCAGCCAGCCGGCATGCTCCACGGCGGCATCGAACGGCTGCAGGCCCAGGCTCAGGAACTCGGGCTCGAAGGCGAAGAACACCGCCGCCCCGATGGCGGTGATCAAGGTGAACTTGGCGAAGGTCTTGCCCAGTTCCATCAGCGCCTGGACACCGAAGATGCGCTTGAGCCCGGAGATGGGGTTCATCTTGGAAAGCTTGGGCGCCATTGCCTGGGTGGAGAAGTTCCAGCCGCCGACCGCCATCGTGGCCGCGACGGCCAGCACGATGGTGGCGAAGAACAGCGGCACGAAGGCGAGAAAGCCGCCGGCGAAGGCGTTCGCCAGCCGGGAGAACATCGCCGCCTGGTCGAACACATCCGCGCGTTCGATGACGAACGACTCGCGCACGACGTCGGCCAGCCCGAGCATCATCTGGCCACCGAACGCAAGGAACACCGCGGCCGAGCCGACGGTGAGCATGAAGGAGTTGAGTTCCCGCGAACGGGCGACCTGCCCCTTCTCGCGGGCCTCGCGCAATCGTTTCGCGGTAGGTTCTTCGGTCTTCTCCTGGCCGTTCTCGTTCTCCGCCACCGGCTCACCTCAGGATTTCCGTGATCAGCACGAACGCCTGATGCACGAACTGTTCCACGTTCGGGAACCAGAGGGGGGCGGCCAGGAACATGAGGAAGAAACCGATCATCAGCGTCGCCGGGAAACCCACCGAGAAGATGTTCATCTGCGGCGCGGCGCGCGTGATGACGCCCATGGCGAGGTTGACCATCAGCAGCGTGGTCACCACCGGCAGGGCGACCAGCACCGCGTTGATGTACATCTGCTGGCCGAACCAGGCGATCTCGCGAAAATCCTCGGCGGTCAGGCCGACCGGCGAGACCGGCAGGATGGTGAACGAGTCCGCCAGCATCTTGACGATCATCGCCGGCACGTTGAGCGCCACCATCAACAGGGTGACCACGATGGTGAGAAACTGCGAGATCAGCGGCACGTTGACCCCGTTCTGCGGATCGACCGTCTGCGCGAAGCCCAGGCCCATGCTCATGGCGATCGACTCGCCGGCGATCACGAAGGCGCCGATCACCATGTTGAGGATGAAACCCATCGCCACGCCGATCAGTATCTGCTGGACGATCATGGTGAACCCCTCGATCGAGAGCGGATCGACCGGCGGGATCTCGGGCACCATGGGCGTGATCACCAGCGAAACGGCCAGCGCGATCAACAGCCGGATACGCGCCGGCAGCGACTGCGAACCGAAGATCGGAGCGACCATCAACATCGCCCCGACCCGGATCAGCACCCACAGGTAGCTGGTGGTCCAGCTCAGGATCTGCTCGATCGCGATCTGCAAGACGCCTCCCTCAGCCGATCAGCGAGGGAATGTTGTTGAACAGTCGCTCGGTGAAGTCGACGATCACCTGCAGCATCCAGGGTGCGGCAAGGAGGATGGCGAACACCACCGCGATCATCTTGGGGATGAAGCTCAGGGTCATCTCGTTGATCTGGGTGGCCGCCTGGAACATGCCGATCAGCAGACCCACCGCCAGCGCGGTGAGCAGGATCGGCATCGACAGGTACAGGATCACCATCAGGGCCTGGCGGGTCAGATCGATAACGGTATCCGGACTCATCGGTACCTCGCAAAACCTACTGCGCCACCCGATTGCGGCGTCACGTGCTGACTCGGGGCTTCCATGTCCCTCGCAAGCGCAGCTTGCGTCCGGAATGGCTTCCCAGCCATTCCGTCGCTCACTGGATGCGGAGCAGGCGTAAGCCAGCGGCTCCTGGCACTCGGGCGGCTCGCGACGGTTGTTCGAGACACCTGCATATCAGCCCCCCATATAGAAACTGGACGCAAGGGTGCCCATCAGGAGCGCCCAGCCGTCGACCAGCACGAACAGCATGATCTTGAACGGCAGCGAGACGATCATCGGCGAGAGCATCATCATGCCCATCGACATCAGCACCGCGGCGACGACCAGATCGATGATCAGGAACGGGATGAAGATCAAAAACCCGATCTGGAAGGCCGTCTTGAGCTCCGAGGTGACGAAGGCGGCCATCAGCACGGTCAGCGGCACGTCCTCGGGCGTCTCGAAGTCCGGGTAGTCGCCGATCTCCTGGTAGAGGGCGATGTCACTCTCGCGGGTCTGGTTGAGCATGAAGGTGCGCACCGGCTGCGAGGCGCGGTCGATCGCCTCCATCGCGCCGATCTCCTCGGCCATGTACGGCCCGACCCCCTCGTCGTAGGCGGCCTGGAACACCGGCGCCATGATGAACAGCGTCAGGAACAGCGCCAGCCCCAGCAGAATCTGGTTCGACGGCGTCTGCACCGTACCCAGCGCCTGTCGCAGCAGGGCCAGCACGATGATGATGCGGGTGAACGAGGTCATCATCAGCAGCAACGACGGCAGCAGGGTCAGCACCGTCATCAGTGCGAGGATCTGCAGCGTCAGGCTGTACTCCGTCTCGCCATCCTCGCCCTCGGTCAGGGTGACGGCCGGCATGCCCGGCTCGGCGAGCACGGGCGCACTCGCCCCGAATAGGCCGAGGGCCAGCAGCATCAGCAGGGAAAGCCGGCCGAACATGCTAGCCCTCATTCGAGCTCCCCTTGCCGCCTTGGCCGCCCTGGCCACCCTTGCCAAAGCGGGCGGCCAACTGCGCCTGGAAGGCCTCGCCGAAACTCGGGTTTTCCCCGTCGCGTCGACGCGGCTCGAGCGGCGGATCGACCCAGCCGAGCGACTCGATCGCCCCTTGGCTCACGCCGACCAGCATCTGCCGGTCGCCCACGGCCACCAGCAGGATGCGCTCGCGCGGGCCGATCGACATCTGCGTGAGCACCTGCATCGGGTAGCCGCCGGCGCGCGCGTCCAGTCGGCCGAAGCGCTTGACCATCCAGACCAGCGCGAACATCAGCACCAGCACCAGGATCAGGCTGATCACCAGCTTGACCAGGTAGCTGGGCGCGAGCGGGTCGATGGCCTCGGCCGCCCGGACGGGGCCGGCCAGCAGGAACAGTACCGTGGCGAGAACGATGCGCATGATCAACGCAGCTTTCGCAGGCGCTCGGCCGGGCTGATCACGTCGGTCAGCCGGATGCCGAACTTCTCGTTGATGACCACCACCTCGCCGCGGGCGATCAGCGTGCCGTTGACCAGCACGTCCAGCGGCTCGCCGGCGAGCCGGTCGAGCTCGACGATCGACCCCTGGTTGAGCTGCAGCAGGTTGCGGATGTTGATCGCGGTGCGGCCGATCTCCATCGAGATGTTGACCGGCACGTCCATGATGACGTCGAAGTTGACCGGATTCTCGTCATCGTCGGGATGCGCGCCGTCGGAAAACTGCTCCATGTCGACCGGCTCGGCACCACCGCCACCGGCTGCCTCCGAACCGGTCTGCTCGGCCATGGCCGCCGCCCAGTCGTCCTCGGTGGACTTGTCGGTTTCCTCAGCCATCGTCTTTGTCTCCTGATTGGTTCATCCCGGGGATCTGCGCCCGCAGGATCTCGTTGGGATGCGTCGCCCGCTCGAGCCGCTCGGGCACCGGCTCCTCGACACGGATCGCCTTGTTGCCCTTGAATACCCCCATCTTGCCGCGGAATAGGGGCAGCCCGTCGCAGACCAGCGTGGAGTATTCCGGCATCTCGAAGGGGATGACCTGCCCCACCTCCAGCCGGGCCACGTCCTCGAGGGACATGCGCACGTCGGCCAGGTGCGCGTTGAGCTCGATCTCGGCGAAGCCCAGTTCACGCTTGAGGGCCTTGGTCCAGCGCTCGTCGACCTCCAGCCGATCGCCCTGCATGCCACCATCGAGCAGGTCGCGGATCGGCTCGATCATCGAGTAGGGCACGACGAAGTCGAACTTGCCCGAGCCGCCTTCGACCTCGATGCGGAAACTCGAGACGACTACCACCTCGGTCGCCGAGACGATGTTCGCCAGCTGCGGGTTCATCTCGTGACTGACGGTTTCGAACACGATCGGGTAGATGCCCGCCCAGGCGTTCTGCATCTCCTCGGTGGCCTGCTCGAGCACCCGCTTGATCACCCGCAGTTCGGTGGGCGTGAAGTCGCGCCCCTCGATCTTGGCGTGCATGCCGAAGCCGCCGAAGAAGTTGTCGACCAGCGAGAAGACCAGCCGCGACTCCATCATGAACATCCCCAGCCCCTTGAGCGGACGCACGTGCATCAGCGTCATCGAGGTGGGAACGAACAGCGTGTGGATGTACTCGGAAAACTTGGTCATCTCCACGCCCTCGATCGAGATCTCGACCGAACGGCGCAGCATGGAGACCAGCCGGATGCGCAGGCTGCGCGCAAAACGCTCGTTGAGCATCTCGAGCGTCGGCAACCGACCCCGGACGATGCGTTCCTGAGTGGTCAGGTCGTAAGGCTTGGCCTGAGTGGGGTCACCGACGCCCTGCTCGGTCTCGACGTCGCCCTCGTCGACGCCGTTCAACAGCGCGTCGATCTCGTCCTGGGAGAGGATGTCGGCTTCAGACATAAGCGCCTCGCGCCTCTGGCCCCCGTGACTCCGCCACCGGCTGAATGATCACCCGGGGCATCACTGCATCAGGAGCTTGGTGAAATAGACGTTCTCGACCGGCGCCTCGAAGTCGCCGTTTTCCTCGAGCACCCGGTTGATGTCGTCGGTCAGGGTCTTCTGCAGCTCCTCCTTACCCTTCCGGGTACGCAACTCGGCCGAGTCGACGTCGCTGAGCGCCAGCATCACGTCGTTGACGATCCGGGAGCGCTGCGACTTGATCAGTTTCTCGACCTTGGGGTCGCGGGTCACCAGGTCGAGCTGCACCTGCAACACGTTGGCGTCGTTGGGCTTGCTCAGGTTGACCGTGATCGGGTCGCCCAGCGAGACGGTGACCGGCGGCCCCTTGGGCTTCTCGGGCTCCTCGCTCTGCTCGGCGGCCTCCTCGCCGTCGCCCGCCGGCTTGTCGTCACCCCCCGTGAGCAGCAGCGTCGCCACCACGGCACCGACCGCCAGGATCACGACGATCAGTGCCGCCAGCAGGATCACGATCAGCTTGTTGCCGCCTTTCTTTTCCGCGGTTTCCTCGCCACCTTCGGCCATTTTCCGTCCCTCGCCTTGTTACGGGACCGATTCCCGACGTCGGAACCGGTACGTGCAAATGTCCGCGATTCTCACGCGTTTGGCAGCGTTTTGCCACTCCCCCGTCGCAAGTCGCCCACCCAGGCCCTCACGCCAGACGCCGCCCCAGGCTACGATCGTCCCTCCCGGGCTCGGGGTTGCCGTACAGCGCCTGGTCGGCACGGCGGAACCAGTCGTCCGCGGACTCGCCCTTGCGAAACTGCGCCATGCCGATGCGGGCCTTGAGCACCACGCGCTCCCCGCCCGGTTCGCGCAGGGGGTGATCGCCGAGCCAGGCAAGCAGACGCGCTCCCAGCCGCCGCGCCCCCTGGTACGGGGTTTCAGGGAGGAGCAACACGAACTCGTCACCACCCAGGCGGTACGCGCCGTCGGTCTCGCGCAGGCAACGATCCAGCCCCTCGGCGACACGACCCAGGGCCCGGTCGCCCACATCGTGCCCGTAGGTGTCGTTGATCGCCTTGAAGCGCGTCATGTCGAGAATCAGCAGGCTCGCGAGCCCACCGTACCGGGAGACCCGGGCATGCACAGTCTTGAGATCGAGGTCGAAGGCGCGCCGGTTCTTCAGACCGGTCAGCGCGTCGTGCTCGGCGGCGATCAGCGCATGCTCGAGCATCCGCAGGTTGCGCAGCGGATAGGCGACCGCGGCAAGCATCTCGCGCAGCTCGGACAGCTCGGCCTCCGTGACCGGACGGCGGCTGTGCAGCCGCAGGCGACCAAAGGGGCGGTCATCCAGTGCCAGGGCTACCGGGATGGTGTGCTCCGAGGGTTCGCACCCTGCGCAGCAGTAGCGCTCGTCACCCACCTGCCAGGAAATTGACGTCACCGCCAAAAAGTCTTCCAGGTGGGCACGGATCGTGTCGAGCGCCGTCCTGACGTTGAGGCAACGCAGCAGTGCCTCGAGCAACACCTGCCCGCGGACTGCCGGCTGCCCGACGACATCGTCGCTGGCGAGCGGCGTGCGGAGGGGCATCGCGGGCGTCAGGCCACTCGGCGCCTGTCCGCAGAGTGATTCGTCACTGGTAAGGTAGTAGGCCATGCAGTCAACCCCCTGTTTATGGCCGTCAGGGCGGCCACCGATTTGGACGGTCGCGGCGGCGAGAAACGCTCGCCACTTCGATGCCCAAGGGGTTAAGCATCATGCGTGCCAATCCTGGATCACGCCGGAGGAATCATCCCCACCCCCGACGAGCTCACGACTCCCGGCGGCGAGCCAGCACCTCGGCGTAGACCGCGTTGCGTGCCAGCGACGTCGTCCTCGAGACCACCCTCGCGATCGTCTTGGGGGCGACCCCCTCCTCGATCAGCGCCGAGATCAGGGCCTCGGCCTCGGCGGCATGGGCGTCCGGGCATTCGGCGGGCGGAGCCACGAGGAGTACGAACTCGCCACGGGCGGGAACGTCGCCCTCGGCCAGTTGGGCGGCCAGCTCTTCGAGAGAACCGTGGGCGAACTGCTCGAACCGCTTGGTCAGTTCTCGGGCGAGCACGGCCCGACGTTCCCCGCCCAGGCGCTCGGCGGCCGTCGAGACGCTCCTGACAATGCGATGCGGTGCCTCGTAGAAGACCAGGGTCGCCTCCAGGCCCGCCAGGCGATCGAGCCGCTCGCGACGCGCCTTTTCCTGGGCCGGCAGAAACCCCTCGAACCAGAACGGCCGGGCCGGCAGGCCGGAGGCCGAGAGCGCGGCGATCACGGCGGACGCCCCGGGCACCGGCACCACCGGGACACCGGCCTCGACCAGCACGCGCACCAGCAGCTCGCCCGGGTCACTGATGGCCGGCGTGCCCGCGTCGCTGATAAGGGCCGCCGACTCCCCGCCGGCCAACCGCCGAGCGAGGGCCTCGCTCGCCCCCCGCTCGTTGTGTTCGTGCAGGGCGACGCACTCCTTGCGCACGCCGATGTGATCGAGCAGGACCCGTGCGTGCCGGGTGTCCTCGCAGGCAACGACGTCGACACCCTGGAGCACCGACACGGCGCGCCCGCTGATATCGGCGAGATTGCCGATCGGCGTGGCCACCACGTAGAGATGGCCGGGTTCGACCCAGCGACTGCCGGCTGCTCCCGCCGGCCGCGATCCCGCATTCGGACTGGACATTTGTTTATACTCACTCACGATTTTGCTTGATGGCCCGATTCGACCGAACTGACCACCGTCCCGGTGGTTCACGTCGATCGGCAGTCACGACCGAGCATCAGGATTCGTCCCGTCGAATCCGCCCCGAGAACGTTACCGGAGACGGACCGCATGCCGACACGCCCCCGCCCGCTCGCCCGCCCCGTCACCCGACGCGCGCTGCTGGCCAGCCTCCTGACCCTGGCCATGACCTTGGGCGGCTGCGCCCAGATGGGCCCCTCGCCGGAGGATGACCGACGCGAAACGGCCCAGGCACAGATCGACCAGGCCATCGACGCCCAGGACCCGGCGGCGATCGCCCGGGCCCGCATGGATCTGTCGAAGACGCTCTCCGGGGTGGCCCGCGCCGAGCAACAGCTCGACGCGCTGGAAACCGCGATCGAGGCCCACGAACTGGAACTGGCCCGGGAACTCTACCAGCAGGCCGACACGGAAGAGCGCTGGGGGGCGATCGACTCGCGCCGAGCAACCATCGCCCGAGGCCTTGGCGAATGGAGCGAGGGCGACGCCGAGCGCGCCCGGCGCACCATCCACCGCATTCCGCTGCCGCTGGACGCGGACCGGGAACGGCACCGGCTCATCCTGCTTGGGGCGCTTGAGGCCGAACTGGGCGACCCGCTGGCCGCGGCCCGCTACTACGACGCCCTCGACGACCGACTCGCCGACGACGAGCGCGACGAGAACCACGCCCGGCTGTGGGACCTGCTCGTCGAGGTGCCCTCCGAGCGTCTGCGGCGCGCGGCCGGGCAAACGGACAGCCCCCGGCTCGCCGGCTGGCTGGAGCTGGCCCTGACCTACCGCGAGCGCCCCGGCGACATCGACCGGTGGGTGGACGATCACCGGGACCACCCCGCCGTCGAGAGCGGCCTGATCGACATGCTCGGCGCCACCGAGACCATCGGCCGACTCGAGGCGCCGGCCGAGACCGGCCCGGTCGCGGTCCTTTTGCCGGAAGGCGAGCGCTATGCCGGCATTACCGGCGAGATCCGCGCCGGCATCGCCTACGCCCGGGAGAACGGCGCCCTGGGCGACCGGGAAGTGATTTTTCTCGATTCGGGAGCCGACCAGATCGGCGCCCGGGCCGCGCTCGAGCAAGCGCAACGGGCCGGAGCCGCCCTGATCATCGGCCCACTGCTCAAGGAACAGCTGGGCGCGCTGGCCGGCCTGCCGGCCGACGGGCCGATGGCCATCGCGCTCAACACCCCGTCGTCCGGCGAGACGCTCCCTCCCGGCGTGGTCAGCTTCTCGCTGTCGCCGGAGCAGGACGCCGCCGCCGTCGCGCGGCGCATGTGGACCGACGGTCACCGCCGTGCCGCGATCTTCTCCGCGGATCACCGGCTGGGCGAACGCACCCGCGAGGCCTTCGCCAACGAGTTCGAGCTGCTGGGCGGCGAGGTGGTCGACCGCGAACGATTCTCCCCGAACCAGACGGATTTCTCGCGCGAGATGCGCGACCTGCTGCGCGTCCGCACGAAATCGGACGACGGACCGTTCCAGCCCCGCATTCGCGACGATCTCGACGCCATCTTCCTCGCAGCGAACGGCGAGGAGCTGACGTTGGTTGTGCCTCAGCTCGACTACTTCGGCGCCGAGGACCTGCCGCGTTACGGCCTCGGACTGGCCTACAACGGCAATCGCGACCGGCGCGGCGACCGGGACAAGGACGCGGTGATCATTCCGATCGGCCCACTGCTGCTCGCCGGGACAGCCGGACCGGAACACCCGCTGCGCATCACCTACGAACAGGCCCAGCTGGTCGGATCGCTGCCCCGCCTGTTCGCCTTCGGCGCGGATGCCGCGGCACTGGCCGGGCGCATGGATACCCTGTTGCGGGGCGGCACGCTCGACGGGCTGACCGGTGAGCTGTCGGTCACCGCCACCGGTGTGGTCGAACGCCAGCCCCGCTGGGGGCAGTTCCACGACGGCCTGGTCCAGCCGGTCGATCCGTCGCCGGCCGTCGCACTGCCGGACTCGATCACCAGCCCGGCGCGATTGCCGGACATAAACCGGCCCGTCGGGCCCGACGACACCGGCCGGCGTCCCGCAGCGACGCCCTGACCCGCCATGAAACGTCACGGCATGGAAGCCCTGCGGCGATGGTGGCGCGACAAGGACCGGGCGAGCGAGCCGTGTGCGGGCGACCGGAACCCGGCACGGGCCGATCGGCGGCGATTCGGCCAGCGGGCCGAGACACTGGCCCTCGCCCACCTCCAGCGGGCGGGGCTGACCCTGTTGCGACGCAATGCCCGCGCCGGGCGCGGCGAGATCGACCTGATCCTGCGCGACGGCGATACCCTGGTTTTCGTCGAGGTGCGCGCCCGTGGCAACGGCGCACTGGTGGCCGCCGCGGAGAGCCTCTCGCCGCAAAAGTGCGGCAAGGTGCGGGAGACTGCCGAACGCCTGATCGCCGGGGAGCCGGCCTGGCAGGGGCTGTATTGCCGTTTCGACGTGGTAGCGGTCACCGCCCATGGGCAACGCGATCACGTCGACTGGCTGCCCGACGCCTTTTAGACTCTGCACGAATCGGTCCCTGGCCCGATCCATCCACAACCACCCAGACACGGACCCGATCGCATGAGCGACATACTCGACGGCCTGAAACGACGCATCGACGACGACCTGGCGGAAATCGGTCGGCTGCTGGAGTCCGGCGCGCCGCAGGTGCTGGAGGCCGCCGGCGTGATCCTGACCGCGGTCCTCAACGGCCAGCGCGTCTTCGCCTGCGGCTCGCGCGAGCGCAACGACATGGCGCACTACTTCGCCCGGCTGATGACAGGCCAGCTGGAACATCCGCGCCCGGGCCTGCCCGTGCTGGCGCTGTCCGAGTACCCTGGCGGCAAGGAACCGTTCGTCCGCCCCATCCGTGCGCTCGGGGCCCAGCACGACGTGCTGTTCGCCATCAGCTGCAACGCCGTCGACGGCATCCTGCCCGCGCTGCGCGCCGCGCACGAGCGCGACATGCAGGTGGTCCTGCTCTCGGCCGGCTCGCAGGAGGTGATCTCCCCGCACCTGCACAGCCAGGACCGGCTGATCTGCATCCCGACCGAACGCCCCGGCATCGCCTACGAGACGCAGGTCAAATGTCTCCACATGCTGGTCGACCTGGTCGACCGCCAGCTGCTCGGCCTGACGGATTGACACCATGAGCGGACTGGACGCCTTTCTCGAGCAGATCGCCGACATCCTGCCCGCCGAGCGCATCCTCTCGGACGCGGGATCGACCTGGGCCTACGGCATGGACAACAGCCGGGTACATCATGCCCCGGCGGTGGTGATCTTCCCGGAGGCGCACGACGAGGTCGCCGACGTGATCCGGCTCGCGCACACCCACCGCGTACCGGTGACCACCCGCGGGCGCGGCACCGGCACGGCCGGGGGTTCGGTGCCGGTGCTCGGTGGCGTGGTACTGGTCACCGACCGCATGACGCGGGTGATCGAGTTTCGTCCCGAGGACCGCCTGATCGTGGTCCAGGCGGGAATGATCAACGCCGACCTGCAACGCGTGGTCGGCGAACAGGGCTTCTTCTGGCCACCCGATCCCACCAGCAACGCGCTGTGCACCGTCGGCGGCAATCTCGGCTGTAACGCCGCTGGCCCGCACGCTGTCAAGTACGGCACCACCCGCGAGAACGTGCTCGGCCTGCGCGCTGTCGACGGCCAGGGGCGGACGATCAAGGCCGGATCGCAGACGACCAAGGGCGTGGTGGGACACGACCTGACCCGGCTGCTGATCGGCTGCGAGGGCACCCTGGGCGTGATCACCGAGGCCACGCTCAAGCTCACCCCGCTGCCGGAAACCCGGCGCCTGCTGCGCGCCTTCTACCCGGACATGCATGCCGCCTCGGCGGCGGTCTCGCGCGTGATGGCCCAGCCGGCGACCCCGGCGGCGATCGAGTTCATCGATGGCAACGCCCTCGACCTGCTGCGCCGGAACGCCTCGGTCGAGATCCCGGCGACCGCGGGGGCCATGCTGATGATCGAGGTCGACGGCGACGAGAGCGGCATCGACGCCACGGTCGAGCGGGTGGTCGCGGCCGCGGGCGAGGCACGCGCCGACATCGCCGTGGCCCGGACGGACGAGGAACAGAAACGCCTCTGGGCCGCTCGCAAAGCGCTCTCGCCCACCCTGCGCCAGGTCGCACCGAAGAAGATCAACGAGGACGTGGTCGTGCCGGTCTCGCGCATTCCACGACTGATCGAGACCCTCGACGCCATCGCCACCCGCCACGCGATCACCATCGTGAGCTTCGGCCACGCCGGCAACGGGAACATTCACGTCAACCTGCTGGTCGACCCGGATGACCCGGCGCAGATGACCGGTGCCGAGCGTGCCCTCGACGAGGTGTTCGACGAGGTGCTGCGCCTGGACGGCACTCTGTCGGGCGAGCACGGCATCGGGCTGGTCAAGCGAGCCTTCGTCGCCCGCGAGGTCCCGACCGCGTCGCTCGACCTGATGCGAGGAATCAAGGCCGTCTTCGATCCGGGCGGCATTCTCAACCCGCACAAGAAGCTGCCGGACGATCCGGCGGGGGATTCGCCCCGCTGACTCTGTGGCAGACTGTATCGTCGATCGAGACACGAACCCCGACCCGGCCGATCCGGGGACCCGATTCCAGGAGGAGCGTCCCACGTGGACCACAGCGTCACCTTTCTCGCCACCGCGACCATCACCGGCTTTGCACTGGCCACCATCCTGTTGCTGGTCGACCAGTGGCAGCGTTTCGAGCGCCTGTCGTTCCGCCTGCCGGGCCTGCTGATCGCGATCGCCGCCCTGGTCGGCCAGGGCGCGCTGCTCTACCAGCTGGGCTTCGAGAGCGAACCGGCCGCGCTGAACCTCAGCGTGCTCAACTCGCTGGCCGCGGTCTTCGGTCTGGCCAGCGCGATCACGGTCATCAGCGCGTTCCGCGAGCGGCTCGAGGGCATCGCCGTGGTGCTGTTGCCGATCACGGCGATCACGGTCTTCCTGACCGTCTTCGTGCCCGAGTCCAACGTGCCGATCCGCACCGGCGAGATCGCGCTGGACACGCACATCCTCATCTCGCTGTCGGCCTACGCCCTGCTCACCCTCGCGGCCCTGCAGGGCGTGATGCTCCTGATCCAGCACCAGGCTCTGCACGGCCACCACCCGGCCGGGTGGATCCGCCGCCTGCCGCCGATGGAATCGGTCGAGCAGTTGATGTTCCGCTTCATCGTGATCGGCTTTCTGCTGCTCACCCTGGCCCTGGTGACGGGCTTTTTGTTCCTGGAAAACATCTTCGCCCAGCACCTGGTGCACAAGACCGTGCTGTCGGTGATCGCCTGGGTGGTATTCGCCGTGCTGCTCGCCGGCCGGCACGTCGCCGGCTGGCGCGGTCGCACCGCCGTGCAGTGGACCCTGGCGGGCTTCATCCTGATGGGTCTGGCCTACTTCGGCACCAAGATCGTGCTCGAGTGGATACTGGGGATCGACTGACGCCCCACGCGGCGTCGTACCCGGTCGCTCCCCTCCGGCCGGAACGGGCCCGGCTGGCCGATATCGGGACCGGCTACTGCCTGCATGTCGGTCCGGCTCGAAATACGTCGATCTTCGCCGTACACTTCCCGTTGGTCCAATCACAAGCGCACCCAACTCTTGAACGAAATACCCCTAGGCTTTCTCTTCACGGCCCTGGCCGTGCTCATCGTCCTGTCCGCCTTCTTCTCGAGCTCCGAGACCGGGCTGATGGCGCTCAACCGCTACCGGTTGCGCCATATGGCCAAGCAGGGCAACCGCGGTGCGGTGCTCGCCTCGAAGCTGCTGGAGGAGCCCGACCGCCTGATCGGCCTGATTCTGCTGGGCAACAACTTCGTCAACATCCTGGCCTCATCGATCGCCACGGTGATCGGCCTGCGCCTGTTCGGTGACTCGGGGATCGCCATCGCCACCGGGGCGATGACGCTGCTGCTGCTGATCTTCGGCGAGGTTGCGCCCAAGACGGCGGCGGCCGTGTTTCCCGAACGTTTCGCCTTCCCGGCCTCGTTCGTCTACACCGTCCTGATCCGCCCGCTGCGCCCGGTGATCTGGCTGATCAACTGGCTGGCAAACAGCCTGCTGTCGATCTTCGGCCTGCACCCGAAGAACCGCGGCTCGAACGCCCTGACCCGCGCCGAGCTGCACACGATCGTGCGGGAATCCGGCCAGCGCCTGCCGGATCTCGACCAGAGCATGCTCCTGTCGGTGCTCGAACTCGGCCAGGCGAGCGTCGAGGACATCATGATCCCGCGCGCCGAGATCGTCGGCATCGACATCACCCAGGAATGGGACGACGTACTCGACCAGCTGATCCACGCGCAGTATTCCCGGTTGCCGGTCTTCGAAGGCTCCGTCGAGCACACCATCGGCATCATCAACGTCCGTCGGCTGATCGGCCCGCTGATCGACCAGAGCCTGACGCTCTCGCGCCTAAAGCGCCGGCTGGCCGAGCCCTATTACGTCCCCGAGGGCACCCCGCTGACCACCCAGCTGCTGAACTTCCAGCGCCAGGAGCGCCGCTCGGCGCTGGTGGTCGACGAGTACGGCGATATCCAGGGGCTGGTCACGCTCGAGGATATCCTCGAGGAGATCGTCGGCGAGTTCACCACCTCGCCCGAATCCGACCACGAGGGCATCACCCTCCAGGACGACGGGCGCTACATCGTCCGTGGCAACCTGCCGATCCGCGAGATCAACCGCGAGCTGGAGATCGAGCTGCCCACCGAGGAAGTCAGCACGCTCAACGGCCTGGTGATCGAGCAGCTCGAATCGCTGCCCACCGTGGGTGCGACCATCGACCTGCCCGAGGTGCACATCGAGGTACGCACCGTGAGAAAGCGCGCTGTCGACACCGCCCTGATCACCACCTTCCAGCGCGACGAAAGCGAAACCTGAACGCGAGATGGCGAAGAAGAGCCAGACCGCCTTCGTCTGCCGCGAATGCGGCGCCGACCACCCCAAGTGGGCCGGACGCTGCAACGAATGCGGCGCCTGGAACAGCCTGGCCGAGATGCGCCTGCCCGGCGGGAAGTCGGCCGCTCCCGACATGGCCGGCTACGCTGGAGAGGCGCCGACGATCCGGACCATCGGCGAGGTCGAGGTATCAGAGACGCCGCGGGAATCCAGCGGCATGGGCGAACTCGATCGCGTGCTCGGCGGCGGGCTGGTTCCCGGCTCGGTGGTGCTGCTCGGTGGCGACCCCGGCATCGGCAAGTCCACCCTACTCCTGCAGACGGTGCTGGGCCTGCAGGACCGGCTAGAGTGCCTGTACGTCACCGGCGAGGAATCGCTGCAGCAGGTCGCGTTGCGCGGCCGGCGGCTGGGCACGGATCTGACCGGTCGCGCCGGCGAGCTGACGCTGCTCTCCGAGACGCGCATCGAGTCGATCCTCGCCGCCTGCGCCAAGTCCCTGCCCGGGCTGATGGTGATCGACTCCATCCAGACGCTCTACACAGAAGAGCTCTCCGCCGCGCCCGGCTCGGTCTCGCAGCTCAGGGAGGCCACCGCCCAGCTGGTGCGCTTCGCCAAGCGCCATGACGTGATCGTGCTGATCGTCGGGCACGTCACCAAGGAAGGCGCGCTGGCCGGCCCGCGGGTGCTCGAGCACATGGTCGACACGGTGCTCTACTTCGAGGGCGATCCCGGGGCGCGCTTTCGCGTGATCCGCGCGGTCAAGAACCGCTTCGGTGCGGCCAACGAGGTGGGCGTGTTCGGCATGACCGACCATGGCCTCAAGCCCGTCTCCAATCCCTCGGCGATCTTCCTCTCCCGCCACGAGAAGCCCGTGCCGGGGAGTGTGGTGATGGTCACCCGCGAGGGCACCCGGCCGATGCTGGTCGAGGTCCAGGCGCTGGTGGCCGACCACCCCGGCGGCGGCTCGCGCCGGCTGACCGTGGGTCTCGACCAGAACCGCCTGGCGATGCTCTTGGCCGTCCTGCACCGCCACGGCCAGGTGGCCCTGTTCGACCAGGACGTGTTCCTCAACGTGGTCGGCGGGGTGCGCGTGGCCGAGACCGCGGCGGATCTCGCCAGCCTGATCGCCATGCTCTCGAGCTTCCGCGACCGGCCGCTGCCCGAGGGCCTGGTGATCTTCGGCGAGGTGGGACTGGCCGGCGAGATCCGGCCGGTGCCCGGCGGTCCCGAGCGGCTCACCGAGGCGGCCAAGCATGGTTTCACCCGCGCGATCGTGCCGAGAGCCAACAAGCCGCCGAAGCCCATCGACGGGCTGGAGGTGATCGGCGTCGGGCACCTCGACGAGGCCATCGACGCGGTCGACACGTTCTGAGTCCGGGCCCGAACGGACCCTCGACTTAGGGGCGCCTTTGGTCGGCCCCACCCCGCGGCGATATAATCGTGCCCGTCTATCCAAGAGGCTTCCCATGGATTCTTCCCCCGCATCCAAGACCATCAACCCGCAGACCGTCGACGAGGGCGACCCTTCCGCGATCACGCGCTACGAGCAGGCCCTGACCGAGCTCGAGCAGATCGTGGCGCGGCTGGAAACGGCCGAGCAGAGCCTCGAGCAGTCCCTGAAGGACTACGAGCGGGGCATCGAACTCGAACGCCAGTGCCAGAAGGCCCTCGACGAGGCCGAGCGGCGGGTGGCGGCGATCAACGAGCCGGCGACCGACGAATCCGGGCGCGACGGGCCCTCGTCCCCACAGCCGTGACCGAAGCGACGCCTCAGGCGATCCCGGTCGCGGCGCAGGGCTTCGACGACTGGCTGACCGCCTTCCGTGATCAGGTCGAGTCGCAGCTCGCCGAGGGGCTCGATCGTCCGCTTTCCGATACCCCGCCGCGGCTCGCCGACGCGATGCGCCACGCGACCCTGGACGGCGGCAAGCGGCTGCGTCCCGCCCTGGTGTTCCTGGGCAGCATGCTCGGCCGCCCATGGCCCGAGACAGCCGAGCCCCGCTTCGACAGCCTCTGGCCGGCGGCGGTTGCCGTCGAACTGGTGCATGCCTATTCGCTGGTCCACGACGACCTGCCGAGCATGGACGACGACGACCTGCGTCGCGGCCGCCCCACCCTGCACCGCGCCTTCGACGAGGCCACGGCGATCCTTGCCGGAGACGCCCTGCAAGCCCTGGCCTTCGCCACTCTGGCCGGGGCGCCGATCGAGGCGGCAACGCGGATCGACTGGACGCGCGACCTCGCCGGCGCGATCGGCCCGGCCGGCATGGTCGGCGGGCAGGTGATCGACCTCGGGCTTGCCGGACAGGCCGGCGAACGGGGCACGGACCTCGCCCGGCTTGCCGACCTGCACGATCGCAAGACCGGTGCCCTGATCCGCACCTCCTTGCTGATGGGCGCACGCTGGGCGGGGTTGCCGGAACGCCAGCTCCGGCTGGTCGATGGCTTCGGCCGCCTGCTGGGCCGGGCCTTCCAGATCCAGGACGACATCCTCGACGTCACCGGCTCGGCCGACGACCTGGGCAAGACGCCGGGCAAGGACGCGGCCGCCGACAAGTGCTCCTACGTCACCGTCGCCGGGATCGACGGCGCGCAGCGCGAACTCGATGACACGGTCCGCCACGCCCACGCCGTGCTCTGGGAGCTGGGCACGATCGGCGCCGACCCGGAGGCGCTGTCCGCCTGTCTCGAATTCGTCATCCGGCGCAACCACTGATGCCGCTCTCCCCCCGCCAGACGCACCTGCTGGACCTGATCGAGCAGCCGGCCGACCTCCGGGCCCTCTCGCGCGGCTCGCTCGCCGCGTTGGCCGAGGAGATGCGCCATGCCCTGCTCGAGCAGGTCGAGGCGACCGGCGGGCACCTGGCCGCCAACCTCGGCGTGGTCGAGCTCACCCTGGCGCTCCACCACGTGTTCGACACGCCCCGCGACCGCCTGGTCTGGGACGTCGGCCACCAGGCCTACCTGCACAAGATGCTCACCGGACGGCGCGGCTGGATGAGCCAACTGCGCCAGCGCGGCGGGCCGGCCGGCTTCACCCGGCGCGCGGAAAGCGAATACGACCCCTTCGGCGCCGGCCATTCGAGCACCTCGGTGAGCGCGGCCCTCGGCATGGCCCTGGCCGCCGAGAGCAAGGGCGAGGACCGCCAGGCGGTGGCCATCATCGGCGACGGGGCGATGACCGCCGGGCAGGCGTTCGAGGCGCTCAACCACGCCGGCGACCGGCAGGCCGACCTGCTGGTGATTCTCAACGACAACGAGATGAGCATCTCGCCCAATGTCGGCGCGCTCAACCAGCATCTGACCCGCCTGCGCAGCAACCCCCTGGTCGAGCGGTTTCGCCACTCCGGGGAGGAAATGCTCGCCCAGGCCGGTCCGCTAGGCGATCTGCTCGGCTCCACCCGGGCCGGACTGCGCGACGGGGTGCGTCATCTGCTGGGCACGTCGAGCCTGTTCGAGGAGCTCGGCTTTCGCTACTTCGGCCCGGTCGACGGCCACGACCTCGACACCCTGCTCGACACGCTGACCAACCTGCGCGAACAAAGTGGTCCGCGCCTGTTGCACGTGGTCACGCAGAAGGGGCGCGGACTGCCACCAGCCGAGCGTGACCCGGTCGGCTTCCACGGGGTCGGTCGCCATGGCGTGAGCCGGGCGATGGCGGCCTCGAACGGCGAAGCACCGCCGGCCGCCTCCTCCTTGACATGGACCGAGGTCGCCGCCGATCGCCTCGAACACCACGCCGCGAGTGACGAACGCGTGATCGCGATCACCCCGGCCATGATCGAGGGTTCCGGGCTCAAGGGATTCGCCGCACGCTTCCCCGACCGGCTCCTCGACGTCGGGATCGCCGAGCAGCACGCCGTCACGCTGGCCGGCGGACTGGCCACCGAGGGCATGCGCCCGGTGGTCGCCATCTACTCGACCTTCCTGCAACGCGCCTGGGACCAGGTGATCCACGACATCGCCCTGCAGGATCTGCCCGTCACCTTCCTGGTCGATCGCGCCGGGCTGGTCGGACCGGACGGTCCCACCCACGCCGGCAGCTTCGACCTGGCCCTCGGCATGAGCGTGCCCAACCTCGCCCTCGCCACGCCGGCCGACGCGCGCGACCTGCACGCGGCGATCGACTGGGCCATGACGCACGACGGCCCCTGCCTGGTGCGCTACCCCCGCGACACCTGCCCGCAAGACCTCGGCGGCCAACCGCTGGCCGAGGGCATCACCGCGCCGAAGCTGCTGTGCCGCAGCACCGCGGTCGCACCGCGGCGCGTGCTGGTGATCGGCATCGGCTCGATGGTCGAACGACTGGTCCCGGTCTGCGAATCGCTGGACGCCACGCTGGTTAACCTGCGCTGGGCCCGTCCGCTGGAGACGGGGCGGATCGCCACTCTCGCCGCCGAACACGACGCGGTGGTCACCGTCGAGGAGGGCAGCCGCCGCGGCGGCGTGGGCAGCGAGCTGCTGCTGGCCCTCGCCGAGCACGGCGTCACGCGTCCCGGCCTGCGCCTGGGAATCGAGGACCACTTCATCGAGCACGGCAGCCGCGAGGAATGCCTTGCCGACACCGGGCTTGATTCTCGGTCGATCGCCGCTAGTATCGCCGCATTCATAGGGAACCCAGGCAAGGTGAGCGCCACATGAGCTTCGGCGCCTCGAAAACGGTCGTGAGTCGCCCGAGCGCAAGGAGCTGCGCAGCGAGCGACGAGACATATCAACCGGATAGGTGAGAAGTGAGCGAGCACGTTACGCAGCAATCGGGTGACGCAACAGGTTTATCGAGGCGCCACACCCCGTCTTCCCTGCCGTCAGGGGGCAGTTACACCCTGACCACCGAGGTGGAATTCGCCGCGGCCCATCGCTTGCACGGCTACGATGGCAACTGCGCCCGGCTGCACGGCCACAACTGGCGCGTGGTCATCGAGGTCACCGGGCAGCGGCTCGACGAGGTGGGCATGGTGGTCGATTTCAAGTCGATCCGGGCCCGCGCCCGCGAGATCGCCGAGCGCCTCGACCACGCCTACCTCAACGAGGTGCCGCCGTTCGACGCGGTCAACCCGACCGCCGAGCACCTGGCCGCCTACTTCCACCAGGCCCTGGCGGGCACCTTCGACACCGCCGACTACCGCGTCACCGCCGTGACCGTGTGGGAGAACGACCGCTCGGCGGTCACCTTCCGGCCCTGAGCGCGGCGCGACGTGCTAGAGTCGCCACCCTGACCCGTTCCAACCCAAGACGTTTTCATTGCCCATGAACAGCCACGAGATGCCCGATGTCCAGTCCAGTCACGATGCGCGCGATATCGCGATCGACCAGGTGGGCATCAAGGCGATTCGTCATCCGATGACGTTCATCGACGCCGGCGAGACGCAGGCGACCGTCGCCGAATGCCAGTTGACGGTCGGCCTGCCGGCCGACAAGAAGGGCACGCACATGTCGCGCTTCGTGGCCCTGCTCAACGAGGGTCCGCTGACGCTGTCGATCGACGGCGTCGCCGACTGGGCCCGGAAGATGACCGAGAGACTGGAGGCCCATGCCGGCGAGGCGCACTTCTCGTTTCCCTACTTCATCGCCAAGGACGCGCCGGTCAGCGGACAGGGCGCTACGATGGACTACGACGTCACGCTGGTCGGGCGCGTCGAACATGGCCGAACGCACGTCGACCTCAAGCTGGTCATCCCCGTGACCAGCCTTTGTCCCTGCTCCAAGGAAATCTCCGCCTACGGCGCGCACAACCAGCGCTCGCACATCACGGTCGAGACCGAGATCAGCGACCCGGCCCTGTCGCTGCGTGATCTGATCGCCGCGATCGAGGCCCAGGGTTCCTGCCCGCTGTGGGGGCTCCTGAAACGCCCGGACGAAAAATGGATCACCGAGTACGCCTTCGACAATCCGAAGTTCGTCGAGGACATGATCCGCGACGTGGCCAACGCCCTGGAGGGCTATCCCGGACTGAACGGCTTCTCGATCAGCGTCGAGAACTTCGAATCGATCCACAATCATTCGGCCTGGGCCGTGATCCATCGCCCGGGCCGATGACGCCCGGAGAATAATCCGCACCACGGGACCGCCAACCACCTGGCCGGCGTCCCGGAACGACAAGGCCCCGTCTCGTGCCGAGACGGGGCCTTTCCTTTTCCGGTCGATGCGGGGCCGAGGCCCCGACCGTGGACTACTCGAGCTCGGCGTTGATCCTGGAGAGGATCACGGCACGGTCTTTCGGCAGGGTGCCGCCGGCGACATTCAGACGACCGATGCGCACGTCGGTGCCGCCATCGCGTCGCGGCGCGACCTCGAGGGTCAGGTGCAGCGTCATCTCGGCGTCCTTGTCGACGGTCACGCCGCGCATGACGATGTCCTCGTAGAGCGACTGCGGGTACTCGTGCTTGATCTCGATCTCGCCCTCGTCCTTGTCGCGCGTGACCGGATCGAAGCCCAGCCGATCCAGCGCCAGACCCACGCGATTCCAGGCGCGGGGATAGGACTGGCTGACCTGGATGTGACGGTCCTCCGGTTCGTCCCCGGCAACCACCTTGGAGCGCGCGGAGAACTTCTGCCCGACCAGCGCGCGGGACTCCTCGGCATCCTTGCCCGAGAGGTACGCGGCCAGGCGCGACATGGTCTCGGCGGTCATGGCCGAGGAGTCGACCGCGTTGCTGTACTCGAAGGTGGTGCTTTCGTCGCCCGGCACCAGCGGCTCGTCTCCGGTCAATTCGCGCTTCTGGCCGGTCACGAAGACGAGCGTTTCCTCGTCGCCCTCACCCTGCTCGATGCGCAGCCGGACCTTCTCGATCGAGTCGGGCTTGAACAAGGTGTCGCGGGCGATCTTGAGGAAGCTCATGATATTGAAGCCGCCCCCGTCGTTCTCGGCCACGCCGGTCCAGTCGGTCTCGATCAGGCCGACGCCGGGCTCCAGGCGCTGGATGGCGTAGCCTTCGTCGCGCAGGAAACCCTGCAGCTTGGGCCAGACCGCGTCCGGGTCCGTGCCCACGACCAGATAGCGACCACCCGGATCGCCGGCGACACGGATGTCGGCATCCGAATCGAGCACGCCGCCGCCCTTCTCGCGCGACATCTCCTCGGCCCGCGCCGAGGCGATCTCCGGCAGCGCCACCGACCCGCCGGCGGCCGGGGCGGAAAACGCCGGCGGCACTTCCAGTTGCGCGGCACGCTCGGCGTCGCGGTCGTCATCGCCGCCCACGAACGGAATGCTGGAGCAACCGCTGAGCAGGCCCGTGGCCACCAGTGTGGCGAAGGTCAACGTCCGGGAGGGGGTAGGGTTTCGCATGCCTGTTCGGTTCCAGTGTCTTGTTTGAATGTCGAGTGTCTAAAAACGTGGGACGGGTCGGATCAATCGGACTCGAGGCAGCCCGCCTCGTCGAGCGCCTGTTCGAGACTCGCATGGCAGAAGTCATCCAGCGGGGTCAGCGGCAGGCGCAATGTCGGTCCGATCAGGCCCATGCGATGCAGGGCCCACTTGACCGGAATCGGATTCGTCTGACAGAAGAGCTCGCGGTGCAATGGAGCCAGGCGGGCGTCCAGCGACTCGGTCGCCCCCTGGTCGCCCGCGAGGGCGGACTCGGCCATCCGCGCCATCAATGCCGGCGCAACGTTGGCGGTCACCGAGATGCTGCCCTGGCCACCGGCGAGCATGCAGGCCGCGCCCAGGTTGTCCTCGCCGCTGTAGACGGCAAAATCGACCGGACCGCGCTGGATGATGTCGCGCATGCGCTCGATCGAGCCGGCGGCCTCCTTGATGCCGACGATGTTGCGGTGCTCGGCCAGCGACAGGGTCGTGTCCGGCGCCATGTCCACCGCCGTGCGACCGGGGACGTTGTAGAGGATCATCGGCAGGTCGACCGCGTCGGCGATCGCCCGGAAGTGCCGCTTGAGCCCTTCCTGGGTAGGCTTGTTGTAGTACGGCGTGACCGAGAGGTGGGCGTCGGCCCCGGCCGAACGGGCCCCGCGCGCCAGGGCCAGCGCCTCGCGAGTCGAATTCGCCCCGGTGCCGGCGATGACCGGCAGACGCCCGGCGGCCAGATCGACCGTGGCGCGGATCACGGCGATGTGTTCCTCGTAGTCGAGTGTTGCCGACTCGCCGGTCGTCCCCACCGCGACGATGGCGTGCGTGCCGGACGCGACGTGCCACTCGATCAGGCGTTTGAGACCGACATAATCCACTGCGCCGTCCTCGTGCAATGGGGTGACCAGGGCCACCATGCTGCCGGTAATCGTGTTCGCCGCCATGTCGCCTCGCGTGTGTCTCAAGATGCCGCCTACGGATCGATTCATCCCGGCCCCGTCGAGCCCTGGGGCGAAGTGCGTTCAGGCCGGGGCCAAACTCGCATAGTACCGACAGTCATCGGCCAGTGACAAGCCGGGGCGGCGCCGGCCCGGCCGGGCGACGGCAGGGGCGACACGCTCCCCGGAACGACTGCTATATTGATCGCATGAATCGTCCTGCGCGCCGCCCGGATTTCATCACGACGTCACAGCCAAGGAGTTCCATCGAGCCCAATGAGCAACAAGAAGACCGCCACGTCCTCTCCCGAACCCCGCCCGGGGCAGCCCGCCCCCGACTTTTCCGGCCAGACCACCGACGGCGAGACGCTGACTCTCGCCGACTTCCACGGCGCACCGCTGGTGCTTTACTTCTATCCGCGCGACAACACGCCGGGCTGCACCACCGAAGCACGGGACTTCCAGGCCGCACTGCCCTCCTTCGAGACGGCCGGCGCCCGCATCGTCGGGGTCTCGAACGACGACGCGGCAAGCCACCGGAAGTTCTGCGACAAGCAGGGCATCGCCTTTCCCCTGATCGCCGACACGGACCGTTCGGTCAGCCAGGCCTTCAACGTCCTGCGGATGAAGAACATGTTCGGCAAGCGCTTCGAGGGTATCGAGCGCAGCACCTTTCTCATCGACGCCGATGGCGTGATCCGGCAGGCCTGGCGCAAGGTCAAGGTGCCGGGCCACGTCGATGCGGTACTCGACGCGGTCAAGACTCTCTGAGGACCGATCGCCCGCCCTCCAATCACAGGGACAAGCTCACGCGATGATCAACACCACCCGCAAGCACCGCTGCCTGTTCATCCTCGACACCAACGTGCTGATGCACGACCCCACCTCGCTCTACCGCTTCATGGAGCACGACATCTACCTGCCGATGATCGTGCTCGAGGAACTCGACGCCGGCAAGAAGGGGCAGTCAGAGACCGCCCGCAACGTGCGGCAGGTCAGCCGGTTCCTCGACGAGATGCTCGCCGACGTCGACATCGCCACGATCGACGACGGCCTGCCCATCCACACCACCCTTCACGGCCAGCCGGAGCGCGCGGTCACGCCGACCGGACGGCTATTCCTGCAGACGCGCGAGGAGGGCAACGACCTGCCGGTGAGCCTGCCGGGCAGCCGGGCGGACAACCAGATACTGGGCATCACGCTCGCGTTGAAGGAGCGAATCACCGACCGCGAGGTGATCCTGGTTTCCAAGGACATCAACCTGCGGATCAAGGCCACGGCGATCGGGCTGAGGGCCGAGGACTACCACAACGACCAGGTCCTCGACGACGTCTCCCTGCTGCACACCGGCCACGAGACCCTGGGGCCGGATTTCTGGGAGGCGCACGGCGAGGCGCTCGAATCCTGGCAGGACGAGGGCCGGGTGTTCTACCGCATCCACGGCGTCGACACGGCCGAGTGGTACCCCAACCTCTACCTGCGACTCGAGGCGCCCTCGCCGTTCACCGCGGTGGTGCGCGAGGTTGAGGGCGACGGCAGCGCCGTGCTCGAAAGCGTCACCAACTACCAGCAGGAACGCCACGCGGTCTGGGGCATCACCGCGAGAAACCCCGAACAGAGCTTCGCCCTCAACGCCCTGATGGACCCGGACGTGGATTTCGTCAGCCTGCTCGGCCAGGCCGGCACGGGCAAGACACTGCTCACACTGGCCGCCGCGCTCACCCAGGTGCTGGAACAGAAGCTGTTCACCGAGATCGTGATGACCCGCGTGACCATCCCGGTCGGCGAGGACATCGGCTTTCTGCCCGGCACCGAGGAGGAGAAGATGACGCCCTGGATGGGAGCGCTGATGGACAACCTGGAAGTGCTCGCCAAGACCGATGGCGGGGGCGGCTCCTGGGAGCGCGCGGCCACCAACGACCTGTTGCAGTCGCGCATCAAGATCCGCTCGCTCAACTTCATGCGCGGGCGGACCTTCCAGAACAAGCTCGTCATCATCGACGAGGCGCAGAACCTCACCGCCAAGCAGATGCGCACCCTGATCACCCGCGCCGGGCCCGGCACCAAGATGGTCTGCCTCGGCAACATCGCCCAGATCGACACGCCCTACCTCACCGAGACCAGCTCGGGCCTGACCTTCGTGGTCGACCGCTTCCGCGGCTGGCCACACGGCGCGCACGTCACCCTCACGCGCGGCGAACGCTCCCGCCTGGCCGAGTTCGCCGCCGAAGTACTCTGACCCCCTTTCGACGGCGTCGAGAGCCGTGAATTGCCCGCCGCCCGGCGGGCTTGATGCCGCCTTGACGCGCGCTATCCCGGGGCGCGAATGACCAAATCAAGCCCGTTTATCTCCAGTAAATTAATCAAGTTTGTAAGAATCTACTGATGCACCGATAATCGATTTCGTCGGGGCCACCTGGCCCGCGGACGAAAAAAATTACACAGGGAGAGTCACAGCATGCGTAATTTCCTCAAGGCATCGATCCTCGGCGTCGCCATCGTGACGCTGTCCGGCTGCGGGTTCCTGTCCGTCAAGGACAACCTCGATCCTAAGGCCATGGACATCTATGGCGACATGTACGACAAGTTCGTCGAGAGCGGCGGCGACCTTGGCGCGGCCACCGTCTGGCGGATGAAGGTCGATGAAGGCCTCACCCCGGACGACATCAAGACCAGCATCGAGTCGGCGGCAGTCGGTTCGGGCCTGATGAACGTCGGCAACATGCCGCTGTCCCAGCAGATCGAGATGGAAACCGGCGAAGAGCAGCGCTACCTGATGATCTATCAGTACTGCAGCCCGCAGATCGCGCGCAAGGCCGTCAACTTCAGCCCCTACTTCTCCGCCTACCTGCCGTGCCGCATCTCGGTGGTCGAGGACGAGGAAGGCCGCTACTGGCTCTACAGCCTGAACATGGACATGTTCGTGCACGGCGGCAAGGAAATGGATCCGGAGTTCAAGAAGGACGCAATGCACGTCCGCGACACCATCTGGAAGATGATGGAGGCGGCAGCCAGCGGCGGCTTCTAAGAGCACCGCTTCCCGCGCGCCCTGCCCGGGCGCCCGTCAAACCCGGCCGGGTCCGCCCGCGCCGGGTTTCTTGTTGCCCGCCATTCGTGGTCACGTCGATTGATCGACCAGCGAGCCACCCGCCGGCGTGACATGCGGCCTTGTCGAAGACATGATCCCACGACGTTCCGCGGGCACTCGTCTACCCCCCGGCCCGCGGCTGTCCCTCTGTCAGAACCCGACCGGGGCCGGCCCGGACCGGTGAGGCGAAGGACGGCTTTTCTTCCCCGCGACGAAAAACGCCCCGAGGCCGTGCCTCCGGGCGTTCTTGACGACGGCAGCAGTACCGGGAGTGGGCCGTCAGGCGTCCTCACCATTGGCGGTCTGCTGGATGACCTCCAGATCATGCATCGGCGTACTGTCCCGGCAGTAATGCCGCGAGAACTCCAGCAGTTGCTCCATCGCCGGCAGCCGGAACTTGTGGCGCTGACGCACGAAGGAGAAATCGCGATGCAGCCGGGGCTTGAGGGGCACAGCGGTCAGCAGGCCGAGCTTGAGTTCCTTGGTTATACCCGCCGAAGACATGATCGAGAGACCCATGCCCGCCTCGACGGCCCCCTTGATCGCCTCGGGGCTGCCCAGCTCCATGCAGACGTCCCAACCCTCGGCGAAGCCCTGGTCGTTCATGTAGGAGAGGACCACCTCGCGGGTGCCAGAGCCTTCCTCGCGGCAGATGAAGGGATACTTCATCAGCTTCTCGACCGGCACCCCCTCGTCACCGTAAGCAGTCAGCTCGTGTTCCGGCGGCATGATCACCACCAGTTCGTCGCGGCGACAGGTCTCGACCAGCAGGTTCTTGTTGGTGACGCTGCCCTCGACCAGCGCCAGGTCGACCACGTTGTGCTCGACCATCGACACCACGGCTTCGGTGTTGCCCACCTTGAGGCGGACCGACAGGTCGGGATGCTCCTGGCGGAAGTTGCCCAGCAGCGCGGGCAGCATGTTCTCGGCGACAGTCATACTCGCGCCGATGTTCAGCGCCCCGCCGATTTCCCCGGTCATTTCCTTGACCCGCCTGTCCATCTCGTCGTAGAGCTCAAATATCCTCTCGGATATCTCGTAGACGGTGTGACCGACATCAGTGAGCGTCACCCGATTGTGTGTGCGGTCGAACAGGCGGGTGTCGAAATGCTCCTCGAGCTGACGCACCTGGAAGGTGACCGCCGGCTGCGTCATGTGCAACGCCTCGGCTGCCTTGGTGAAACTCAATAGGCGGGCAACGGTGTTGAAAACCTTGAGGCGACGGTCGGCCATTGGCTCGTTCCCTGTTCCGATCAGCGATGGTAAGCGATAAACTGGGTGCAGAGTGTATCAAGCCACCTTGTCCTTTGCGACAGGCAATCGCCCGAGGCGATCATGCATGGGTTCGCCGAGGCTTTTCACGACCGGACAGGCAGTTTATGCTCGAATGCAGAGGTCCCTGCTCGGGGCAGGAACCGAATCCGTCAACTGGATACTCCATCACAGCGGGACTCGACGACATGCAAGGATTAGCAGCACATCCCAACGTACCGGCCTGCCGCGACGCGAGAACCGGCCTCTCCCCGGCCAGGGCGTTCTCCATCGCGCTGACGGCCGTCTTCATGCTGACGTTCTTCGTTGGCACGGCCGGGGCAGCCACGATCTACAAGTCCGTCGACGACAAGGGAAACGTCGAATACTCCCAGACACCGCCCCGGGACCGCCCTTCCGAGGCGGTCGAGGCCGGCGGTTCGACCTCCGAGTCCAGTGAACAGGCCAGCGGCGTCGAGGACGAAGAGACCGCCGAGCCGGAAGAAGAAGACAAGGCCAGCGATCCCTCCACCGACGTCAAGGTGGTCGACCGGGAAAAGGCGCGGGAAACCTGTCGACAGGCCCGTGAGCAGCGAGAGGCGGTCGCCGACGACGACAAGCAGATGATGGTCCAGGACGAGGAAGGCAAGTACCGTCCGATGACGGAGGAACAGCGCAGCAAACGGCTCGAGCGTCTGGACGCGATCATCGAGGAGTCCTGCGCCGCGGCCGAAGAGTAGCCCGCGCAGCCCTGCACCAGACGGCCGCCCTCGGGCGGCCGTTTCGTTTGCGGGGAACACGCCTCGACGCTCTCGCGCGCCTGCCGGTACAATCCCCCAGCCCGCCGCGCCGTGTCCCGACGAATCGATCCCAGGGAAGCGGCGCGACGCCGCGCCCGGAACGCCCTCCGGACGGCCAAACCCGAAACCCAAGCGAGACTCTCATGCGAGCCAGCCAATTCGCCATCAACACCATGAAGGAAACCCCGGCCGAGGCGGAGATCGTCAGCCACCAGCTGATGCTGCGCGCGGGGATGATCCGGAAGCTGGCTTCCGGGCTGTACACCTGGTCGCCGCTGGGCCTGAAGGTACTGCGCCGCGTCGAGGCGATCGTTCGCGAGGAGATGGACGCCGCCGGTGCGCTGGAACTACTGATGCCGGCGGTCCAGCCGGCCGAGCTGTGGGAGGAGTCCGGCCGCTGGCAGCAGTACGGCCCCGAGCTCCTGCGCCTGGCCGACCGCCACGGCCGCGATTTCTGCTTCGGGCCGACGCATGAAGAGGTGATCACCGACTACGCCCGCCGCGAGCTCAAGAGCTACCGCCAGCTGCCGGTCAACTTCTACCAGATCCAGACCAAGTTCCGCGACGAGATCCGACCGCGCTTCGGCGTGATGCGTGCCCGCGAGTTCGTGATGAAGGACGCCTACTCCTTCCACGCCGACGCCAAGTCGCTCGAGCAGACCTACCAGCTGATGTACACGGCCTACAGCCGCATCCTCGAGCGCCTGGGTCTGGCCTGGCGCGCGGTGGTCGCCGACACCGGCTCGATCGGCGGCAACGCCTCGCACGAGTTCCACGTGCTGGCCGACTCGGGCGAGGACGCCATCGCCTACGCGGTCGAGGGCGACTACGCCGCCAACGTCGAGATGGCGCCCACCTTCCCGGTCGACGACCCGCGCCCCGAGCCGGCCGAAACGATGACCGAGGTGGCCACGCCGAACGCGCGGACCATCGAGGAGGTGGCCGCCACGCTCGACCTGCCGGCCGCGCGCACGGTCAAGACGCTGCTGGTCGCCGGCACCGAGACGCCGGCCGTCGCCCTGGTGCTGCGCGGCGACCACGCGCTCAACGAGATCAAGGCGACCAAGCACCCCGCGATCGCCGAGCCGCTGGCCTTCATCGACGAGGCCGAGGCACCCGGGCTGACCGGCGCCTCGGTGGGCTCGATCGGCCCGGTCGGCCTGGATATCCCGGTGATCGTCGACTTTGCTGCGGCCGCCCTGGCCGACTTCGCCTGCGGGGCGAACAGGAATGGCTATCACCTGACCGGCGTCAACTGGGGCCGCGACCTGCCGGAGCCGGAGACTGCCGACCTTCGTGACGCGGTCGCCGGCGACCCGGCGCCGAACGGTCAGGGCAAGCTCGATATCTGCCGGGGCATCGAGGTGGGTCACGTCTTCCAGCTGGGCGACAAGTACAGCCGGGCGATGAACTGCGAGGTACTCGGCGAGGACGGCAAGCCGATCACGCCGCTGATGGGCTGCTACGGCATCGGCGTCTCGCGCATCGTCGCCGCGGCGATCGAGCAGAACAACGACGAGCGCGGCATCCGCTGGCCGTTGCCGATCGCGCCGTTCACCGTCGCCATCGTTCCGATCGGCGCGAACAAGGACGAGAACGTCATGGCTCGCGCGGAGGCCATTCATGGCGACCTGCGGGCCCGCGGCATCGAGGTCATCCTCGACGACCGCGGCCTCCGCCCCGGCGCAGCCTTCGCCGACTGGGAGCTGATCGGCATTCCGCTGCGGGTGGTGGTCAGCCCGCGCGGCCTCGCCGCCGGCCAGATCGAGGTGCGCCGCCGCGACGCCGAGGCCAGCGAGGACATCGCCGCCGACGACCTGTTCGACTGGATCGACGCCCAGCTCGCCTGCTGAAACGTGAACGGGGCGGAGGTGCGTTCCCCCGCCCCGTTCTCAGCGCCGGTGATGCCCGGTCAGTCGCCGGGCAGGTCCAGGGTGACCGCCTGCCCGGCGCGCCAGTCGCCGCGGCTGACGCGCACCGCCAGCTCGTAGCGCACCG
>CAYUAO010000001.1:0-8095 GCA_964442775.1 uncultured Halothiobacillus sp. | reverse complement strand
CGACGATTCGATCTGTTTCATGACGTTTCCTCCGTGGTGTTCTCGTCACCGTCCTCCTGCGACTCGCCCGCCGAGCCCATCAACACCGCGTCGAGCGACTGCCCGGTCAGCAGTGCCAGTTCGGCCCAGCGCATCGCCAGGGCATAGGTGGTCTGCATGCCCTCGAACTTGGCCATCGACATCTCCGCCATGGCATCACCGAGGTCGGCCGCCTTCTCCATCTGGTAGAGCGTCTGGTTGCGCATGAAATTGAGCTCGGCGTAGTTGTCCAGTGCCTCGACCCGCTGCCGGCCGAACGACTGGTACATGCGGATCATCTCGACCAGTTCGGTGGCGTAGCGACGGATGTCGGCCTCGCGCTCGGCCATGCGACCGACCACGTCCATGCGCTCGGCCTGTGCCGCGGCGATCTCGGCGTTACGCGCCCCGCCGCGGAACAGCGGGAATTCCAGGTAGACGCCGGCGCGGAACGGATCGCGGGTCGCGCCCTCGCGGGTGTAGTAGTCGGCATTGATCTCGCCCTGCACGCTCGGCAGGTTGCTCGAGCGCGCCGCCGCCAGTTCCGACCTGCTGCCGGCGTGCTGGCGGCGCAGGGCGTTGAGGGCCAGGTCCTCCTCCAGGGCCGTGTCGATGAGGTCGCCCACGGCGGGAACCTCGCGCTCGAACAGGCGATCGAGGGTCGGCGCCTCGAGCTGCCGCGGCAACTGCCCCGGGCGACCGGCCAGTTCGGCCAGGTGACGGCGGGTGAGGCGTCGTTCGGAGTCCGCGCGGGCACGCTCGAGCATGACGTCCTGGTAGTCGCGCTCGAACACGGCGATGTCGTAGTCCGACGTCTGGCCGAGTTCGCGCCGGTCGCGCGCCCGGTCGTAGCGGATGAACAGGATGGCCATGCGCTCGTTGAGCGCCTGGTAGCGCTGGTCGGCGAGCAGGACGTCGAAGTAGGCACGCAGCAGGGCCAGGCGCTGGCGCTGGCGCTCGTCGAGCAGGGCCAGTCGCTCACCGGAAAGCCGGGCCTCGGCCGCCGCCTCGCGATCCTGCTGGCGACCGAAATCGAACAGTTTCTGCCGCAGCGACAGCCCGGCTCGGTGATCGTCGCGCTGATCGTTTTCGCCCGCCAGCTCGCCCGGTTCCACGTAGCGCAGGCGCCCGTCGACGGTCACCTGCGGGCGGTTGGCGGCACGGACCTGCTCGCGCTCGGCACGCTGGCGCTCGTAGCGCGCCCGGGCGCCGACCACGCCGTACTGGCTTTCCAGCGGCAACTCGAGCAGGCGCTCGAACGTGAGCTTCTCCGGCAGGGACTCGGGATTCACCAGTCCCTCTTCGTCGACCGCCGGTGGCGGCGGCAAGTCGTCCGCAGCCGCCGGGATCGCCCAGCCGGCAATCAGGCAGGCCGCCATGGGTATCAGCCAACCCTGTCGCTTCCCGCCAAACGCTCGACGCTCGATCATGCTCGATGCCTCCCTGCCAGCGAGGCGGGGCCGCCCGCGGGGCGACCGTCGCGCCTACCGCTGTGCGCCTATTGCTGTTTCTTGTACTTGAAGAAGTTCATCCCCGGCTCCTTGTACTCGCCGGAGGTAACGAACGTCATCAACTGCTGGAATTCCTCGGGCGACTTCGTCGGCCCGGTGTAGCGGACCGCCTCCTCGCCCTCGGTGTCGAAGAAGATCATCACCGGCGTGGCGCGCACGCGGTGTTTCTTGAAGGCGAAATCCTTCTCCTTGATCTCCTTTCCTTCGGGCGTGGTCATCGTCACGTCGCCCTCGATGTCGATGCTCACCGTGACGAAGTGTTCCTTGATGTACTCCCGGACCTCGGGGTCGGTGAACACCTGCGTCTTCATGCGGTGGCAGAACGGACATTCCTCCATCTCGAAGAAGGCGAACACGCCGGCCTTGCCTTCTTCGCGGGCCTGCTCGATGTCAGCCTGCAGGTCCTTGAACGGATCGTCCCAGAAATCCTCGAGATCCTGGGCCTGAGCGCCCCCCGAGAAAACCAGGCCAACGGCGAGGATCAGCGCGCCCCCCAGGACGGCCAGACGATCGGCCGGTCGAAACGCAGCGCGGCCCTCCCGGTGCGCCGACCGGCCGCTCCCTCGATGAAACGTCACTACATGCCTTGCATTCATCGCCGTATCCCTCCATGTCACCGCCTCTTGCCAGCATGGCAACGAGACAGGTAGTACGCTAACAATCGAACCGCTACGCCAGTTTGTCAACAACCCCGAGGCCTATTCACCCCGGAACGGCAGCGCCGGCATTTCAATCCCGACATCAGGAGGAGAGTCGCCTGCCGCCCCCTGCGCACCGAGGTTATTGCTAAACTGCCCGGGCGTGCAATGATTTCACCCTTCGCCCGGACGACCCGTTGGATATCCTGATTCTCTACTACAGCCGAAGCGGCAACACCGAATCCCTCGCCCGCCAAGCGGCGCGGGGAGTCGAGCAGGTCGAGGGCGCCAGGGCCCGGCTGCGGCGCATCCCCTGCCCGGACGGCCGGCAACCCGCCGACGGCGATCCGGAGGTGAGCATCGAGGACCTGCGCGAGTGTCGCGGCCTGCTCCTGGGCAGCCCGACGTACTTCGGCGGCATGGCCTCGGCGGTCAAGCGCTTTCTCGAGGACACCAGCGGGCTGTGGTTCCGCGGCGAACTCAGCGGGCGGCCCGCCGGCGTATTCACCTCGACCGGATCGATGCACGGTGGCCAGGAAACCACGCTGCTGTCGATGATCGTGCCTCTGATCCATCACGGCATGCTGATCACCGGGATTCCCTACGGGGAGCCGGCACTGGCGCACACCCGGACCGGGGGCACGCCCTACGGCGCGAGCCACACGGCCAACGACCATCCGCAACTGAGCCGGGACGAGCGCGAACTGACCCGCGCACTCGGCGCTCGGGTGGCCGCGATCGCGGGGCAGCTGACCTGATGTTCGCCGGATACACCAGCGAGGACTTGCCGATCTGGCCGCTGCGGCTGATGCTTTTGGGCCTGGTCGGCGTGATTGCCGGCTATCTCGGCCTGCTGCTCGCCGGTCGCGCCGAGATCCGCCCCACCGGCCTGACCACGGCCCTGATGCTGATCCCGGCCGTCATCGTGCTGCCCGGCCTGTGGCGCGGGCATTACAAGACCATGATCTGGGCGGCGCTGATCGCGCTGTTCTACCTGCTGATTTCGGCGACCGATGCCTGGGCCGTGGCCGCCGATCGCGGCTGGCACCTGCTGATCGCCGTCGCGGCCACGGTTGCCTTCCTGGCCGCCTGGTGGCACAGCATCAAGCGCCGACGGTTTCTCAAGACCCGCCACATCAAGGCCGGCAACAGCGTGGCTCGTAACGAGATCCCCGAACAAGCAAACAGCGAACCAGAGGACTGACGATGATCGACAAGTGTCTGTTTCCCGCCGCCGGGTACGGCACCCGGTTCCTGCCCGCCACCAAGGTCATGCCCAAGGAAATGCTGCCGATCCTCGACCGCCCGCTGATCCAGTACGGTGTCGAGGAGGCCTTCGAGGCCGGCATGACCCAGATGGCCATGGTCACGGGGCGTGGCAAGCGGGCGCTTGAGGACCACTTCGACGTCAACTACGAACTCGAGCACCAGATCCGCGGCACCAAGAAGGAGTCGCTGCTCGCCTCGATCGACCGACTGATCGAACACTGCACCTTCTCCTACACCCGCCAGCTGGAGATGCTAGGACTGGGGCACGCCATCCTCACCGGCGAGCGGCTGATCGGCCACGAGCCGTTCGGTGTGGTGCTGGCCGACGATCTCTGCGTCGGCTCGCCCGTCGGGATCATGGCGCAGATGGCGACCATCTACGAGCGCCACCAGTGCTCGGTGATCGCGGTCGAGGAAGTGCCCGAACAGGACATCCACAAGTACGGCGTGATCGGCGGCACCCCGATCGACGACGACGTGATCCAGGTCAGCGAGATGGTGGAAAAGCCCAGTGCCGCCGAGGCGCCGGGCAACCTCGCCATCATCGGACGCTACATCCTGACCCCGGACATCTTCGACATCCTGCGCCGCACGCCCCCGGGCACCGGCGGCGAGATCCAGATCACCGACGCCTTGCGCGAGCAGGCCGAACAAGGCAAGGTGATCGCTTACCGGTTCAAGGGACGGCGTTTCGACTGCGGCAGCCCGTCGGGCTTCGTCGCCGCCACCAACCACTTCTATCACCTCAGCACGCGCTAGCCCCGGCCGCGCGACCGGGAACCTCCCGTCGATCCTGATGTCGCAGAGGGATTCGGGAGTCTCCCGACATTCACAGCCGTCCACGCGAGGCAGATCAATGCAAGTTCAGAACGACCACGTCGTTTCCATCGACTACACCCTCAAGAACGACGCCGGAGAGGTCATGGACAGCTCCGAGCAGACCGGACCGCTGGCCTACCTTCACGGCCACCACAACATCATCCCGGGCCTTGAGAAGGCGCTCGACGAGAAGTCGGTGGGCGACAGCCTCAGCGTCTCGATCGAGCCGGCCGATGCCTACGGCGAGCGTAACGAGGAGATGATCCAGACCGTGCCGCGCTCGATGTTCCAGGGCGTCGACGAGATCGAGCCGGGCATGCGTTTCCAGGCGCAGACCGAAGGCGGCGTCACCGTGGTGACCATCAAGGAAGTCAACGGCGACGAGATCACCCTCGACGGCAATCACGAACTGGCCGGCGAGACCCTGCACTTCGACGTCGAGGTCAAGGACGTGCGTCCGGCCTCCGAGGAAGAAATCGAGCACGGTCACGTCCACGGCCCGGACGGCCACGAGCACTGATCACGACGCGTGACCGGGCAACCGTGCCGGGTCGAGAACGTCGAAAGGCAGCGTGTCCCACGCTGCCTTTTTGTTTGCCCGTCGCCATCACTGCCCGGCCTCGCCGGAGGGTGCCTCAGTCCTCCGGGGCGATCCGATCGTCTTCCTCCGAATCGGGTTCGGCGACGGGCGCCTGCTCGGCCGGGAAGATGGAGACATAGGCGGCATACAGCGCCGCCCACGCCCAGGGCACCAGAAGGATCGCGCTCAGGCCCGCGGTCAGCGGGATGGTCATGAACAAGGCCAGCCAGATCAGGCCGAAGATCAACATCGGCAACCAGTTGATCCACACGGCGCGAAAGCTGGTCATCAGCGCCGCGGTCAGACTCGCCTGGGCGAGCACCACGCGCGGAATGGCAAACAGCATCGCCGAGAGATAGAGCACGTAGATCACGATTACCGCCAGCCAGATCCCCATGGCCGACCCCGAGGTGAGGATGGGCAGCAACTGCGACAACCGCTCGCTGTCGGACGTGTCGGGGTCGTTGAGCGCCGCCATCCCACCCTCGGGCATCGCCGCGGTGAGAAAGGTCGCCAGCAGGAACAGGATGAGGAGGTTCACCAGGATGGTCACCCCGCCGAGTCCCAGCAGAGGCCGCCAGGGCGCCTGCCCGGAGAACTGCGAAAACAGGAGGTCGAAGCCGATCGGCTGCTCGCGGGCGAGCGGCTCTTCCTCGGCCCGCTCGAGGATCTCCGCGATCCTCGCAAAGATCACGATGACCCCGCCGCCGAGGATCGGGGCGATCAGGTAGCCGGCCCCCATGCCGATCAACGGCACGAAGCTGACCAGGAAGACCAGCAGGTACATCAGCAGCACGCTGCCGATCACCAGGCCGGGTCGCGTCTTCAATAGTTGCCAGCCACCCGCGATCCAGCGGGCACCGGAACTGGCCGGTCGTTTGCGCATTGCGTAGACTCTCGCTCGTTTTGATTCGTCGCCCCGTTCCGGGAACGGGGCCAATGGTAACCAAAGTTGGAACTCCGCATGCTGCAAGCGATCCTTTTCGACGTCGACGGCACCCTTGCCGACACCGAGCGCGACGGCCACCGCGTCGCCTTCAACCTCGCCTTCCGCGACGCCGGGCTCGACTGGCACTGGGACGTGGCCACCTACGGGGAACTGCTGGCGGTGACCGGGGGCAAGGAGCGCATCCGCCATTTCATCGAGACCCATGCCCCGGCACGGCCGGAGGTCGACGACCTGAGCGCCTGGATCGCCGGCCTGCACAAGGCCAAGACCGCGCACTACCTCGACCTGCTGCAACGCGGCGAGATCCCGCTCCGACCCGGCGTCGAGCGACTGATCGACGAGGCGCGCGCCGCGGGCATGCGGCTGGCCATCACCACGACAACCACGCCGGAGAACGTGACCGGACTACTGCGCGCCACCCTGGGCGAGGACAGCCCGGCGTGGTTCGAGCTGATCGCCGCCGGCGACATCGTCCCGGCCAAGAAGCCCGCCCCGGACATCTATACTTGGTGCCTGGAACGAATGAACCTCGCTCCGAGCGAGACCATCGCCATCGAGGACTCCGCCAACGGGGTACGCTCCGCCCGCGCAGCCGGCGTGCCGGTGGTGGTCACCATCAACGACTACACCGCCGATGACGACTTCGACGAGGCGATCGCGGTGCATACGCAGCTCGGCGAGCCGGGACAACCGGCGAGGACCCTGTCGGGCCCCGCTCCCGATGACGGGGTGATCGATCTGGCCTACCTCTCCGGCCTGCTCGACAACTGATTCGACACGGGGACATACTCTCGTCATCTCCGTATGATCGAATCCCGTCCCTTCTCAAGGGAAACTCTGCACGAATGCCATGCCACTCTGGCTTGGCGATTCGGGCAGTCATTCCCTAAACTGGCCCTTCGCCCTAGATCGCAAGTGAAATCCTCATGAGTCCATCGCCCACGCACCTGCCGGAACCGTTCGACTACCAGGCCTTCATCGACGGCTTCGAAGAAGTCACCTACTGGCACTTCGACTGGTACTCCCGGATCATGGCGGTGCTGCTCTACGACACGCCGAGGCCGACGCTGAGCGAGCACGAATGCCGCTTTGGCCGCTTCCTGGAAACCCATGGTGCCCCGCCGGGACGGGAAGGCGAATTCGAGAACGTCCACGACTTGCACATCAAGATGCACCAGTCAGCCGACACCCTGATCACCAGCGCCGAGGGCGGCGACCAGGCCGAACGCGAGGCCTTCGACGAATTCGTCGAATTGCAGAGCCTGTTCCTCGCGACCTGTTTCAACCTGATGCGTGACGCCTACGCCGACAGCTGCGAACTGGCACGACAACAAGGCACGGCGTCGGCCGTCTGAACCTCGATCGGCGCGTGTCCTACAACCAGAGTTCCAGCGGCGCGTAGTTGATCAGGGCCCGCAGAATGTCGCTGCGGGTGACCACGCCGACGACCCGCGGCGGGTCCTCGTCCTGGTCGACGATCGGCATGCCGCGGATGTCCTGTTCAAGCAGCGCCCGGGCGAGTTCGCGTATGTTCGTCCTGGGCCCGGCGGTAAGCACCTCGAAGTGGGCGATCGCCCCCACAGGCATGCGGGCGAGATCCGAATAACGAATCCGCTGTCGCGTGATGTCCCCGCGGGTGATGATCGCCTCGATGCGCCCGTCATTTCCCAGTACCGGCAACAGGCCGATACGGCGCTCGGCCATCAGGTCGCGTGCCCGCCCCACCGTGTCGTCGACGCGGACGGTCAGCGCCGGGCGCGACATGATCTGTTCGGCCACCGATACCGGCGACGGTTCCCGGTTGACCTGCCCGGCCGTCTCCCGGTAGGCGCGCAGCGAGTCACCGCCCTTCGCCCCCTCCGAGTCGCGCCTCGTTCCGCCCTCTTCTCGTTCACGCGCGAAAGGCGTACCGGCCTGGTCCTCGCGCACGGCCGGCGGCGGCTCGACCATCTGCGGCGCTCGCAGCAGGCTGGGCGACGTCGCCTCGTCGATCGTCAGCCCGTCGCTGACTCCGCGCCCAAAGACCGTGAAGCTCATGCTCGATTCCTCGCTTTCCCCTGATCGGGTTATCGGCCCGCAAGACCCGCACTTGAATCCTGGTGACCACTAGGGAAACTCTGCACGAATCGGATGTCACTCTGGCTTGGCGAGCCGTTCGTGAACAAGGCGTGTAGTCGCCGGCGTGCGGGCGGCCACGCCAAGACGACGCAACGCAGAGCGCGGGCGGCTCAAGCCCGGCAGGGCGCGCCTTGAGCCGGACATCTGCTGCGTCGCGAGGTCCATCCCTGGGCCTAGCCCTTCGGGCCGGCTC